>CALXOW010000015.1 GCA_944390115.1 uncultured Anaerobiospirillum sp.
CTAAGAGCTTATAGGCCCGTTTATGGTGTTTTTAGACAGGTTAAAATCGAGCCCCTAAAACTTCACGAAAAGCTTTGGCGGCGGGCGCGGGCGCCGATCCAGTTACGCTCCCAAAGTCCACTGGTACTAGATCCTAAGAGCTGCGTTGGAGTAGGGCATTATGGGCGTTCATTCCGCAAAAGATTGAGTATTCCATTAGGGCATGGTCGTAACAGCCCGCTTGAATCAGACGGTCTTAGGAGCAGACTGCCGGAACGCGAGCCGCCTTGAGAGTGGATGACCATGTGCGTGAGTTGCCTTGAGGCGGACTACCATGAGGCGCCTTCTGCGGTAAGACCGGACGACTATGGGGCGTGAGTTTTCTTGGGCGCAGACTTGCGCGGAACACGAGCCACATTAAGAGGGTACGTCCGTGTTACGGGCTGTCTTGAGCGCATACGACCATGGGGTGTGAGCTGTCTTGAGCGCGTACGACCATGGGGTGCGAGCTGTTTTGAGCGTGTACGACCGTGGTACGAGCCGTCTTGCGAGTGGACGACCATGGGGCGCAAGTTGTTTTGAGCGTGAACAATCTTGGGCGCGGTCTCCGTTGAGCGCTGATACCTTGAAAGCGAAGTACCTTGAGGTTAGTTACCTTGGGCAAGGACTGTCTTTAGATCAAGATACCTTGAGGTTAATCCTTCAAGTGCTCCTGGCGGCCTCAGCTTTGCGCCGGATAAGGCTAGGGTAGGGATGGCAGCCTTGAGCTCAATTTGCGCGTTCTGATTATTTGTGCTCGTGCACGCGATTGTTTGGGCGGTTAGGCTTGGTACCGTTGCTAAAGATCTCCATAGCAGCGCCCGCGCACAGGTCAGTGCTACGAGCTAAGTTAGAGCTTAGCGCTGGCGCTACTGCCGTGCTGCGATAGTTGGTTATGCCCCAATCTCAGCCAAGCGACTTTTTCTTTTGTGATAGAGCGACATTTTGTTTTGTGGTAGAGCGACATTGTCTTTGCGGCGGAACGACAGATTTTTTTCAGGCTGATGCCTCTTAAGCAGCTTAGGGCGAGGTAAGGCCATGAAAACATGACAGGCAAAGCGCCCGCGCCCTTGGTCGCCGCGATACTGTTTTTAGGCCGCTTACTTTTAAGCCTCTTGGACTTTCTACATTGCTTTGAGCGTTGGGGCTACCTTTGTCTTGCTGTTCGGGAAGGTCTTGGAACAGGACTCAGGTAGCTTAGGAACGCTGCAGCTAATAAGTTCGTCCGGGTTGAGTTGTCTGTTGGCCGCTGCCATTTGCAGAACCAACGCCGTAGCGACGGCCTTATTGGCGGCTACGTTCCTTAGGAGTGGATAGCTCTTGCTCTGGCAGTTCTAATTCTGAAGACTAAGGCGCCTTTATGCGGCATGAGCACAGAGGCGTAGCAGCTTTAGTGGCCCATCAGGGATTTTGCTGCCTCAAGCAAACAGAGCGCGGCTTGGAGGGCGACTACCAATTGGCCACGACCGTCATTGTCCAAGTCGGGATAATCTACATCGCCATAGGCTGTGATGTTGAGGATAATGCTTTTGAAGATCTGGATGGTCTTCTCCAGATCTGCAAGGTAGCCTGGGTTGTAGAGCTTGCCGAAATCGATGGTGCCGCTGGCGATTTGGAACTGAATAGCCTTGAGGACACAGAGCGCAGTTTTCACCTTACTCTCGAGTGGTACCCAGTCAGGCATACGCTGATACAAGAGGCTGGTGAGAGCGACTTGCTCCACGCAGTCGAGTGCCGGATTAAGTTGGGCAAAGCAGGGCCAGCGTGTGGAAACACCGAGTTGAGCTCTAACTGCTTTCCCTCATGGGCGGTGATGATGCTGTACGGTAGATGGTGAGAGGGGCGGCTCCTTGGTCGATAAAGGAAGTGGTGTTATCAATATTCATATCTATCTACCCATATTTTAGGTAAAGTGAAAAGCGCAGAGCTATAGCCCAGAAGGGACTTTGACTCTGCGCTTGAGGTGAGCTCAGCACATATGCTGAACCTTGAGCTCAGCTTGGCTGCTGGGCTGTGGTCTCAGCAAGTGGGCTGAGCTTTACGCTTAAAAGCTCTTAGGTTCCGCCCCGCGCGCACGGCGCGCTGGGGCGGGCCTGAGCTGGAAGCTAAGTCAGCTCAGTCTTAGAAGACGAAGCGGGCGTTAGCAGTAGCGCTGAACTCATCGGTGTTGGACGAACCTTGGTAGCCTAAGCCAATACCAGCACTGAAGGAGCCGGTCTTAGCAGCTACACCCAAGGTAGCACCATAGGTGAAGTTGTCGATGAACTCAGAGCTGTAGTTGCTCTGCCATGCGACGTTATCCCACTCAGCAGTGCTATCGAGCTCGTCATCGCCGAAGTTGCCTTGTACGGTGACGTCTAAGCTTGGCTTTTGCTGTTTAGAGCGAAGGTTGATTTAAGCGGCTCAGGCGCGAGAGGCTTGGGGCCGACATGATGCGCATCTCGGTGACCTCAAGACTATTGTGGCCAGGATCTGGGAGGTATTGATAGCACAGATACCAGACCATGAGGCTGATGCCAGCGCAAATGCTCAAAAAGCCGGTGATACCAAAGTTGTGAATGAGCGGCATGCAGCTTTGCAGCCCAAAGAGCAGACCCATACTGTGGGATAGGATAATGGCCGCTAGGCCAAACTCTCTGCCTCTAATCGGCATCAGGTCACAGCAAATGCCTAAGTAGGCGACAAAGGCGCCCGTGACTGCGATTAAGTAGAGCATAGTGCAGCCGGTGATGAGCCAGCGCTGCAAGTAGCCGTCCGGTAAGAGCGTGAGCGCGATGGTCAAAATGAGGCAAATAAGGCCTATGGCAAATGAACCTAGCACTTGGGTGCGTCGGGGCAGGTAGTTGACCAGTAAGGCGTGGAGGATGAGGCTGACAAAAATCGCCGTGTAGGTGCAATAGACCACGATGTTGTTGTCGAGAATGTAGCTCGGGTTGGGGCCGGCACTGATCACCACCACGGTCATACTGCCTAAGAGCAGGCTTGGGATCGCGGTAATACCGGCGCTATTGCACATAAAGGTGATGAGGCACAGGAAGAAAATGAGGCGGCGATAGGTGGTGTTTTGTAAAAAGAACTCAAAGCCGCGCGTTTCACCACGGCAGCACTCATTGATTTCGGCCAGCTCTCGGGCTGCTACGCCCATATCGTGTCTTAGCTTAAAGAGCACGGCTAAGGCCGCATCTGAAGAGCCTGAGAGCGCCAGATAGCGTGGGGACTCCGGGAGCTTCACTAAGACAAAGGAAATGCCCACAATGGTGCAGGTCAGTAAGATCGAAAACACAATGAGCGGCAGCTCATCGATGTCAATAAGCGAGAGCATGGCACTCATGGCTCCAGCGCAGGCGGCGGTGGGGAGCAGGGCAAAAGCAAAGGGCCGGTAGCTGGGCAGCGTGACTTCACTGATGTAGAGCGCGGCAGCAAGAAAGTACAAACCAAAGGAAAAGCCAATGGCCAGCTCTGAGCTTAATAGGACCGAGAAATTAGGGGCCACTAGGCTTGCAAGAGCTGCTAAGGCGCCTACCGTGACGCTGGCGACAATGGTGATTTTTCGCCCTGAGCCATAGGTGACATAGCCTGAGACAAAGACGCCAATGATAAAGCCCAGGATATAGGTGCCCACCAAGATATCACTCTTGGTCTCAGCCAAGATTAAGAACTCCGTGCCGTGGTCGACACTGATAAAGATCGAGCCTAAGTCATAGCCAAAGATCATGCCCAAAGATGCCACTAAGAGCGCGTAGCTCAGCGGCCATAATGATCCTTCGCTCAAGGCAGAACGCTGTTGGGGCATGACTTAAGTCCTCTCATTAAGGGCAGCTATCCGGTGCCACGGGGCAGCTCCCTGGTGCCACGGGGCAGCTCCCTGGTGCCGGTGAGTTCCCACCCGGTGCACTTGGCAACTGGTGTCGCAGGGCATTCACTCGGTGCTCTTGGTACCTGGTGCCGCCGGGTATCTCCCCGGTGCACATGATACTCGGTGCCGCATGGTTCCTACTTGGTGCCAACTTGCCCAGTACCAGTTCACACGTGCTCGATGTCGCCTTGCCGGGTGCCATCTTGCTTGATGCCAGTTAGCACTTGCCAGTACCTGTTAGCACCTGCTTGGTGTCGCCTTGCTGGATGTCACCTTGCTTAGTGCCAGTTAGCACCTGCCTGGGGCCAGTGCGCACGTGCTTGGTGCTACCAAACCTTGGTGCCACCGCGCGCCCTGACCACGGGCACGTGCCCTGTGCCATGGCGTAAGCGGTACCGCAGCCATCCTCTGCTGTGGGCACTCATCCCGTGTCACTTGGTCCTGGCCTGATGCCTCATACCCGCACCTGATGGCACTTGGTACCTACCCTGTGCTCTCTTAGCACTTTCCTTGTGCCAATGTGCCCCATCTTATGCTAAAGAGCTCAAAATTACAAAACGCGCTCAGTGCTGGGGGTGTAGCGCGTGATGGCAGGGCACGCGCTAATGGGGCCAATTAAGGCCGTTGGGCGCGTTGGGACTGGGCCAAATCTGATATCATTCTTTTGTTGCACCGGCTGCGGAATGTTTGGGAATTTCTCTTCCGTGGGACAGGTGCATTTTTTGGTTTGCTTTCTTTTTTTGGTGGTTGGCACCGGGCCTGCGAGGTAAGACATGGAAGAGCTTAAGCTACCTGATTTTAAGGGTCGAGTTACGGTTATTGGCGATGTCATGTTAGATCGCTATTGGTATGGCTCCTCAAGCCGTATTTCCCCTGAGGCTCCGGTTCCGGTAGTCAATGTCGAGCGCTATGAGTCGCGCGCCGGTGGTGCCGCAAACGTGGCTCTTAACTTGGCCTCGCTTGGCATCTCCTCTGACATCATCGGCATCGTGGGCCAAGATGAGTCGGCCCAGTCCTTAAGTGAGATTTTGGCCGCGCGCAATATCGCCACGCGCTTTATTGTCTGCCCGGACTTGCCTACCATCACCAAGCTGCGTGTCTTAAGCCGCCACCAGCAGCTTCTGCGCTTGGACTTTGAAAAGGGCTACGCCGATGTCGATCAGGGCCGCATGCTGCTGGCGTTACGCCAAGCCTTGCGTGACACCAAGGTCGTGATTTGCTCGGACTACGGTAAGGGCGCCTTATCCTCGGTGTCCTCCATGATCCGCGAGTGCCGCTTACAGCATATCCCAGTCTTAATCGACCCTAAGGGCACCGACTTCACCAAGTACCGGGGTGCTACCTTACTGACCCCTAATATGTCCGAGTTTGAGGCGGTGGTAGGTAAGGTCCAGTCCAATGAGGACTTAGTGCAAAAGGCGCTGGGCTTAATTCGCGACATTGAGCTTGATGCGCTCTTGGTTACGCGCTCGGAGGACGGTATGTCCTTAATCGTGCCGGGTAAGGAGCCGCTCCATATCCCAACCTATGCCCGTGAGGTCTACGACGTCACCGGTGCCGGTGACACCGTGATCGCCACCTTAGGTGCGTGCCTCGCGAGCGGCTGCTCACTGCCTGAAGCCTGCGCTATCGCCAATCGCGCCGCCGGTATCGTGGTCGGTAAGTTAGGTACCTCCACCGTAACCCCAGAAGAGTTAAGCCGTGAGGTCTCAGGTACTATCGTTGAGCCTAAGCACTTAGGCGTGATGTCCCGTGAGGAGCTGCTGCGTGAGGTCGCCCGCTTAAAGGCTCAAGGCAAGCGTATTGTCATGACCAATGGCTGCTTTGATCTCATCCATAAGGGCCATGTCGATTACTTAAAGCAGGCTAAGTCCCTAGGTGACATCTTGATTGTCGCGGTCAACTCCGATGACTCGGTCCAGCGCTTAAAGGGCCCAACCCGTCCGATTGTCCCACTTGAGAATCGCATGGCAGTCCTGGCGGCCTTAGGCTGTGTCGATATCGTGGTGCCATTCTCCGAGGATACCCCGCAAGCCCTGATTGCCGCCGTGCTCCCTGACATCTTAGTTAAGGGCGGCGACTATGAAGTCGAGCAGATTGCAGGTCATAAGGAAGTGCTCGCTAACGGCGGTGAGGTCAAGATCTTATCCTTCACCGATAATTGCTCGACGAGCAGCATCGTCGCCAAGATCAAGAGCATGGACTAAAGAGCTCGCTAGCCCAGCGGCAGCGCCCCACTTGTTCCTTGCGGCCAGCGGCGCGCGTGCCGCTGGTCGGAGCACGGCCCCGTGCCCCACTTGGCCCAAGCGGCTCGCCGCAGCACCGCGATCCGCCGGGTGCTGTTCTCAGCTTTGCGAGCTCAGGGTGCTGCCACCGGCGGCGCCGGGCGCTACCCTCAGCGTCGCTGTGTGCTCCAAGTAACGCGTCGCTGTTCCCTGGCCGCTCTCTTAAGCTCAGCCGGGCACAGTGACGCTGAGAGCCGCACAACGGGCCCACTGACGCAGGTGCGTCGTACTGCTGGGTGCTTGCCATCGTGCACTTTAGTAGCGCTGGGCGCGGTGCCCTGGCGCTGTCGGAGCGCGAGCGCAGCACTGCTTACGTAGCACGGCGGTCTTCAGCGGCGCTGTTAGCTCCTAGGCTAGTGGCGCTTGCGCGCTGCGCTGTGGCGCTCGGCTCTGGTGCGGCGAACCAGAGGGCCGTTTGGTCGCGCGCTGCGGGCTGCGCTGTGCTATTATTGACAAAAGGCGCCCGCCCCGTGAGGGGCGAGCGCCTTTTGCGCGTTAGGGTTCAGCTGGCGCTCAGCTTGCAGCGCTATGCTGCGCGCGGCGCTGGGCCTTGAGCTCAGCGCTTATTAGTTGCCTTGAGCGGCAGCTTGGCCTGCTTGAATGGCTTGAGCTTGCTGGGCCGCTTGAGTGCTGGTAGCTTGTGGGGCGGCCGTAGCTTGCTTCTTTAAGCCGCTATTGATCTGCTCGATTTGGTTAACATCGAGTTGACCTTGAGTATAGAGCAGTTGCAGGCGCGACATGATGTAATTGAAGCGGGCGGCCGATAGGCTTTGCTTAGCCGAGTAGAGGCGCTGGGTCGCATCTAAGACATCGGAGATGGTGCGGGTACCAACCTCGTAACCGGCTTGGGTTGCCTCTAAGGCGCTTTGCGCCGAGCGCTCGGTCTGCTGATAGGCAATAACCGAGGAAATCGCAGCCTGGACGTTGTTGTAGTTGTTGTTAGCGTCCGAGACCATAGTGCGATGCGCCAGCTCTAAGGCTTCGCTCGCGGCTACATAGCCGTGCTCAGCTTGCTTTACCTGTGAGCTAGTAGCACCACCGGAGTACAGTGGTAAGTTGAGGTTTAAGCCAACCGCAGCATTGTTGCTGGTGCCATCGGTGAATTGGGCGCCATCGATGCTGTAGTTGTTGTTGACGATGCCGACACTGCCTGTTAAGTCTAAGGTAGGCTCGTGACCGGTCATCGCTAAGTTGATATTGTCCTTAGCGATATCACGGGCAATGATGCTCGCTTGCAGGCCTAAGTTGTTTTGCTCGGCATCCTTGACGATCTTGGAGATAGTCTCGATGACCGGCATTGGGCTAAAGCGGGCCTCGTCTAATGGATTGAGGCTGCTGACCTGGCGGCCGATTAACTTTCTGATTTCCTCATAGGAGTTAATCAGGGTGTTCTCAGCGGTGATGACCTGAGCCGTTGCCAAATCATAGGCGGCCTGGGCCTCTAATTGGTCGGTCTCAGCGATTAAGCCTACATGGAAACGGCGCGTGGCCTCATCTAATTGGCGCTTTAAGGCTGCTTGGTTGGCCTTAGCAAAGGTCACCGAGTCTAAGGCATTGAGCACCGAGAAGTAGGCTTGCGAGGTGCGCAAAATCAGCTGTTGCAAGGCATCAGCGTAGATTAACTCTTGCTGAGCGGCAGTCTTGGTCGCGATATCGCGGTTAACCCAGGAGCTGTGACGCCAAATGGCCTGCGACAGGTTGATACCACCTTGGGCGGCGCGGTTGTTATAAGACGCACTGTCGCCTGCCGGATTAGTGTGGGTGTAGCTTAAGCCACCGGTTAAATTGAGCTGTGGCAGTAAGGCCGCCGTGGCTTCATCGATCGCGGCTACGGCACGGTCGCGCTCAGCCTTAGCCTGGAGCACGACTGGGTCTCGTTGATAGGCCTCGTTGTAGATGTCTAACAGATCTTCAGCATGGACACTAGAGACACTGGTACCTAATAAGCCAGTTAGTGCCAGAGCTAACATTCCATAAGTGAAACGCATTGAGTAACCTCAATCTCAAAAAGAAAAGCGGCGGTAGTGCCCACTAGGCGTTGTGCCTTGCTGCATTTTAGCCTAGGCGCAGCCTAGACAGCATCGTTGTCACGGGAAAACGCAAACTTGTGCACAAAACGAAGCCCACAGCGCTAACCATGGGATCCTAATTTAGACTAAGTTGGCCAAAGCACATAATCAAAATTAGGGTTTTTGCATGGAGCAAGGCGCCCAAGCCCCAACACAGAGCATAACGCATAGGTCTCAGCCCAGCCTTAGGGTAAAGCCACGTCAAAGGTCCAAACCCTTAAGCTCAGGGCCCCAAGACACAAAAGGGATGGTGTCCCATCCCTTTTCTCAGAACTAACTATGAGCTCTCAGACTTGTGGCCCGCAGCGTTCAAAAGCGCAAACAAAAGTGCACTCAAGCGCGCCCCCACTAGCGCCCAGCTAAGCCCATGCCTTGGTCTCTAAGCCCCAGATCGAGGCCCAAATCAATTGGGCTCTGATGCCCAGGCCCGAGGCCCAAATCAGTTGGGCTCTGAGGTCCAGTTCCGGGCTCAAAACAGTTTGGCCTTAAGGCCCGGTCCTGGTTCCAAACCAGTTTGGTACTGAGTTCCTGCCCTAGACCAAAACCAGTTGGGCCCTGAGGTCCTGCCTGAGGTCCAACCTTGAGCTCAATTTAGTCAGGAGTCTTGAGTCTAAAACCAGCTCTGAGCCTTAACTTAGCCTGGGGTTCCAGCCCAGCTTTGAGCCAGGATCCTGCTCGGCCTTGCGCTAAGACCGTGCTTGACCTGACTGCGCCGGGACTTTAGCCCTGCATGGCCCCTCAGTTCCGTGCTTGAGCTGAGCACGGGGCTTGAGCCTATGGGGCCTAAGTTCTGTGTTTGGTCTAAGCTCAGCTGGGACGTTAGTCCCAGCTGAGGCCAGAGCGCAGCGGTCTGGGCTAGCTTGCTTGCTGGCTTAGCTCAGCTTAAATTGAGCGACTTCGTTGCGCAGCTCCTCGATGCGGTTAACGGTCGAATCAATGTGGCCAGTGACACTGTTGGTGTCTTGAGCGACGTCTTGGAGCAGGTGAGTGATGTTCTGCATATTCTGCGAGACTTCACTGGTGGCCGTGGTCTGCTCCTCGGCGGCCGTGGCAATCTGGGTGATCTGGGTATTCACCTCATTGACGTGGGCCATAATATCATTGAGGGTTTGCTCAATGCTGTTGGCTTGGGCCGCCAGGCTATCCATTGAGTTGACCGAATTGTCCATCGAAGAGGCCGCGATATCGGCTTCCTTTTGGATTTGGACCACCATGCTCGAAATTTCTTGGGTGCTCTTGGTGGTACGCGAGGCCAGAGCTCGGACTTCATCGGCGACCACGGCAAAGCCTCGACCCGCCTCACCGGCACGGGCCGCCTCAATTGCAGCGTTTAAGGCTAAAAGATTAGTCTGAGCGGCAATTTCGTCAATGGTCTGCACAATCGAGCCGATGTTCTGGCTTTGGTTGGCCAGGTTCTTAACCAGCTGGGCATCGTTCTTGGTTTGCTCGGCTTGGTTGTTGATACCCGAGACCGCATCCTGCACTGCTTGTAAGCCTTGGTTGGTGATATCGCGGGTCGTAGTGGAGGCGTTGGCGGCGGCCTCACAATTGCGGGCAATATCTTGGGTGGTCGAGACCATTTGATCGGCGGCAGCGGCCACGGTCAAGGAATTGGACTCAGCCTGCGAGGCACTTTGCTGGGTGGTGGTCATCAGGCTATGGATATTCTGGGAGTTGGTGGTGACTTGATCTGTGGCGCCTTGGATGAAGTTCATCTTCTGCCCGATCGCCTGACGCAAGTCCTCAAAGCTCTGCTCTAACTGGCCAAACTCGTCCTTACGATCGACCTTAACCGAGTGCGAGAAGTCCAAATGGGCCATCTCTTCGGCACGCTTGACTAAACGCTCGACCGCGTTGACGATTTCACGGGTGGTGTACCAGCCAAATAAGGCTAAGAGCAAGATAATAAGGACTGATCCGCCGCGCATGATGTACATCGTGGTCGGCGAGGCTAAGTCATCGGTCTGATTTTCTAAGTCGTGCAATTGGTCAATTAAGAAGGTGGCGCACAGGCTCGAGACCTTAATTGACACTGGGGTGTATTCCGAGCGGTAGGTGACAAAGGCCTCTCGGAATTGACCCTGAGCTAAGAGCGGCCGAATCTTGGCGGTGTAGGTATTATTGAGATTATCAATGTAACCTTTAAGCTCAGCGACGCGCTCTGGGAAGTTGGTCGAGGTGACCTGCGCCATCAGATTGTTGATCTTAGAGATACGGCCGTCTAAGTCCCCGAGATTGAGGTCGGATGGCTTATCGACTTGGGTAGCGAAGTTAATGGCACGACCCGCGTTGACCACCTCATCATTGAGCTGGGCGGGTACCACGTAGGAGGTCTCAACCGTGCGGTTAAGCTCGCTTGCGATGTTGTAGGTACGGGTTAAGGCGGTATTGGCAAAGATAGCCATGATCGCCAGCATAATGATGATCAGGCCATAGATTGCCAAGAACTTCTTGCCTACCGGCATATCTCGAAAAAAGGTCATTAGCATCTCAGGACACCACCACAGCGCGTGTCCTCTCCCTGTTATGAAGTGACGTTTGTCAAGCAGATTTTTGAAATTTAAGAGCTCTGCAAGAAGCCGTGGTTTAGAGATCGCGACTTTGACCACTCTGTTATACGTGGGTTGGTTACCACAGGCCAATGGTTTCGTCGTTGCCCTCGGAGTCTCAAAGCGTGAGTTATTGGACAGGTCCAATATCACATAGGGAGATCGGAGATAGCATAACCGGTCTAAACTTGGCCTCTTGCAGAGCCCTAGGAATCAGCTTGCCCCTCGGCTCGACCTTTGTTGCAATACGGCGGCTAAGGTCAAAGCCACCGCACGTGTCACATTGAAGATAAGCCCGACCCTTGTTGCGATGCGATAGTCAAGGTCAACTCTATCGCACGTCTCACATTGATGACACGATCTAGCAAACCCTCCGAGCTGGGTATTTGCTAGATCACCCGACCGTAGCTGGGGTCGTGGCAACCACTCGGATAGAGTGAACTCTAAGCTGCCACAAAACCAGGATGGAGACCGCAAACCTTAAGGCCTCTGCGGCCCCTTCCCCCTTAGAGACTACTAGATCCCGAACCCTGCAGATAACAAGAATGGAGTTCGCAGAAGATAAAGTATCTACCACCCCATAGAGACTAAGTCCCAAGCTTGAACTCAGCACATAGCTGAGATTGAGCCACTACGGTTAAGATGCGCAGGCCTGCGCTTCGACGTCTGAGTGACACTTATGATTCATCATGCCCCAAATGAAGCCTGATAACTCGCGGGCTACTGCAGCAATTGCAACATTGCGCTTTTTGCCCATACGGATCATATGATCGAACTTGCTCTTGAGTCGGTAGACTGCCTTATCGGCGTAGTTAATCACATGCTCTGGTTTGCCTTGTTGGCGCCTCTTAAGCTTTAAGCCTTTAGCAGATTTAGCACCACGCACAATGCATTGAGCCGCCTCGATTAACTCTTTGCGAAGGTGCTGGTTGCCGCTTTTGGTTAACCCGGTAGCAACTCTTTTTCCCCCGCTGGAGTACTCTCCTGGCACAAGTCCAAGGAAAGCAGCAAAACGAGGCGCATGGTCAAAACGCTTGTAGTCACCGACCTCAACAATACAGCTCAAAGCTCGTTGCTCAGAGATGCCCTTAATGCAGGAGAGATAGCCTACCGCCTCAGCATAGTCACCACTCTGTGCGAACTCTAAGATGCGCGCATCCAAGCGCTTAATGCGATCTTCGAGATCAGAGAGCAAAGAGAGATACCCATCGAGTGTTTCACGATCGATATCTGTTGGCATCTCAAGCTTCTCTAGCCACTGAATGTGGCTTTGAGTCCACTTGGTTTTGCTAAAAGCAAAACCACGACGCGCAACAAACGAGTTGATGTTCTGCTTGACAGTCTTAGCAAGCTCTTTCTGATCGTCCCGCATGCGGATAAAATCACGCACTCCCTCGTCCTTATCGCTAAGAACGTGAACCTTGCTGTATTGCTTGTGGAGCAAGCAATCAGCAATTTTGCGAGCATCGAGCTTATCTGTCTTGACCTTGCTGCCACTTGTGGTGGCCATGGTAGTAGGAGCCATAATTACGCAGTCAACACCGCGCTTTGCGAGAGATTTATAGAGGCTGTAACCAAGACAGCCGGCCTCATAGGCAACAACAACAGAAAAGGCAGGTGCGTAACCGAGCTTAGTGCAAATGAGCTCTTTAGCATTTTCTATAAACTTGACTATGGCGTCAGCTGACGGCCGCGTCCTCGCCTCGGAAACAATCCCGTTGTTTAGCTGTATGGCCTGTGGACCAAAACCAGGCAGGAGTTTTGCGCACAAGTTAAAAGACTCTAAGTGCACATCAGCGCCTACGGCTATACGGAGTTGTTCCGGCTTGGAGTCTAGTGTCCCCGCATAATTTTGTGGATCCTGATTGTCAGCGCAAATCAAGGCAGAAGGAGTATTGGGCTGTTGCATATCGACCTCTCTTAATCTTAAGAACCACAGCGGCAACCAGAGTCTCCTAAGGAATGAGCTCAGACCCCAGTATAGCCGCTGAGGAAACGAAAAGAATCACGAGACGTCACTTCATATTGTCTCAACAAAGTGAAACCAGTCGATTTGAGCGGTGCAAGGCCGAGCCTAAACACGACTGAACCGGCTCATTTTAGTCAAAATACGGGCCAAAGGATCATCTTTGAGCATTATGCTCATAGCACGCAGTGCGCCCTGCCAGTGCAAAGACCGTCCCAGGCCCCCTGAGCGCGGCCCGTAGATGACACCTGCCTAGCACCTTTGCCCGCATTTGGTGCATTCACCTCACGCCCTAACCACCCCAGCAAAGTGTTAACTTTTGTCAGGTTAAATGGGGCGTTGTGCCGTATAATAAGCTATGAGGAATAGTTCCTTACCACTTTGAATCCATAGCTTCGCTCGGCGACTTGCTCGACTCTGCAAAGCGACTGACTCAAATTGTTTGGTTCTATGGTGTACACCATGACCTTAACCTAAAGCAGGAGAGCTTTGTAATGAGCAACGACGATCCTAAGACCGAACAGCCGGGCTTGATCAGCAGATTATTGGGCTGGCTATTTGGCCATAATACCCAAGGCTTAAAGGAGTCCAGTGAGCCAAGCCTTGACCGCCAGATTAGGCAAAATGATCGCTACCTTACTGGAACTGCTGTCGGTGCTGTTGGTTTGTTTGCTTATTTAGGCAATGTTGATCTTTCTAATTTCAGTCTTGAGTTTTTAATCAATTTTAATTTATATGGTCCGGATTTTAATTCAACAATCCAATCATATAGTGAGCTGATTAGAACATCGTGGAGCTCGATTACTGCTGCTGTTTCTCTTTTATTTGCTTGCGCATTTGTTGTTATTCTTGTCGTTTTTTTTATTAGAGGAGAATGTCTTAATCATCAAGCAAAGAGAGTCGAAGCCAGTCATGATAATGCTAAAACAGAACAAGCTCAACACGAAGTAGAACAGGCTCAAGCTGAAGCTGCTCACTATCGTGAAAGAGCTGAAAGTGCAGAGTCTGAAGTTGATAAACTTCGTGAAAGATTAACTTTAGTTGAAGCTGAGGCTGCTCAAAATCTTAATAGAGCAATAAAGGCTGAAACTGAATCTGCTCAAAGTCTCGATAGAGCAACAAAGACCGAAGCTGATAATGTTCAGCTTCGTAAAAAGCTTGAAAATGTTCAATCTGAAGCCTCAAAGGCTTTTGTTGAACACACTAAAGCTGAGACCGAGCTTGCTAAGGTTAAGGCAGGTGGTGTTAAGTTGCTATATGAAGCCCTTGCTAATAATTTAAACAAAAAAGGCAATTAGTAATTGCTGCATAAGTTGTAAGGAGACTGAAATGGGAATTGTTACTGTTCTTGTATTATTTTTAATGTGCCTTTTGGCGTTTTTTGGTCTATTGCGCGCTCTTCGTATTAGATAATATCTCAAATAGAGCTGACGTTTTTTATTGTTGGCTCTATTTTTTTTTTTTGTGATGTGAGTTTGATTTGGGATTACCTATTTTATAACGAACAAATGAGCCGCTCAAAACTGAGGTGGTAACAGTGATAGTTGTGTTTGCATTAGCTGCATTGGGTTTTATCCCAATTATTGGCTTTCTTTATACCGCCAAGTGGTAAACCCCATTGGGAACAGAGAAAGCCCTAAAACTGAAAAGAAGCAGTATAGTACGGGGTGTTAATATGTTTTTTGTTGGCGTGTTAGTGGTTTTAGGGATTTGTCCCTATTCTTGTTTTTTTAGCTACTTCCAAGTGGTAAATCACAAGTAAGACACATGGTTGAAAACCGTTTTGCGCTAAAACTATTGTGAGGCAACTCTATGGGACTTGCTACTGCTATTGTTTTATTTTTAGCTTGTTTGATTGTGCTTTTGGGCTTTATGCGCGCTCTTCGTATTAGATAACGCGTTCTTAGCGCTGGCAGGGCGAGGAGCAGCGCGCTTATCGCGCAGGCCTTGTTTCAAGCCGCACCTGGACTCCGGCTAAGCCCAAGTTGTGGATAGCGGCCCTGATTGAGCGCATGGTTGACAATAGTATTGCCTTAAAACTTTGCGGGGTTAACTCTATGGGGATTGCCACTGTTGTTGTGTTGTTAATAATGTGCTTTGTGGTGTTTTTTGGTATATTGCACATTTTTCGCGTTAGATAAACACGTTCGTAGCGCTGGCCGGGTGAGGGGCAGCGCGCTTATCACGCAGGCCTTGTTTCAAGCCGCATCAGGACCTCGGGTAAGCCCAAAGTGCGGAAGGCGGCCCTGATTGAGCGCATGGTTGCAAATAGCTTTGCGCTAAAACTCTTGTGAGGTTGACTCTATGGGAATCGCGACTGTTCTTGTATTGCTATTGTTATGCATTGTTGCGTTTTTTGGCATAATGCGCGCCTTTCGTATTAGATAGCACGCTCTCAGCGCATGCAGGGCGAGGGACAGCGCGCTTATCGCGCGGGCCTTGTTTCAAGCCGCATCAGGACCTCGGGTAAGCCCAAAGTGCGGAAGGCGGCCCTGATTGAGCGCATGGTTGCAAATAGCTTTGCGCTAAAACTCTTGAGGAGTCAATTCTATGGGAATTGCCATTGTTGTTGTGTTGTTAATAATGTGCTTTGTGCTGTTTTTTGCCTTCTTGCATCTTATTCGCGTTAGATAGCACGTTCGCAGCGCTGGTAGGGTGAGAGGCCGTGCGCTTATCGTGTGAGCCTTACTTTAGCTAAGCTCTCTTGGCTGAGGGGTAGCATGCGCGGTTGGCGTAGGCCACCTAAGGCGCTCCTTTGAGGCTCTTTTGGTGTGGGGCGCTACGTCAACTTTGCTTAACGCCCAAATACTAAGGGGAGCTGGCGCGTCGGCGCCAGCTCCCCTTAAGTTTCGGGCCCCACTCGATGGGTGGGGCGGCTGAGCGTGAGCTCAGCTTTTAGCTTCTGGTGGTGCTAGTCGTTCTTGACGTCGCAGCTCTTGAGCGACCAGATGTTGTGGACGTAGTCCTCAATCGAGCGGTCCGACGAGAACTTGCCCATCGAAGCGGAGTTGATGATCGCAGCACGGGCCCAACGAGCCTTGTCCTGGTACATCTGCTCCACGCGCTTGTGAGCCTCACGGTAGGAAGCAAAGTCGGCTAAGACTAAGAATGGATCACCCTTCTCTAAAAGAGCCTTCTTGATGCTCGAGAGGGCACCTGGCTCACCTGGAGTGAAGTAGTCCGTGTCGAGCCAATCTAAGCAAGCCTTGATCGTCTCATTGCTGTTGTAGTAGTCCCAAGGATTGTAACCTTGTGCCTTTAAGGCCTGAACCTCTTCCACCGACAGACCGAAGATGAAGTTGTTTTCCTCACCAGCCTCAGCCACGATCTCGATGTTGGCACCGTCCATAGTACCTAAGGTTAAAGCACCGTTCATCGAGAACTTCATGTTCGAGGTACCCGAAGCCTCGTAGCCTGCGGTCGAAATCTGCTCGGAGATATCGGCAGCTGGGATAATCTTCTCGGCCAGCGATACACGGTAGTTAGGCAAGAACACAACCTTTAACTGGTTGCGGATGCGGTGATCGTTGTTGATGCGATCGGCTACCTTGTTGATGGCAAAGATGATGTCCTTGGCTAAGGTGTAGGCTGGAGCGGCCTTGGCACCAAAGATAAAGACCTGAGGTACGATGGTCTTGGTAGGGTCGGCTAACAGCTCACGGTACAGCGATAAGATGTAGAGCAGATTTAAGTGCTGACGCTTGTACTCGTGTAAGCGCTTGACCTGAACGTCAAAGAGCGCATGTGGGTCAACCTCAACGCCGGTCAACTTCTTGATCTCGACGGCTAAGGCTTGCTTGTTCTTGAACTTGACGTCCATGAAGCGCTGCTGGAACTCTGGCTTGTCAGCATAAGGACGCATCAGCGCGCACGACTCTAAGTGCAGCGGCCAATCTGGGCCCGAGACCTCGTTGTAGAGCTCAGCTAAGCCTGGGTTGCAGGCTAAGAGCCAACGACGTGGGGTAACACCATTAGTGACGTTGCAGAAGCGATCTGGCCAGATCTGAGCAAACTCAGGGAAGAGCTGCTCACGCACTAACTTCGAGTGGATCTCAGCTACACCGTTGACACGACGCGAAGCGATAACCGAGAGGTGAGCCATGCGTACCATGCGGCATGGGCCTTCCTCAATAATCGAGAGCTTAGCGCGCATCTCGTTGTTGTTTGGCCACATGTGGGCAACTTCACCGTCTAAGAAGCGCTCGTTGATCTCGTAGATGATCTCTAAGTGACGAGGTAACAGACGCTCGAAGAGGTAAACCGGCCACTTCTCTAATGCCTCTGGCAGTAAGGTGTGGTTGGTGTAAGCAAAGACCTCAGTGACGATCTTCCAGGCGCTGTTCCAGCTTAAGCCTTCCTCGTCTAAGAACAGACGCATCAGCTCAGCTACAGCAATGGCTGGGTGAGTATCGTTTAACTGAATCGCGATCTTGGAGGCAAAGGCCGAGTAATCGTGGTGGTGCGCACGATTGTAGCGGCGCAGAATGTCACGCAGCGAGCAAGCGCAGAAGAAGTACTGCTGGGTTAAACGCAGCATCTTACCGGCTTCGGTCGAGTCATTAGGGTATAAAACCTTGGAAATGGTCTCGGCGTTGGCCTTTTCTTCTTGAGCGTCAACATAGCCACCGGCATTGAAGACGTCCCAGTTGAACTGCTCAGTAGCACGCGACTCCCATAAACGCAGGACGGTGACCGAAGCGCCACGGAAACCAACCACTGGAATATCCCACGGTACACCCTTGATCATGTGCTGAGGGTGCCATACCTTGTGGATGGTGCCATCAGGGGCGGTCTGAACCTCAACATAACCACCGATCGGGATGTTCTGAATGGACTCAGGACGGCAGACTTCCCAAGGGCAGCCGTACTCACGCCACGAATCAGGACGCTCGACCTGACGACCACCACGGATTTCCTGACGGAATAAGCCGTTCTCGTAGTGGATGCCGTAGCCAATCGATGGGTACTTCAAGGTAGCCAGGGAGTCGATATAGCAGGCAGCAAGACGGCCTAAGCCACCGTTACCTAAAGCCATATCAGGCTCTTCATCGCACAGCTCGTTGATGTCGATACCTAAGGAGGCTAAAGCTTCCTTGCAGGTATTGTAAACCTCGAGGTTGCACAGATTGTTAACGGTCAGGCGGCCCATTAAGAACTCAGCCGACAGGTAGTTAACCGCACGCGTATCGTTGGAAGCGTGGGTGGCCTGAGTCTGAGTTAAGCGCTCAAAGACCAGCTCATTGACGGCATAGACCACGGCTTGCCACCAAGCGAGGTTCGAGGCCTTCTTCTCGGAGGTACCGATGGTACGACGTAAGTGCTTGATGATGCTGTCTTTGAATTGCTCAACGGATGGCTTAAAGAAGTCACCGCGTTCTTGCTCTGGGGCTAAAGCAGCGCACTGAGGGGCAGGAGCTGGAGCAGCAGGAGCGGCAGCAACCCCGGCAGGGGCGGCCTTAACTGCTGAGCTGATACCTTTCTTGGAATGCTTGCTTGCCATGTAATCCTCCAGTAAGGAATGATGAAGCAAAAAACAGTGCTACGACCAATGAGCTTGCTGGCCAGTCTGTTTAATCTTGATGCCTCAAGCTTGCGACATCCTGTCGTCAAGCTTTGATCCCAAGACCCATCCGGGCATCCTGCCTGGCTTTGCTTTTTTGGGGTTTTCGGGCTTGCCGACCGAAAACGAAGCGTGAGGTCTTGGAAGCACTTAGGCTAAGGCGAGCAACTAAGTCAGCTGCTAAGTCTTAAGCTGGTGCTCAAACACAGCAGAGGACTTAGCTCTCATTGATGCCCGGCCTAAGTGCGGCCCAAACAAAAAAGATGGAGCGCGGTCAAACTACGCTCACCAGCTGCTGCTTGGTCGCAGCTTGGCTCATGGGTGACTTAACTCAAGTTGAGCACGCCCATGGGGTGGGGTATTTTGTGCATCGGTCTAGGTAATTTATCCATCGCGATAATATATCTACACCGGGCGCATAACCCTACAGGCGAATTTTAGCACAAAGCCACTTCAAAAGATGGGATAGAGCTTAGGAAAATCGATTTTTTCCTAATTTTTAACTGACAAAAAGGGGGGCTTTGTCAGGCCACCCACCCCCATGGTGGGGTACCAGAGCCCACCCCTCGGGCCCCTCCGCCAAGTTAGCCTAAGCTAACTCGCGGCGCAAAATCGTGACCCAAATTAATGCGTAGCCAACCGCGCACCATGCGTAAGTGCTCGCACCACGCGCAGTCACTACACCCAGCACACTTGCTCAGCCCAAACCATTTGCTCACTGCACCGGGGGCCGCCGCTCATACCTAACCGGCGGGCACGCGCCCTGAACCTGGCGTGGTCACTCGAACCTTGTGTGGTCGCTCGCACTAAGCCGGTCGTTGACACTGGAGCTTGTGTGGTTGCTTTTGTGTCAGCTCCGGTCACGCGAGTGGTGTGCGGTTGCCTGCACCATACACGTTCACTCGAGCTGGGCGCGCTTACCTGCCCTTACGCCGTCACTGCGTCAGGCTCGCCGCCCTTGCTGGACTTTGCGTGTCACCCGTCGGGGCGTGGTCGCTCGGTCTTGCTGCTTAGCGCCATGGGCGCACCCTTATGTGGTCGTCCTTACTCACGCGGTCACGGGGTGTGCTAGGTTTTGGGTAAAACAAAGCCCCCAGAATTGGGGGCTTGGTGGGAGGTGCGGGTCTTTGCTAGAAGCGCAGCTCGTCTGGAATTGGTACGTTTGGATCCAAATCGCGCGGCTTGTTCGGGCTGCGGCCTTCGTTGTAGGCCTTGGTGCCTAAGACCCAAGCTAACACTTGCGCTACCGCCTGGAACAGACCACGTGGAATCTCATGGTCTAAGTCCGTGGTGTAGTAGAGCGAGCGCGCCAGCGGCGGTAACTGTAAGACCGGAATGCCGTACTCACGGGCAATTTCCTTGATCTTCTCAGCGACCTCATCCACGCCCTTAGCGACCACGACCGGGGCGAGCTCACCTTCAGGATCGTAGGAGAGCGCGACTGCGTAGTGGGTAGGGTTGGTGACCACCACGTCCGCCGTTGGGACTTTGGCCATCATACGACGGGCCGCCATCTCATACTGCATACGGCGCATGCGGCTCTTGATCTGAGGATTACCTTCGGTCTCCTTCATCTCATCCTTGAGCTCTTGCTTGGTCATGCGCAATTGCTGGCGGTATTGCCAGATCTGGAACGGCACATCGAGCATGATGATCGGGATCATCGCGCATACGATGAGGAGCATGAACCAGAACAGGATGTTAAAGGCATCGCTGACCGCGCTTTGGATGTTGATGTAGGACAGGCGCAAAATGCTCGGGAAGCGCCAGGTAATCAAGAAGTAACAGATCGAGCCAATACAGCCGACCTTTAAGATACTCTTGATCAGCTCAACCACCGAGTTGAGACTGAAGATACGTTTAAAGCCATTGAGTGGATTGAGGCGGTCAGGCTTTGGGGTGATAGCTTCGGTCGAGAAGTTCATGCCACCGATCATGATGTTGCCGTAGAAGGCGGCCACCACAATGATGCCGCAGATCGCCAGCAAGGGGATCGCAATGGCAATGATATCTTGCACGAAGATATGTCCCATCTCATAGAGATCGAACACCTGCTCGCGCTCCATCACAAAGGAATTGCGCATGACGCCCACCATGCCATGACCCAAGTACGGGGCCATGAGCCAGAGCGACAATACGCCTGAGAGCAGCACAAAGAATGTGCCTGCTTCACGGGAACGAGGAAGTTGACCTTTCTTACGCGCGTCTGATATTCGTTTACCAGTCGGCTCTTCGGTCTTCTCCTGTCCATCGGACGACTCGGCCATTTGCTCTCCTCTGTCAGGGCGTGGCTACCTGAGCTGTAGCCATCTAGGAAACTTGCAGCGCACTGCAAGTCTGGCACTAAGGGTGAAACAAGAGATATCCCCTAAGGGGCTTAATCCCGCTCAGTAAAAAAGAAAAAAATCGGCAAGGCTTGAGCAAGCCTTATGCCGATTTTAAGCGATTTTTCCGCACTTGCGCGCTCCACAGCGCCACTTTGCGCCGCAGGCGCCAGCGCTGCCGCGACCTCAGTGCTGTGCCGTAGCAGCCCGCTACCGCGCAGCTCTGAGCAGCGCCCCCAGAGTCAGAGCTGACAGAATGAGCCCGGCCTCTGGAGTCACATGCTGAGTCATTGCGAGCTGCATGCGCAGCAGCTTTGAGCGCCGTACACTGCGTCCTAGCTGGCTGCATGCGCCTTTGAGCGTTGCACGTACGCAACTGACGGCGTGCATCTCGTATCAGGGGGCGTGCCCCAGGGCCGTGCCCAGTTTAGGCTCTCTGAGCGTATGGGGCCGGGAGCACGCAACTGCACGTCCGCTCAGGGCACTATGCTGAGGGGCTCTGTTTTGGGCTGGGGCGCGCTGGTTCGTTTGCGGCGCATTGAAGTTCGTTAGTCTAGGAACTCGGCCTTGTCGCCGTTTTCCTCGAGCCAGACGCGGCGGTCGGCCGCGCGCTTCTTGGAGAGCAGCATGTCAAAGAGGGCAAAGGTGGCGTCCTTGCTCTCGTCCTCTAAGGTCAGCTGCATTAAGCGGCGTGACTGCGGGGCCAGGGTGGTCTCACGCAGCTGCTCTGGGTTCATCTCACCTAAGCCCTTGAAGCGCTGGATGCGGATGTTCTCAGGCTTAGCGCCCTTGGCTAAGAGCTTCTTTTGCTTTAAGGCCAGCTCGGCATCGTCAAGGGCGTAGGTCTTTTCCTTGTTGTAGTCGATACGATAGAGCGGTGGGCAGGCGACATAGACGTGCCCTTGGCGCACCAGCTCAGGGAAGTGGCGCACAAAGAGGGCACATAACAAGGTGCCAATGTGCAGGCCGTCGGAGTCGGCGTCGGCTAAGATGCAGATCTTGTTGTAGCGCAAGCCGTTGAGATTGTTGCTATCAGGCTCTAAGCCCATCGCCACCGAAATAGCGCGAATTTCCTCGGAGGCTAGAGCGGTCGAGGCATTGACCTCCCAGGTGTTGAGGATCTTACCGCGCAGCGGCAGGATGGCCTGGCAGCTGGCATCACGGGCTTGGCGCGCTGAGCCGCCCGCCGAGTCACCCTCCACGATAAAGAGCTCAGAGCGCGATGGATCGGTGCTGGTGCAATCGACCAGCTTGCCTGGCAGCTGCGGACCGCGTGTGGCCTTTTTGCGCTCGACCACTTTGGCCGAGGCCTCACGGCGCTTAGCACTTTGGATAATGAGTTCGGCGATTTCCTTGGCGGTATCAACGTTGGCGTTAAGGTAGAGCGAGAAGCGATCTTTAACTGCGCTCTCCACTAAGGACGCGCACTCACGTGAGGAGAGACGCTCCTTGGTTTGACCGGCAAATTGCGGATCGCGCATCTTAACCGACAAAACAAAGGAACATGCCGCCCAAACGTCATCTGGAACCAGCTTTAAGCCGCGTGGCAGCAGATTGTGCAGATCGCAAAATTCGCGCATCGCGGCCAAGAGACCTGAGCGCAAGCCATTGACGTGGGTACCACCCTCAGCGGTTGGAATGAGGTTGACGAAGGATTCACGGACGCGCTCACTGCCCTCTAGCTCCCAGGCCACGGCAAAGGCGACTTCGGAGTCGGCATTGGTGACCACCTCGCTATATGGTGGCATCGGCGCAATAGCGCGTCCGGCGCATTGGCTCAAGAGGTAATTGCCTAAGGAGCCCTCATGGGTCCAGGTGAACTCCTCGCCTGTGGCTTCGTTGACAAAGTGCACCGAGAGATTAGGGCAGAGTACGGCCTTAGCCTTGAGCAAGTGCATTAAAGCCTTTAGGTTAAAGCGCTTGCTATCAAAGTACGAGCCGTCCGGCCAGAAGCGGATTGCGGTACCAGTGGCGCCCTTAGGGCAGGTGCCAATGGTGTGAAGCTCTTCGACCTTGTTGCCGTTTTCGTAGGCGATTTGGTAAATCTTACCGCCACGCTGGATGCGTGCTTCAAGACGCAGCGACAGTGCGTTAACCACGCTCACGCCCACGCCGTGCAGACCGCCCGAGAAGCCGTAATTATCGGAGTTGAACTTACCGCCCGCGTGCAGTCGCCCGAAGATGAGCTCAACCGCCGGGATCTTTTCGGTCGGGTGCAGGTCGACTGGCATGCCACGACCGTTATCGATGACCTCAAGCGAGTCGTCGCTATGGAGCATGACGTCGATATGAGTGGCAAATCCTGCTAAAGCCTCGTCGACCGAGTTGTCGATGACTTCCATGCCCAAGTGATTAGGGCTCGTGGTATCGGTGTACATGCCCGGACGACGTCGTACCGGCTCTAAACCTTCTAGGACCTCAATGGATGAGCCATCGTAGGTGGATGCAGCCTTAGTAGCCATAAAGCAAGAGCTCCTCTAAACCAAAACCCAAATCACTGTCCAACAGGGGATCCGTCGACAGCGGGCATAAAGATTAGCACAAAATTAACCCCATACCCCAAAAAATCGTGCTAAACGCATTTGGGGGCAGGACGTACGTTTGGGGGTAGGGGACATTGTTGGGCCGCGCGCGTGGGGACGAAGTTGCTGTGGATTTTTGGTGCTGGCCTTGTGGAAGCTAGGCCTTACTGCGCGGCCGACTGAAGGGGTTGCTCTTGGTGGCCCTTCAACAAGCTCGGTTCAGCGTGTTACGCGTTCAACCGGCCTTAAACACTGGGGGTAGTAGGTACGTCCTACTCCCACACCCCCAGTCATGATTTCTTAGAAGCTGTTGGAGTGCGGTTGTTGCAGGCAGAATGTGGGCTGAAGCGGGGCGAGTAGGGCTTTTTGAGCGAAAAGGGGCTTCAAGTTAAATTTGGGGAATATTACCAAAGTAAATAGATTGGCAATTTTTTGGGGTGGTCATAAAGCCCGTATTTATCGGGTTTTAGCGTGTTTTGTAAGCTAGATCACATTTGCCTGAGTTAAGATTTTTTTAAGTCTTTGTTGACACCCTGAAATCCACACGTATAATGAGCACCGTTTTCAAGACAACGCGGGGCTGTAGCTCAGCTGGTACGAGCACTTGCATGGCATGCAAGGGGTCACGGGTTCGATCCCCGTCAGCTCCACCACGTTGCTCAAGAAGACAATCTAACCAAGTGGGGCTGTAGCTCAGCTGGTACGAGCACTTGCATGGCATGCAAGGGGTCACGGGTTCGATCCCCGTCAGCTCCACCAAGAAGGTTAGAACTTACTGGGGGTATAGCTCAGTTGGTAGAGCATCTGCTTTGCAAGCAGAGGGTCTACGGTTCGATCCCGTATACCTCCACCATTTAAACGCATAGTGCGTTTAAAGAATAAAATCTATTGGGGGCATAGCTCAGTTGGTAGAGCATCTGCTTTGCAAGCAGAGGGTCTACGGTTCGATCCCGTATGCCTCCACCATTGATTAAGGATCTTAACTGGTCTTTTTTCATATCTACACCGCCGAATTATGTTAAATGACAGTTCGGCCCGCCTTCTTCCGCACCTTCCCTCCATTTTCCGTCCTACGCGTGCAGTAGGGCCATACCATTCTTGTAAGCTCAGAACAGTGAACGTTCGTTGTTGGCATTGATCTTTTGTGCCTGCCCCGCACGAGGCCGAGGCAAGTCTCAAACCGCTCTGCTCAATTATTAGCGCAGCTCAACGACAATTTGTTTAAATTGTGAGATAATTAGACGTGAGTTGATTTTAGCGGAGGAATGATTCATGGTTAAGTCCAAGAAGTTGAAGCTCGATATCGAGCCTGAGCTCATGGCTCAGGCGGCGGCTCTGTATGAGTCGCTGGGATTGGATCTGAGTACAGCTACTAGTATCTTCTATCTTCAGTCCCTGCGCTGCCACGGCTTGCCTTTCCCATTGCGCGCTGATGAGCCTAATGCCCTGACACAGGAGGCAACGGATGAGGACGCTGATGACGATGTCGATGAGCTCATGCGTGGCCCATGCACCTCTTTTGAACAGCTGATGGAACGCATGGCGGCGCTTGAGGCTCAAGACGAGAATCAAGAGCAGGCTAAGGACTCAAAGGCTGATTCCAAGATTAAGCTCACTGAGGCCCCTGAGCTCAATGTCACGCTGGGCGCAATGGATGAGGGCGATGATGGAGATGGCGTTACGTACGGTCCATTCAACAGCCTCGAAGAGATGCTGGAGAAGATGCAGGAGCTTCAAGCTCAATCCAAGAACCAAGATGCGGATGAGTAGGGCACTGTCCGCACCAGACGCTTTTCTGCCTTGCCGCAGCCTTGCGCTAAGCACCCAGCGCTTGCAATAGGGGTCAGTCAGCCTTTCAAATGCTAAGAGCAGGGGCTGACTTCATTGATTACAGCCAGGTAGGGCGACCGACCGCCCAGGTCGTTTTCTCTGTCGCTCCATCGTCCGACGCCACTTGCCTCTCTTTGGTTTGCTCTCGTGCTGGTAGCGCAGGTGCCAAGTCTATAAGTCACGAGCCGCCATCAACTCCATCGACCTGCTTGGGAATCACACCGCGCTCGCAGACCTCTGTACTACCTCTTCTTACGCTGCTTTCTGTCTCTTGGCGCGCCGCTTGTTGCCTTTGGTTCTACCTTGCTCTGAGCTCAATTCCGCGCGTTGTGCTCTCAAGCCGCGTGTTGCACTCTCAAGCACTCTCGCTGCGGTCTTAAGCACTCGCTTTGTTGCAGCCCTCGCACTCCGGTCTCAAGCCTCGACTTGCGGCCTCAAGCCTCGCACTGCGACCTTATTCTGTTCACGCCGTGTTTGCTGTGCCTAAGCAGACCGTGCCGGGCTTGGGTTCATTGGCCTTTCACCCTTGGGCCTTTTATCTTTCCTTGTTTGAGCCACTGCCTTGGGGCGAGTTCTTGGTCTCTAAGTGCTGGGATTTTTGCCAGTGGTTGGCTAGCTTTTGGCTTATTTATCGGCTTTTTGCCGTGGGGCACGCTTGCTGTCCTTAGGCTAGGCTTTTGTGTGTATAATTATAAGTTTGCGGGGGGATGGCAAAAGTTTGCCGCGCCTCACATTTGTCGTGGTCTTTGGTGCTTCTTCTTTTTGTTTTTGTGGGAGTGCTGGGCCGCAGATGTTGGGTCTTTTTGATGAGTTCGTCAATTTTGCTTTATGTCTGAGAATCTGATCAACTTAATGGATTTGGATCCTGATGCCTTAAAGGAGTTTGCCGTGACCCATGGCGAAAAGCCATTTCGCGCCACTCAGCTGCTCAAGTGGATTTACCAGTGGGGCGTCACGGACTTCGATGAGATGACCAACATCAAAAAGGATACGCGCGCTATGCTTAAGCAGATCGCGTGCATCCGCGCCCCGGAGATTGTCTCCGAGCAGCGCTCGGTCGATGGCACTATCAAGTGGGCCATGGACATCGGTGATGGTCAGCTGGTCGAGACCGTGTTCATTCCTGAAAAGGAGCGCAACACCCTGTGCATCTCAACTCAGGTGGGCTGCCCAATTAAGTGCGCCTTCTGCCGCACCGGTAAGTCGGGCTTTAATCGTAATCTTTCGGTTTCGGAGATTATCGGCCAAGTGTGGCGGGCTGCCTCGCGCGTCGGCTTTAGCCAAAACCAAGAGCAAAAGCCGATCTCCAACGTGGTCATGATGGGTATGGGCGAGCCTCTCTTGAATGTGGCCAACGTCCTGTCTGTGGTCAAGCTTTTGCTGTCGGACAACGCCTTTGCCCTGTCCAAGCGCCGCGTAACGATTTCTACTGCCGGTGTCGTGCCTGCAATTAATAAGATCGCGGGCAAGGTCGACGTGGCCTTAGCCCTGTCGCTGCATGCTCCCAACGATGAGCTGCGCGATGTCCTGGTGCCGATCAACCGTAAGTTCCCGCTGCGTGAGCTGATTCCGGCGGTGCGCAACTACATCGATAACTCCAACGCCAACTGCGGCCGCGTCACGATCGAGTACGTGCTCTTAGACCATGTCAATGACAGCACCGATCAGGCCCATGAATTGGCCTATCTGCTGCGCGATTTGCCGTGCAAGATCAACTTGATCCCATTTAATCCGCATGAGCAGTCGGAGTATCAGCGCCCAAGCAATAGCCGCATCGATCGCTTCTATAAGGTCTTGGTCGAGCAATACGGCATGACCGTGGTGACCCGCACCACGCGCGGTGATGATATCGCCGCTGCCTGCGGCCAGCTGGCAGGCCAGGTCAACGACCGCAAGTTAAAGGCCCAGATTGAGGCCGCTGAGCGCGAGGCCCTGCGCGCGGACGACAAAATTAAGTTCCAGCTTAAGCATTAGCTCTCTTGCATGAGGCAAGGGGTGGTTAGTGCACCGTGCTGGCGCTAAGCAGGTCAGCGTTGATGATTGGGCTTAGCATAGGGGCCATTGGTATAGTTGAGTGGGGCGTAGGATGCGCCGGGAATGGCAGATGAGCAAGAAAAGCAAGAACCGCTACATTTCTCACAATGACTTAGATCGTGCGGATAAGCCGAACCAGGATGGATCCGTGGCATCTGCCGAGTCTGCTGGACCTGCGAACGCTGAGAGCTCGGTGGCCTCGGCGCTGGAGGCGGCCCAAGCCTTTGTCGAGACCGCTGAGGTCTTAAATAAGGGCGAGGGCGCTACGCTCGAGGATGCCTTAGCGCAGAACCAAGCTGCTGCTTCTGCTGCTGCCGTTTCTGCTGCTTCTGCTACGGTTGAGTCGGCCGCATCCGATCAAGAGGCCGAGCTTGCCGCATCCTTGGCGGCAGCTGAGCCGACTGCTCAAGGGGCACCGGAGCCAATTGCTTCGGGAGCGAGTGCCCCGGTGGCGCCTGAGTTAGACGCTGCTGGGGCAGCCACTGCGGGGGCGGCCGCTCCGGAGTCGGTGCCTGAGTCGGGGGAGCCTGCGATTTTGCACAGCTCGCGCGCGCTCGAGGATGATCCGGCGGTTAAGGCGGCGCAGGTGCTGGCGCGTGACCAAGCTGAGGAGCTGGCGCTGCGTGAGGCCGAGGACGCCGAAGAGGTGCGCCGCACCGCCAAGGAAAACGTCGCCATTCCGCCACTCAAGCCGGTCGATAATATCGAAAATCTCAAGACCGCAGGCCAGGTTTTGCGCTACCACCGTCAGCGCTCGGGCATGTCGATTAAGGAAGTGGCGATCGCTTTAAAGGCACTGCCAAGCACCATCGCCAATATCGAGTCGGACTTGCTCAATACCCCTAATGTCCAGCAAAAGGTAGGGCGGCTCGTCGTCCTCTATGCTAGTTTGCTCGGGCTCAATCCCGAGGAAGTGTTCGACCTCTACCTGCAAGGGATTAAAGAAGACGTCATCATCGAGCACGTGTCGGTCCCGCGTAAGCGCACCGATCGCCGCATGAACCGCATCTGGCTCATCGTCGTGCTGATGATCGTTGTCGCTATCGCCGGTTACTTCGTGTTCGGGGGTAAGGAGGAGCCTGCTTCCTCGCAAGGCTCCCTCAATGAAGCGGCCTTGGATGCCTCCCATGACACTTCGGCGGCCTTGGTTACCTCCGACTCTAAGCTCACTGTAGGCAATAATGAGCCGGTCGTGATTGAGGAAGAGCCAGCGGCTGATGCTCCAAAGGTTATGGTGGTCGATGAGAACACCGCTAAGGCCACCGAGCAGCAATACGACTTACAGCAAATGCAGGCTCAGGCCGCCGCCGCGCAACAGCCGGTACCACAGCCTGAGGCGCTCTTATTGCCTGAGGGCGTGGCTCATGACGATCAGATCGCTCCAGTCGAGGAGGTCGCTACGGTTGATATCAATCCAGCGGCACCTGAGGTTGAGGATAAGGCTGTGCTGGCCCCAGCCCGTCCTAATAACGTGGAGCCAGTGGCGGCCCCAGAGCCGGTAGCTCAAAAGCCTGCCGTTCCAGAGCCAGCTGCTCATAAGCCTACCGCTCCGGCTGAGGCCGAGAATCCTGCTGCGGTTGAGGAGCCTGCTAAGCCTGAGCTGGCCTCGTCGCTTAAGAATATTTCGTCCGCCGTTAAGGTGGTTGGGCGCGATGGCCTGGCATCCTTGAACCGCGCGGAAATCGCGGTCACGGCGCCGGTGGCCTTGGAGGTCACCGATGGCTCGGGTAAGACCGTGCGCTCGGGTGTCTTTGATGCCGGTGATGTGGTCAAGATTACCGCCATTCCGCCTATTGTCGTAAAATTGAGCGACACGAGCGCGGTTAAGATTTCCTATATGGGCGGCACCATTGCGCTGCCTGCTGGGGAGCAAGTGCGCTTTGAATTGCCGCAGCGCTAACTTTTTGTTTGTTTGAGGTCCATCATGGAGTGGCATGCACCAACAATTGAGCGTCGTAAGGCGCGCCAAATCAAGGTTGGCTCGGTACTGATCGGCGGCGACGCCCCGATCAGCGTCCAGAGTATGACCTGTACCGACACGCTTGATGTGGCGGCCACCGTGGCTCAGGTGCGGGCGCTCTCTGACGTGGGCGCGGACATCGTGCGCGTCTCGGTGCCGTCCATGGACGCTGCTGAGGCTTTTAAGGCCATCGTGGCTCAAAGCCCGGTGCCGATTGTCGCGGACATCCACTTTGATTACCGCATCGCCATTGCCTGCGCTGAGAATGGCGCGGCCGCGCTGCGCATCAATCCAGGTAATATTGGCTCAGCTGAGAAGGTGGCGGCGGTGTGCGCGGCGGCTGCCGATCACGGCCTGCCGATTCGCGTTGGTGTCAATGCGGGCTCCTTAGATAAGGACTTGCTCACCAAGTACGGCGCTCCGTGCCCAGACGCTATGGTGGAGGCCGCGCTGCGCTCGGCCGACATCTTGGAAAGCCATAACTTTCGTGACTATGCCTTCTCGGTTAAGGCATCTGAGCTCTTCTTATGCGTAGCCGCTTATGAGCAGCTTGCCGCCGCGTGCGACGCACCGCTGCATTTGGGCATCACCGAAGCCGGGGGCCTGATGGGCGGTACGGTTTTGTCGTCGATGGGCATTGGCATGCTGCTTTCTAAGGGCATTGGCGATACCTTGCGCGTGTCGCTCGCGGCTGACCCGGTCGAAGAGGTTAAGGTCGGCTGGGCCATCTTAAAGAGCTTGCATCTGCGCACCCGTGGCATCAATGTCGTGGCCTGCCCGACCTGCTCGCGCCGAGGCTACGATGTGGTCGGTACGGTTAAGACCTTAGAGGACAGCTTAAGCGATATTCGCGCCCCGATTAAGATCGCCATTATGGGCTGCGTGGTCAATGGCCCTGGTGAGGCTCTGCATGCGGACGTCGCCATCTGCGGCGGCAATAATGGCAAGTGCCTCTATTATGAAAAGGGTGAGCTGGTCGGGCGCATCGCCACCTCTGAGATTGTGCCGCGCGTGGTCGAGCGCGTGCGCGCCTTGGCGGCCGCGTATCAGGCTTAAGTTTTTGGGCTTACTTCGTTTCTTTTTTTTTTTTTTTTCGCGTTCTTGGTTTTAGGGATTTTTCTAGGTCATGGCTCAGTCGATTCAGGCTATTCGTGGAATGAATGATTTGCTGCCGGCCGACACCTCGGTGTGGCAGCAGGTAGAACAGGTAATCCGCGCTACGGTACAGGCATATGGCTACAGCGAGATGCGTATGCCAATCGTGGAGCAAACCAGCCTCTTTTGCCGCGCAATCGGTGAGGTCACCGATGTGGTCGAAAAGGAAATGTACACCTTTGAAGACCGCTCGGGCGACAGCTTGTCGTTACGCCCTGAGGGTACCGCAGGCTGCGTGCGTGCCGCCTTAGAGCATTCGCTCATCTACAACCAAGAGCAGCGCCTGTGGTATATGGGCCCAATGTTCCGCCACGAGCGCCCACAAAAGGGTCGCTATCGCCAATTCCACCAATTAGGTGTGGAGGCCTTCGGCTTAAATGGTCCTGATATCGACGCCGAAATCATCGCCCTGTCCTACGACTTATGGCAAAAGCTCGGCATTGCCTCCGATCTGTGCTTAGAGCTCAATACCTTGGGCTCAAACGAAGAGCGTAAGGTCTATAAGGAGAGCTTGGTTAAGTTCTTAGAGGCCCATTTTGATGACCTCGATGAGGACTCGCGCCGCCGCACTCACACCAATCCACTGCGCGTCTTAGATAGCAAGGACGAAAAGGTCCAGGCGATCTTAGCGGATGCCCCAGTGCTCTTTGATTTCTTAGGCGCTGAGAGCAAGGCTCACTTTGAGCAATTGCAAGCTATGCTCACCGCTATGGGCATCAAGTTCAAGTTAAACCCACGTTTAGTACGCGGTCTTGATTACTACAACTTAACCGTCTTTGAGTGGACCACCAACGCCTTAGGCGCGCAAGGCACCGTCTGTGGCGGTGGCCGCTATGACGGCTTAGTTGAGCAATTAGGCGGTAAGGCCACCCCAGCGATCGGCTTTGGCTTAGGCTTAGAGCGTTTGATGCTCCTGTTAACCACCTTAGGTAAGGTCGCCCCAAAGAGCGCGGTCGACGTCTACGTCTGCGGTATGGGCACCAATATCGAAGGCGAGCAGATGAAGCTGGCACACGAATTACGTGCTGCCCTGCCAGGCACCCGCATCATGAATCACTGCGGTGGTGGCAACTTCAAGCGCCTGCTCAAGCGTGCCGATAAGGTCGAGGCACGTGTCGCCGTCATCTTAGGTGACAACGAAGTGCAAAACGGCACCGTTGCCATTAAGGATCTCAAGTCCACCGAGCAAGTTGAGGTGGCTCGCACTGAGGCCGCTGCCAAGATCGCCGCGATCTTAGCCCAGTAAGCCTAAGGCCCAGCAGCTTGCCTGCTGCGGGCTCAGCCCGCAGCTGGGCCCTGCAACCAGTTTTTGTTTTGTGACCAATTTTAGGATTTCCTGACATGGATATTTTGTCTGACGAGCACGAAAGAGAAGAGGCGGTGCGCAAGTGGTGGCACGAGCACTGGAAGCCAATCGGCCTGGGCATTGCCATCGCGATCGCAGGTCTTGTCGTTGTGCGCCAGTACCAGGCCTATCAGTTAGAGCAAAGCCAAGATGCGGCCTATGCCACCTATCAGCTGCAAAACCAGGTCTTAAGCCGGGGTACCGCTGCCTTTGCTGAGGCCGATAAGTTCTTGCAAGAGCATGAAGACATCTACGGCTCGATGCTGGCCTTAGATATGGCCGCCACCTTAATTCAAGGTGAGAAGTATCAAGATGCCCTCAAGTACATCACCTTTGCCCGCGATAACGGCGGTGAGTTGATTGTGCCGCAAACCAATCTGGTGTTAGCGCGCCTCCAAGGCCAAAGCGGTCAGTACGATGCGGCCATGGCCACCTTAGATGGCCTCAAGAACTCGGCCTACCAGGCTGAGGCCGCTGAGATTCGCGGCGACATCCTGTTAAGCCAAGGCGATCGCGCCGGCGCTCATGACGCCTACGCTCAGGCGATTGCCCTGCATCAGGAGGCTAAGCTCACCATTAGCCCGATCTTGCAGATGAAGTTTGACAACGTGATTGAGGTCGGCGATAAGCCTGCCTATCAAATCATGGCTGAGCAAATCGAGGCCCAAAGCATCCCGGCCGCGAACTAAGGCCGCGCGCTGCCAGCGGCCGCCTAGGCTGTGTCGCCTAGGACTGCGCTGGGCTGCTTAGGACTGCGCTGATGCGCCTCGGGCCGGGCTCGGGTCAGACCCATGTCAATGCCGTGAGGGTGTCACGATATGTGCCACATTCCGGCTACGAACGAAGTGCCAGAACGGCGGTCTATCGCTATAATTGACCGTGGTTCTGTTAGTTTGGAAGAGTTAATCATGCTAAAGACGAAACTAGCTCTTGCGTTACCGCTGGCGCTGATCACCTTAGTGGGCTGCTCGAGCTCAGATACCCGTTACGAGCCGGTGGAGGCTCCTGAGGTTGCCAATGTCTTCGAGCTCGATGAGTACTGGAGTGCGTCCACCGGCGGCGTCGGTGACTATTACTCAGAGCTCACGGCAGCTTTTGATCGCTCCCACATCTTTGTCGCCGGGCGTGAGGGCGAGGTTTCGGCCTTAGATAAGACCACGGGCGATCGCCTGTGGCGCATCGACCTCTCTGACGAGCCAGAACACGACGAAAAGGACTCGGCCCGCCTCTCAGGCGGTGTCGCCCTCTCGGGCTCGGTTTTAGTCGTCGGCTCGGAAAATGGCTATGTCTACGCTTTAAATAGCGGCGACGGCACTCTGCTGTGGAAGTACTTCTTAGGCGCCGAAGTAGTGGCTAAGCCTGCCTTTAGCGCTTCGGGTAATAAGCTCTTTGTCTTAGATAGCCAAGGCAACTTCACCTGCTTTGATGTCGCCTCGGGCGATAAGCTCTGGGTCACCGGTGATGCCTCCTTACCACTGCGTCTGCGCGCTCAAGCTAATCCTTTAACCGTGGGCGATGAGTACGTCTTAGTGGGCACCTCAACCGGTAAGGTCAATGTGCTGTTACAAAGCAATGGCGCCACCGTCAACCAAATCAATGTCGGTGAGGCCATCGGCGCCAATGCCTTAGAGCGTATTGCCGATGTTTCCTCAAGCCCGCTCATCTTAGGCAATATCCTCTATGCCGCTGCCTTCTCGGGTGGCTTAGTCGAGTACGACTTTGGTACCTTTAATTACCTGGCCAAGCTCGGCTATCAGACCAGCCGCGACTTAGGCTTTGACCAAGACAGCATTGTGCTGACTGCCGACGATGGCTCGGTGTCCTGCATCAACCGTGAGGACAATTCCCAGCGCTGGGTCAACACCCAGCTGAGCTACCGCAATGTCACCGCGCCGGTGGTCTTTGGTGGTTATGCTGCGGTCGGCGACTATGAGGGCTATCTCTACCTCATGGATATGGCCGATGGCTCGATTGACTATATGATCGAGGCTGATAGCTCGGGTATCTACCACCAAGGTCAAGTTGAAGACGGCAAGCTCTACATCGTCGCCCGTGACGGCACCTTGATGTGCTTTGGCTTTGCCGATCAGAGCAAGGCCCAGCAGGCCCTGAGCGTGGAGCAAAGCAACGATGCGCTGCTGGCTAACGCCGCCCAAGGTCTGACCTTAAATCACCCTGGCGTTTACAACGCCGGTATTTACGCTCCAGCTGCCATGACCCAAGAGCAATTGGAGGCCCGCCGTGCCGCGATTAAGCGTGCCGTGGCCCAGCAAGAAGCTCAGATGGCAGCCCAGCGTCGTGCCGCGCGCGAGGCCGCACAGGCTCGTGCCGAGTACGAGGCTCAGCGTAAGGCTGCCGAAGAGGAGCGCCGTCAGCGCCTGTCGGGCTTTGGTATCGCCCCAGGATTACGTGCTGACATGGACGAATAGTCGGATCGCCCCATTAGGACTTAGCTCCAATGGTGGCCTAGCCCCAGTAGGGCTAAGCCTAGCGGCGGCCGCCATGATTCGTTAACTTTGGCCTAACTATGCGGTTAGGCTCCAGCAAGGCCTAAAGGTGCTTCGTGCGCCTTTAGGCTTTGCCATGTGTGCGGCGCTGCATAGGACAGCGCTGCCAGTGACGCTCTAAGCCCAATCGCGCCGCGATGACCGGCATGAGGGTCACTGCTCGGGAGATTCCCGCTTCCTTAGGAGCATCGCTGCGGCAATGCGTTTGACTGAGAACTGGGCAGGATAGGCGCTCTTCGTGGCCCCGAGAAACTCCGTTTTAGGGGTGGGGCAAGGCCAACTGGGACCTTAATGAGGTTAAAGCAGGTGGCCTTAAGGTAAGCGCGACGCCCCCCGTATGTGAGACATTTTTTATGAAGGTTGTAGCCTTAGTAGGCTGCCCGAACGTCGGCAAGTCTACCCTCTTTAACCGTTTAACCAAGACTCGTGACGCCTTAGTGGCCGACTTTCCGGGCTTAACCCGCGATCGTAAGTATGGTCGTGCCCTCTACGATGGCCGCGAGTACATCGTGATTGACACCGGTGGTATCGCTGAAGACGCCGAGCAGCCATCAGATTTAACCCAGCGCATGACCTCGCAGGCTCTGCTTGCGATCGATGAGTGCGATTTAGTGCTCTTTATGGTCGACGCACGTGCGGGCATCTTGCCGGGCGACTACAGCGTGGCCGACTATATCCGCAAGTCTGGTAAGCCTTGCGCTATTGTCGCCAACAAGGTCGACGGCATGGATCAAGACATTGCCGGTACCGACTTCTACGCTTTAGGCTTAGGTGAGGTCTATCAGACCGCTGTGGTCCACGGCCGTGGCGTCAATATCCTGCTCGACGAGGTGATCGCGCCAGTCTTGCGTGAGGAAGGCCCGCTTGAGAGCGACATTCCTGACACCCAAGAGTACGAGGAGTCCGACGACTTAGGCGAGGACGAATTTGGCTTAAGTGAGATGGCCAAGTCCGCTCACAATAAGGCCATGCTGCGCGGCGAGCTCGAAACAGACGATGATGACGCAGAGCCAGCTGCTACGGATGACCTGGCCAATGCTGCGTTAAATGAGCTGCTCGAGGAGCAAGCCGAGGCGGTCGCCGCCAAGCTGCGTGAGCCGGACTCAGAGTGGGAGCAGGGCTTTGAGTTCTTGGACAATGTGCCGGTTGATTACACCGGTGGTGGCTACGATTGGCACGCCTTCCGTGAGGCCCAGCGCACTCACGCCAAGGGCGAGATGACCGAGGCCGAAAAGGCCCAGGCCGCTGAGAGCACCAAGACCCCATTTGCCGATCTGCCGATCAAGTTTGCCTTAGTGGGCAAGCCAAATGTCGGCAAGTCGACCCTGACCAATCGCATGTTAGGTGAGGAGCGCGTGGTGGTCGCGGATATGCCGGGCACCACCCGTGACTCGATTTACATTCCGCTCGAGCGCAATGGCCAGAAGTACATCGTGATCGACACCGCCGGTGTCCGTAAGCGCCGCAAGGTCAATGAGGCGATTGAGAAGTTCTCGATTGTTAAGACCTTAAAGGCGATTGAGGACTGCAATGTCGCGATCTTGGTGATCGACGCGCGCGAGCACATCACCGACCAAGACCTGTCACTCTTGAGCTTTATCTTAGACTCGGGCCGCTCCTTAGTGATTGCGGTCAACAAGTGGGACGGCTTGACCACCGAGTTTAAGGACGAGATCAAGAAGGAGTTAGACCTGCGCTTAGGCTTTGTTGACTTTGCGCGCGTCCACTTCATTTCGGCGCTGCATGGCACCGGCGTGGGCAATCTCTTTGATTCGATCAACGAGGCCTATGAGTCCGCGACCCGCCGCAACAGCTCATCGACCTTAAACCGCGTCTTGCAGGCTGCGACCCAAGAGCACGAGCCGCCAGTCTCAGGTGGCCGCCGCATCAAGCTTAAGTACGCCCATGCTGGTGGCTACAATCCACCGCGCATCATCATTCACGGCAACAAGGTCTCCAAGATGCCAGATAGCTACAAGCGCTATCTCATCAACTGCTACCGCAAGTCCTTAGGGATTATGGGCAGCCCGATCATCTTGGAGTTCAAGGAAGGCGATAACCCATACGCCAACCAAAAGCCAGCGCAGAAGCGCCTGACGCAATCGGCGATGCGTGCCGAGCGCCGCAAGGCCGAGACGGAGCGCCGCTATGCCCGCGCCGCCAGCAAGGCCGAGCGCGCCCAGAACCGCGTGATTGCCGAGGCCAAGCGCACCGGCGCCGGGGTCGTGCTCAAGAAGCGCCCAAAGCCTAAGGCCAAGTAGCCGCTCACCAACAAAAAAGCAAAAAGCATAAAAGCCGCAGCAGGCGGGTCCTTAAGGGCCCGCCCGCTGCGGCTTTGTGTTAGCTGCGCGGCTGCCTGATTTTTAGCCTGTGTTAACTTGCGGCGTAGATCAGAAGCGCGAAGACTGCGATCAGCGTTCCAATGCTGAAAGCGACCATGAGCATTGTCAGTCTCCTCTTAACTGCTTGACGGCGTTACCTGGCGGCCCAGTCTAAAATCAAGAAGACTACGACCAGCGTACCTAAAGAAAATAACACCCCGATCATTGTGGATTCCTCTCTTAACTGCTTGACGGCGTTATCTAGCGGCCCAGTCCAAAATCAAGAAGACCACGATTAACGTGCCTAAAGAAAACAACACCCCGATCATTGTGGATTCCTCTTTTGATAGCTTGACGGCGTTAGCGCGAGGCCCAGTCTAAGACTAGGAATACCGCGACCTGTGTGCCTAAGGTGAAAAGCATCATGATCATGTGTCAGTCTCCTCTGGTGGAACCTCAGCGCCAGGATTGACTTTAAGCGCCCGTGCCCTGCGGCTGACCGCTCTCACATCCAAGCAGCATAGGGTGGGTTCAAGTTGCTCCGCTGGGGCTCTAACCTTGGACGTGCGCCAAGTTAAGCTTTTTCCTCGTGGTTTTAGAATATCACTTAATGCCGTGCCTGCAAAGTGGACATTGGTTGCTTCTTGCGCTTTGCGCCCAAACGTAGTCCTTAATGACTAGCAGCTCCTTGTGCTTAATTGCTTTTGCCTGGTTTGGCATAAACTCCCTGTCGTACCCGTTCTTGGGGCACACTAGTTCCAGCGCCATCTTTTTTGCGCGAAGTTTACCCCGCCCGTCCAATTTTTTGCTATGCTTGCATAGGTCAGAGCTACTGGGGTCAGACCGGAGCCTGACGTGGAGGAGGATTATTTGAGCCTTGGAGCTTAGTGTGGCGCTGGATGGCGCTCATCATGTAAGGCATGATGCCGCAGCTGCAAGGTCGTAGGTAAGAGCAAGCTAACAATTATTTAGAGTCTGGTTTTATAGGTGCATCACAACGTAGCACCAGTCTTAGTAAGAAGCTGGGTTAATAGCTGTGAACTGACTTGGTGGTACGCCCGGGCTTAAGGTTGCCAACTGGCTTAAACTGGCTTGGTGTTGGGCTTGGGATTGTGATGTCGTAATTGTCTGACCGATTCAGCGTTGCACGACGTTGTGGAGTGACATCATGGAAGGCGAAAACTCAAACGAGCTGACCGCTCCAGAGAAGCCAAAGCGGGTCCGCCGCACCAAGGCGCAGATCGAAGCCGATAAGGCTGCAGCTGAAGCAGCTGCTGCCGCTGCCGTTGCTGCCGGGGAAGAGGCACCAAAGAAGCGCACCCGCCGTACCAAGGCCCAAATCGAGGCCGACAAAGCCGCTGAGGCAGCTGCCGCTGCCGCCGCATCGACCAATGAAGCCGTAGCTGAGCCGGAAGCTGAGGAAGCTCCAAAGAAGCGTACGCGCCGCACCAAGGCCCAAATCGAGGCTGATAAGGCCGCCGAAGAAGCTGCTAAGGCTGCTGCCGCTGAGGCCGCTCCAGCTGAGGCTGAGGAAGCCCCAAAGAAGCGCACGCGCCGCACCAAGGCCCAAATCGAGGCTGATAAGGCCGCTGAAGAGGCCGCCAAGGCTGCTGCCGCTGAGGCCGCTGCTGAAGCTCCTGCTGAGGCTGAGGAAGCCCCGAAGAAGCGCACCCGCCGCACTAAGGCTCAGATTGAGGCCGATAAGGCTGCCGCCGCTACCGCTCAGGGGGAGTTGCTGTTCGAGGAAGTCTCTGACGCTGAGGCTCCCGCCGCTGAGGCCGCAGCTCCAGAGACGCCTGCTGCTGAGCCTGAAGCTCCAGCCGCCGAGGCCGCAGCTCCAGAGACGCCTGCTGCTGAGCCTGAAGCTCCAGCCGCCGAGGCCGCAGCTCCAGAGACGCCTGCTGCTGAGCCTGAAGCTCCAGCTGCCGAGCCTGCTGCACCTGAGACTCCAGCCGCTGAGGCCGCTGCTGCTGAAGCACCTGCTGCAGAGGCGCCTGCTGCTGCGCCAGCCCCAGCTCCTGATTACAGCACGGCCGAGGGGGTTGCCTCTCTGCTTAAAGACTTAAAGGAGCTCGGCAAGCTGGACGAGGCAACGGTTACCGCTTTAACGCCGCTGGTCGCGGTTAACCCTGAGGCCGCTAAGAGCGCTGCCTTAGCTGCGGCCGGTCCTGATGCTTTAGCTGCAGTCGAGGCCAAGCGCGCGCAAGCTGCCGCTGCCCCAGCTGCTCCTAAGGAGAAGCGTCCGCCTAAGGCTAAGCGTCCACGCTTAACGCCAGCTGAGCGTCAGGCACGCATGGAGCGCGTCAAGGCTGAGCGCAAGGCCGCTCAAGAGCGTCGTGCCCGTGAAAAGGAAGCACGCAATAAGTTCCTGAGCTTCCTGGCAATTGCCTTCCCTAAGGCCATCTTCGTCGATCGCGATAAGCGCATCCCACTCAAGGTCGGTATCGCCCAAGAGATCTTGGAGCGTCTGCGCCCAATGGAGGCTCAGTACAAGTACTTCGACAAGGAGCGCTACAAGATCCTCCACAACTACTGCCACTCCTTACCTTACCTCGAGCGCTTAGCCGAGGGCGTTGACCGCGTTGACCTCGATGGCAACTTCGCCGGTCATGTCGAGGAGGAGCACAAGGCCAATGCGCTTGAGGAGATCGAGCGCATCAAGAAGGAGATCGCCGCTCACGTCGCCAAGATGAAGGCCAAGGCCAAGAAGAAGATGGCGCCAAAGAAGCCACAGCAGCGTCGTCCAGGTGGCCCAAGCCGTCCGCGTCCGGGCGTGCCTACCACCTCAGGTGGCTATCAGAACCGCTACCAGCAAGGTGGCGCGGGCAACTCCTACCCAAGCTCGCCAAGCGGTTACCAAAACCGCTACCAGCAGCCAGGCGGCTACCAGAGTGGCGGCGGTTATCAGAACCGCTACCAGCAGCCAGGTGGCGGCTACCAGAGCGGTGGTGGTTACCAAAACCGCTACCAGCCAGGTGGCAGCTACCAGAGCGGTGGTGGCTACCAGAACCGCTATCAGCCAGGCGGCAGCTACCAGAGTGGTGGTGGCTACCAGAACCGCTACCAGCCGGGTGGTGGCTACCAGTCGGGCAGCTATCGCCCACAGGGTAGCTATAATCCGCAAGGTGGTGCGAGCTCGACCAGTGGCACCGGTACTGGCCCTAAGGTCGTACACCGTAAGGTGTTCACCATCAAGAAGAATGAGAGCTAACCAAGATTTTGGTGGCACCGCGTAAGCGCTGCGGTGGGCAGAGCCCACCGCTTCATTCCCTCTGAGTTGAGCTCAACTCAGAGGTCATAAAAAAAGCAGCTGAGGCTTGGCCTCAGCTGCTTTTTTATTATTGGGAGATCGAGGCGCTACTCGTAGCGCTTAACGAACTTCTGATTTGGATAGTTCTTGCGATCTTCCTCGGTGACGTATGGCTTGCGTGGCGTGAAGTCAGGGGCCTTTAAGCTGCCATGGTCATAGCCGATGTGACCGTGCATGTGGACGTGGTGGTCCTCAGCACAATAATCTGGAACAAAATCAAAGAGGCGCATGCTGTCCTCTAAGAAGGCGTTGATATAGCACAGGTGATCGTCGGCCAGGCGAATCGCCTTTTGCTCGTCCTTGGTCTGGTAGAGCGCACGGAAGATCATCGCGAACATACCGTAGAGCGAGCCATCGATGTACTTTGGCAGGTCGCGGTCACGCGTCTGGTTGTACAGATTGATGAGCTCGCAGACACTCTGGAGTAAGAAGACGTACTCTAAGCGGGTACGTGGGCGCTGCTCACGATTTAACATCGTCATGATGCGGCCGATCATGAGCTTGAAGCTGTGCTTGTCGATGAGGTCATCGTACTCCTCAGGAGTGAACTTGACCTCAAAGGTCTTCTCGTTATCCATGAAGTCGACAAAGGCGTCACGGTCAAAGTCCGGCAGCTCTTGCCACCAGGTGAGGTCTTCACTGTGCATTGGCTCTGCTTCCTTGAGCTTGGCGCCATCGGAGCAGTTGTAGTAGCGAATGCCCTCACGCTTGCCACTGCGCATGATTACGTCCATGTAGTTGGCCGAGAGGCGATAGACGTAGGAGCTAGCAACCGTACCGCCAAAGTTGCCCTCTAAGGTGTAGTTGAGGGCGTTGACGTTGGTGTGGCGCTCGCGGGTCTTATAGAAGACGTTTTCTTCTGGGTGGGTACGTTGATCTTCGCGCTTAGTGCCGTTATCTACACCGAAATAATATATGTTCCGGAACTTAAGCGCAGTAGAACTAACCGTACCGAGGTTGCTAACGAGGGGATTCATTAAAGAAATACCCGTGATCTTAACTCCCTCTCTAAATAATCTACATGCTAAGTGCCAATAGAACGTTTCATCAGTCTTACCGAAGATCGCGTGGTGGTCAAAGAACTTAGGTACTTCTGGGTGGATCACGTCACCGGCGATCATAATGCAATCGCGCAGGTAGTCCTTGTCAGGGATGATCGACAAGTGCTCCGAGACAATACGTAAGCGCTCGGTGGCCGCATAGAAAGTAGGCTTGATGCCCGCGTTGTACAGGGTCTCAATGGCGGTACCACAGGCGATAATGATCACCTTGTCCTGGACCTTGCGTAAGAACGGCAAATCATGCGAGAGCGATGGACCGTTACCGACCACGCAGCATGGGGTGCAACGCCACTTCTCAGGCAGCTCGGTTAAGCGGCTGACAAAGTGGGTCTTGTTCTTGATGTGGTTCATGCCGTGGGATACGGCAAAGAGGTGGTCATCATAGAAGCCTAAAGTGGCGTAAGTACGCTCATAGTCCTCGGTGATACGGCTGACAATCTCATTGATCTCAGGGGAGCGGTAGTGCACGATGTTCCATAAGAAGCCTGCGAACATACGGCCATGGCGCTCATAGAAGGCGTTCATGTCCTCGAAGACTTCTTCCTTGGTCTGGCCCACCATGAGGTAGATACCACGGTGATTCTCTGAGATAAAGGTTAAGAGATTGGCCCAGTCAAAGGCGTGGAGCGAAGCGTAGAACAGGTCGGCATTAGGCTCAATTAAGATCATATTGCCCACCTCAATGCGCTCGTAGAGGTGACCAATGTGATAGCCCAGGCCCACACCTACCACGATGCAGATTGGGCAGGAGTTCGTAAGAAGTGGGGTTGGATTTGGCTCGACGTGCTGCTCTTGGAAGCGCACGATTTCGTTTAAGTAACGGTGGTGGATCTGACCTAAGATCTCGTGATCGACACTGTACTTTAACTGCTTGAACGGCGAACGCTCGAGCACTAAGTCAACCTGGGCGTTGCACAGCTCAACTGGGTTGTAGGTCTTGTAAAAGAACTCGTTACGATCTGGGAAGAAAAGGTTAGGGATGCCGTTGGAGGTGCAGATGAACTCTAAAGGCTCGCTTGGCTTAAAGTCCTTGAAGCGCTCGTAGATGTCTGGCAGGTACTTCTTGAAGGCCGCCATATTGTTGGCAAAGCGCTCCACCAGCATATCGGCCATCACGCCTTGTAGCTCGACCAGCTTAGAGATGTGCTCGTTGCTCAGCTCTTCCTGGGTGCCGACGTGCGAGGACAGGTCGTTTAAGTCGGTTGGGTCAAAGCCCAAGTCGGACTTAAAGTCATCTAAGACTTGGCGCCTGGTTTTAAAGGTAGCATCAAGGGCCGAAAATTCTTCTTTAGGAGTGGCTGATGCGGCGGTGTTGTCATCCGCGCGTGGTGCTTCCTGAGCCTGATTAGGTTCGAGTGACATGTTGATTCCTTGATGATCCCAAGACCAAAAGTTAATTTGAAAACGGGGCGCTGTTAGCAGCTGAGTGCGCTAGGCCAGCCTTGAACTGGCCTGCTCCTACCTGAGGTTTGCCTGAAATCGGGCTTGCTTCAAAGTGGAGCCTGACCTCAAGCGGCAGCCTAAAACAGGCGCCGCCGGCCATCGTAGCTGCTGACGCGCTTATAGACGTTGGAGCCCTTGGAGCCGCGCTTTAAGCCGCGCAATTGGGCGCGTGTTTTCGCTTGCTCACTATTGAGCACGCTGAGCTGATCGCTGGTGACCTCATAAAGCGACTTGAGGTACTCGTCGAAATCAGGGCGCTCGTCGGCACTGACCTCAAGCGAGAGCTCATAGAGACGCTTAAAGAGCTGCTCTTTTTGCGCCGCTAGCTCATTGGCGCGCTCTAAGTCATCTTGTTCCAAGGCATCGTTGATCGCGTCTTCGTTATCATCAATGGCCTTGGCTAAATCTAGCAGCTCTTGTTGCATCGCTATTTCCTAATGGGCTCAAGAGCCTCGCATTAAGTGTTATTACGGCAGCGCGCGGCTGCCGCTTGAGAAGAAGCCTTCCTAAAAGGCAATTGGCAGCACATCTTGAGTTGGGCTGCGACCCACGGCTGTGCCCCTTAAGCTCGGACCGCGCCTTACGAGCGGCGCTGCGTCATGCAGTACTCTGCTTGGGCGCTAGGCTAGGGGCGGGCGCTTAGACCGCGCCGTCGATCAGCTTGTTATCTGGGTCGTAGTTGTGCTGGAAGTGCTCAGCGTTCTGGCGCATCTTGCTCTGCGCTTCCTTGATCGCCGACAGCGGAATCGAGTCCCAGGCCTCCTTGATCGGCATGAAGGCGCGCAGCGCGTCATCGATCGGCTGTGGGCTCATCTCAATGGTGGCCTCGGCTAACTTATCTAACATGAAGTCGTAGATTAAGGCGAGGTTGTGCGCGATCTCTGGGGCGTGGGACGGATCTAAGGTGTCCTTTAAGTGCTGAATGATGGCCTGGGCCGACGCAATGCGTTGGGCCTTCTCCGCCAAATCGCCGCGCGCAATCGCGCCCTTGGCTTGACCTAAGCGCTCAAAGACACCTTGGAACAGAGCCTTGGTGATAGTGTAAGGATCGGCAACGGCGAGCTCAGCGTTGACTGAGGCCTTGCGATACTCCTTCATCATATCTTGCGGTTTGGTAATGAACATCTCCAACTCCTGCGGATGCGTGTGGCGGGACGAGACCGTCCCAAGCAAGGCGCACAACCACGAAAAGCTTCGTCCCACTTGTGACTAAACCTAAACCACGCTCTTGGGTCATCTCAAATATCTCTCGTAGCTTTGTCCTTAGGTCAGGACTCAAGCGGGCGCGTGGTTGAGGTTTGAGCGCGGGCACGTAACTTGGCGTGAGGCGCTGTGACTAACAACTAGTCAAATCCCACGCTAAGCAATTTTTGTGCACATGCTTATAGATAGCGGCGCGCTGATCTAGTGAGTACCGTGCCAAGAGGTGGGGATGATTTTTGCCGCTGGGGCAAGAAAGGTGGGATTGGAGGCACCTAACCCAGCGCCCAAGGCGCGGGTTAGTTGAGGCCTTAAGGCCGGAGGGTGGACATTAGTCCAAAAGATCGAGGTCTTGAGGGTCAAGCACCTCTTGCGGCGGCAGTCAGCCTTGATTTTCCATTCTAAAGTACAGCTCCTTGCGCTTGCGCTGCATCTTGTGGATAGCCTTTAACTGATTGCGGCGACGGTGGCTGCGGTGCACAGCCGTGGAATGACGAGCGATGTGTGAGTTTCTTTTCATTGTTGCTCTCCTTCGAGCGGCGCCATGGGGCAGCACTTTGAGTAGGTTTTATGCCTGAGTCTTGGGGCTTAATTGGGCGTTAGGGAGCCAGAGCCACGGCAAGAGGCGACCTTAAGCTGCGGGCGCTTTCTAGTTTTTGATGTTTACACCATCATAGTGCCGCTTTGTTAGCGTTAGGTCAAGGCTAGATGAAAATGACTGCTCAGAAGGATGACTGTGATCACGTGTGCGTGCCCTATAAAGTGGCGTCAACCCCTAGAACTTAGGGCCATCTTTTTGCGCAAACGTTTGCGAAAGCCCGGTGACCAACGTTTGCGCAAGCCCGGATTGCGGTCGCACCAAGTTTCAGCAGTCCAAGCTTTTGCTGGGCCAGCAGGCGCGGGCGCTGGGGCACCGCGTCTGCGTTGAATGGGCTTGGGCCGTTCGTTAGAGCATAATAGCCTGGTGGTAGGTGCGCACAATCTCGTCTGGTGGGCAGACCGTTTCCTGGGCCAGCTGGGCGGCGATTTCCTCAGGGCTCAGGGCTGGACCCTTGAGCTCAAACCACGGATCGGCGGTGATCTTTGCCTTGAAGTCTGCGATAAAGTCCTTGACCTTAACGCTGTAGATGCCGCCCTGGCCCAAGGTGGCGGTCAGGTTCGGATTAGGCTCCATCGCAAAGGCGGTGTTAGGCAGGAGCAGGCGGCAGTTGTGAAGGTGTCGGTGGTCTCCTGGTGGCCGTCGATCTCGGTCTTGCCGCTGAATTTCTTCATAAAGCGTATCGGGCGCTTAATTTCCTGCTCGACGTAGTGGCGGCAGGTGAAGAGATCGAGCTCCTGGGCGGTGCGGATGCTGACCAAGTGGGCGTCGGGGTCGAGGCTACAAGCAAGATCGTAGACGCTCGGCTTTAGGTCAAAGGAGACGTTGCTGAAGCGATAGGTGGCAACTTGGGCCTCGACTTGGGCGCCGGGCAAAATCACGTAGCTAAAGTTTGGATCGAGGGTGTGATAGCCCAGGTGGTGGCTGAGCGCGTGGTTGGCCAGCAGATTGACCGTGCTCCAAGTGCGCTTGGGGTTAAACACCTCGTGGCGGCAGTAGCTGTAGGAAAAGGCGGGCAAGATGATGGCGCCGGTCGGGCCTACTTGCTCTTGCAAGGCCGTAAGCCACATCTCATGGAGCGCGTCGATGTCATCGGGCATCCCCAAGCCCCAGAGCGAGGCGTGGACGATAGCAACCGAGCCTGCGTTAATGCCTGCGGCGCTTAAGGCGGCGCGAATGTCTTGTTGGTTATAGTTCATTTTTTTTTTTTCGGCCCTGTGTGGCACTTTTCGCGGGACTCTCACTTTAGCACAGCGCGCGTGAGATCGCTCCTTTGAGGCGCGGCGCGCTCTAGTTGCCACAAGCGCTAGAGACAGCAAGGCCCAGCTGCCGTGTGGCAGCCGGGCCTTGGGGCCTGAACTGTACCCTTTAACTTTTGGGGTTCTGGTTTTAGTTCAGGATGGCCTTTTCGGTGGCGCTGTCGAAGAGGTAGATGCGCTTGAGGTCGATCTTAAGCGAGGTCTTCTGGCCTTCCTCTAAGCCGGTGATTGGAGGCAGCTTGGCGCACAGCTTGTAGGAGGCGACGTTGACGAAGAGGTAGACCTCCGAGCCAATTGGCTCGACTAAGTCGATCTCGGCCTTTAAGTCGGCGGTGTCACGCTCACCTGGAATGGTGCGACCGGCGTAGATGTGCTCTGGACGAATGCCTAAGGTGACCTTCTTGCCCTCGTATGGGGTGAAGTCCGGCATGTTCTCGCGTGGCAGAATGTCAAAGTGGTGCTCTTGATCTAAGACGCAGGTGAAGCCGGTTGGGCTCGAGGCATTGCGCTCGATCGTGACCTCCATGAAGTTCATCTGAGGCGAACCAATGAAGCCTGCCACGAACTTCGAGTTCGGGTGCTCGTAGAGCATCTGTGGGGTGTCGACCTGCATAATGTCGCCGTCCTTCATCACCACAATGCGATCGCCCATGGTCATGGCTTCGATCTGATCGTGGGTAACGTAGATGAAGGTCGTGCCCAGACGCTTGTGCAGCTTGGAGATCTCCGAACGCATCGTGGTACGCAGCTTGGCGTCGAGGTTCGACAGTGGCTCGTCGAGTAAGAACACGTCAGGATCACGCACCATGGCGCGGCCTAAGGCCACACGCTGACGCTGACCGCCCGACAGAGCCTTTGGCTTGCGCTCTAAGTACTGGGTGATGCCTAAGACCTCGGCGGCCTCGCGAATGCGACGGTCGATCTCGTCAGCTGGCATCTTGCGCTGGATTAAGCCATAGGCCATGTTCTTGTAGACCGTCATGTGCGGATAGAGCGCATAGTTCTGGAACACCATTGCAATGTTGCGGTCTTTTGGCGCGACGTCGTTGACTAAGCGGTCGCCAATGTAGAGCTCACCGCCGGAGATATCCTCAAGGCCTGCGATCATGCGCAACGTGGTCGACTTACCACAGCCTGATGGACCTACGAAGACCACGAACTCCTTGTCCTTGATCTCTAAATTGAAGTCCTTGACCACACGGATATCGCCTGGGTAAACCTTTGCAATGTGCTTGAGTACGATACTTGCCATTTTGCTAGTTCTCGATTCTTGTCTAGTTGCTCTTTGTTAGTTCTTACTTGACGGCGCCGACCATACCTGCCACAAAGTACTTTTGCATCAGGAAGAAAATGGCCGCAGTTGGCAAGGTCGCAATCACGATGCCGCACATAATCATGCCGTAGTCAGGAGTGTAGGACGAACCCATATTCGAGAGCACCAGTGGTACCGTGCGCATCTCAGGGGTCTGCAACGCGACCAGAGGCCACAGGAAGTTGTTCCAGCTGCCCATGAAGGTAATAATCGCGGCGGCGGCGTAGGTTGGACGCATGACCGGGAAATAGACCTTAAAGAAGATCGCAATTTCCGACAGACCGTCGATACGAGCAGCCTCTAAGATGTCCTTAGGGAAGGCCTTGGTGTTCTGACGGAATAAGAAGATCAAGAAGGCCGTGGCTACTAATGGCATGATGACCGAGAAATAGGTATCAAGGCCTAACCACTTCCAAGGTGCCACCGGATTGCCTGCATCATCAAAGCCCATCGAACCAAAGGTACCAAAGAGGCGATAGAGAGGAATCATCAGGGCGCAGAATGGCACCATCATCGAAACTAAGAGGATGCCAAAGACTAGGTCGCGCTTCTTGCTGCGGAAGATCTCAAAGCCGTAACCGGCGGCGCTTGAGACTAACAGCGCGCAGACCGTAGTGATGAGTGCAATCCAAGCTGAGTTAACAATAGCGGCGGCAAAGCCTAACTCAGGATTGAACAGATTGCGCAAGTTCACCATCAGCTGGTCACCAATGGTCATAGTACCAGCGTTGATCGCGACGTTCGCGTTGGTCGCAGCAATCAGCATCCAAACAAATGGGAAGAGGGATACGAAGGCGGCGATGATCAAGATGGTGTAGCGCAGCACCGACATCGAAGTATTAACTTGCGATTGTTTCATGGTTTACTCCTAGTCCTTATCGCGAGCCAAGCGGAATTGAATCAGCGACAGGAGCACGATCAGTACGACCACGACAAAGGCGACAGCGCAGGCGTAGCCAAAGTTTGGCGTGAACTTGAAGCACAGATTGTAGATGTACTGCGAGATCGTAACCGTGCCGTTGGCAGGACCACCTTGAGTGATGTTCTGGACTTCATCGAACAGCTGGAGCGTACCGATAGTCGAGGTGATCGTGGTAAAGAGAATGATTGGCTTGAGCAGCGGAATCGTAATGGTGAAGAAGCGCTTGATTGGTCCAGCGCCATCGATATCGGCAGCCTCATAGACCGACGGCTCGATATTTTGCAGGCCTGCAAGGTAGAACACCATGTTGTAGCCAATCCAGCGCCAGGTGATCGAGATAATGATCAAGACCTTGGCCCAGAACGGATCGGTAACCCACATAATCGGGCTATCTAATAAGCCCCAATCCATCATCACCGAGTTGAACATACCTTGGTTTGCGAAGATCGCCTTCATGATCAGGGAGTAGGAAACCAAGGAGGTGACGCAAGGTAAGAAGATGGCGACCCGGAAGAAGCCCTTAAACTTGAGCTTTTGATTGTTGAGCATCACCGCAACCACCAGGGCGATAAAGAGCATCACTGGTACTTGGATGATGAGGTAGATAAAGGTGTTGAACAGGGCCTTCTTAAAGGTCGAGTCCACCAGCATACGCTGGTAATTGAAGGTGCCCACGAAGTGGGTGTTATTACCGGTGCCGCCATACAAGGACATGATGAAGGCTTGCACCATTGGGTAAAAGACAAACTCGATAATGAGAATGGTGGCCAGGCCCACAAAGCACCAGCCCCAGATGTCATTACGCTTTTCGAGCACGCCGCGCGTGTACTTGATTGGTTGATCTGACATTATGCGCTCCAACTACTCTCAAAGACGCAAGCGCCTTAAGGCGCTTGCGTGGTGACCTCCGGCCCTAAGCTTTTGCATTATTAGGGGGTGGGGTTGAGAACTTAAGCTTGGTTATTGGATCTGCATCTCGGCCATTACTTGGGCGTCAGATAAGACCGTGTCAATGTCCTCACCGCCTAAGTAACGCTGCAGGGCCTCTTGGACGATGCTCTCAACGGCCTTGGTGTGCATACCGTAGTTAACAGGTGGAATCTTGGCGTTCCACTCAATGAAGTGCTTGGCCACTAACTGGTTGCCAAAGTAAGCATTTGGCTTTTGATAGTTAGGTAAGGCCTCGATGTCCTTCATGGTCGAAATCAGGCCAATCTTAGGTACGAGCTCGTTGATCATTTCTTGATCGGAGCCAAAGGTCTCAGCTAAGAACTGAGCGGCTAAGTCAGCATTGGCCGAGTGGGCATTGACGTACCACTGCGAACCGCCTTGGTTCGAGTAGTTGGTAGCACCAGGGATGTTATCTAAACGTGGAATCTCGACTACGCGCCACTTGCCTGCGTCAGCGGTGTTGGACTCAAACGATGGCACGAGCCAGCACGAGGAGAGGACGGCGGCAACCTTGCCGGTCTGGAAGGAGGATAAGAACTGGTTCCAGCCCGAGTATGGCAGGACTAAGCCCTCATCGTTTAACTTCTTGTAGACCTCAAAGCCAGCCTTGATGACTTCATTGCCAGCTAAGGTGACCTTGTTAACGTCGTTAGAGTCGGTGTACCAGGAACCGGCCGACTGGAGCATGGTGCGCAGCTCCATTAAGTCGCTTGGGTCGTAAGGTAAGATCGGCATGCCGGTCATCGCCTTGACGCGCTTACCCATGGTGATGAACTTGTCCCAGGTCAGGTCCTTGAAGTCGGAGAGCTGGTAACCTGCCTTCTCAAAGATATCCATGCGGATAAAGAGGGCGGTAACACCCGAGTCAAATGGGACGCCGTAGGTCTTATCACCGACTGAGGAAGCGGCAACCTTGTAGTCCACAAACTTGCTGTGGTCGACGATGCCCTTTAAGTCCTTTAAGAAATCAGGATAGCCTAAGGCAAAGTTCTTGGAGCGGTAGTCTTCGATTAAGACGATATCTGGCAGGCCGCGTAAGTTATTAGCACCTAAAGCGGCGTTGAGCTTTTGAATGGTATTGTCTTGGGCAATGGACTCAACCTTGACCGTGACATCAGGGTGCTTTTGCGCAAAACGCTCACCGGCGAGCTTAGCGGCAGGGACATTGAAGTTATCATCCCAGCACCAGATCTTAAGTTCGGTTGCGGCCTGAGCGGAAGCGGCAACGCTTAAGGTGGCAGCCCCCAGCAAGGCCAGCGCAATCTTCTTAATCTTCATAGACTTCTCCTCCATGTTGCAAAGTAAGGCACGCATCCCACACGCTTGTGTGCGTGGCTCCGGGTTTGTGATAACGTTTACATCCGCACCCTTAAGCCATTTTCACTCAACAATATAGCCGCAAATGAAGTCCATGGATCGTTGCGTGTGTTAATTTGCGGGAGTTGTCACATAACCGCACTATCGTGGACAAAATTCTTAAAATTTGGCTTGCATTATGGGATGTGACCGGTTCACAACCTAAGAGCAATGGCGTGCCTGTGCCGTTTGTGCCCCAGCGTGCCGTGTCGAACGAGGCCGGCATGTTTTGTCAGTGATCAGATCGTTTCAGGGGGCGTCGTAGGCGCTCAAATCTGATAGAATAGCGCATCTTTTCAAATGTTGGACCCGATTTACAGGACCTAGTTCATGGAAATTCTGCGTGGCTCTTCGGCACTATCTGATTACAAAATCGATAAATTGATGGCAGCGTTACGCGCTGCCTCGGTGCCAGTTGACAGCATCAGTACGGTTTACGTGCACTTAATTGACTGCGCTCAGCCTTTGAGCGATGAGCAACAGCAAGTGCTCACCAAGATCTTGACCTACGGTCCAGTCGACGAGGGCCATGGCGAGCAGGGCGAGCTCTTCTTAGTGGTACCACGTGTGGGCACGATCTCGCCTTGGGCCACCAAGGCCACTGATATCGCTCACAACTGCGGTCTCACCGGCATTCACCGCATCGAGCGCGGTATCGCTTACTACATTAAAGCTGCCGCCGGGGAGTTTACCCCTGAACAGCGCGCCACCATTGCTTCGTTAATTCACGATCGCATGATGCAGGTCGTCTTGGGCGACTTTGAGGCAGCAGCCGCCCTCTTTAGCGAGCAGCAGCCAGCCCCGTACAAGACCGTGGCCTTGAGTACCGGTGGCCGTGCCGCCCTGGAAGAGGCCAATGTGTCCTTGGGCCTAGCTTTATCGCCTGAGGAAATGGACTATCTGTTAGAGTCCTTTAAGAACTTAGGCCGTGACCCAAGCGACATCGAGCTCTATATGTTCGCTCAGATGAACTCCGAGCACTGCCGCCACAAGGTCTTCAACGCCAAGTGGGAAATTGATGGCGAGTCTCAGGACAAGTCGCTCTTTGGCATGGTGCGCAACACCTTTGAGGCCACCCCAGATTATGTCCTCTCGGCCTACCGCGATAACGCTGCGGTGATGGAAGGCTCGAGTGCAGGCCGCTTCTTTGCCGACGCCCAAAGCCATGAGTGGACCTTCCACCAAGAGGATATGCCAATCCTGATGAAGGTGGAGACCCACAATCACCCAACCGCGATCTCGCCTTTCCCTGGTGCCGCGACCGGTTCAGGCGGTGAAATCCGCGATGAGGGCGCGACCGGTGTGGGCTCCAAGCCTAAGGCTGGTTTATGCGGCTTTAGCGTCTCCAACCTCAAGATCCCAGGCTACGAGCGCCCATGGGAGCACGACTTTGGTAAGCCAAATCGTATCGCTTCGGCCTTAGACATCATGATCGAAGGTCCATTAGGCGCAGCTTCCTTCAATAACGAATTTGGCCGTCCAAATCTGTGCGGCTACTTCCGTACCTACGAGGAGCAAGTCGCAAGCTTCAACGGTACCGAAATTCGCGGCTACCACAAGCCAATTATGCTTGCCGGTGGTTGGGGCAATATCCGCCGTGAGCACATCCAAAAGGATCACATCGATCCAGGTGCTAAGCTCATCGTCTTAGGTGGCCCAGCTATGAACATCGGCTTAGGTGGTGGTGCCGCTTCCTCGATGAACTCGGGCCAGTCCGCCGAAGAGCTCGACTTTGCTTCGGTCCAGCGTGGCAACCCAGAAATGCAGCGCCGCTGCCAGGAAGTGATCGACGCTTGCTGGGAATTAGGCCCAGATAATCCAATCATGTTCATCCATGACGTCGGTGCCGGAGGCTTATCCAACGCTATGCCAGAATTAGTCGCCGACGGTGGCGTCGGTGGCCGCTTCGAGCTGCGCGCCATTCCAAACGACGAGCCGGGCATGTCGCCATTGCAGATCTGGTGCAATGAGTCCCAAGAGCGCTACGTCTTAGCGGTGATGCCGGACAAGTTCCCAGTCTTTGAGGCCTTCTGCAAGCGTGAGCGCGCCCAGTACGCTGTTATCGGTGAGGCTACCGCTGAGCGCCGTGTCGTGCTGCATGACAGCCACTTTGACAATTGCCCAATTGACTTGCCATTAGACATCCTCTTAGGCAAGCCACCACGCATGTTCAAGCAGGTCAAGCGCGCCACCCACCAAAGCCCAGCCTTTGATGGCGCCGACATCAGCCTGCAAGAGGCCGCTGAGCGTGTCTTGTCGCTGCCAACCGTCGCCGAGAAGACCTTCCTTATCACCATCGGTGACCGCTCGGTAACCGGCTTAGTTGCCCGTGACCAAATGGTCGGTCCTTGGCAGGTACCAGTCTCAGATGTGGCCGTGACCGCCGCTTCCTATGACAGCACCCACGGTGAGGCTGCCGCCATGGGCGAGCGCACTCCGGTCGCCTTACTCGACCACAAGGCTTCGGTGCGCTTAGCCGTCGGTGAGGCCATCACCAATATCGCCGCTGCCTGCATCGGTGACTTAAACCGCGTCAAGTTATCGGCCAACTGGATGGCGGCTAACAACCACGGCGGTGAGGATGCCGGTCTGTTCGATGCCGTTAAGACCTTAGGTATGGAATTATGCCCTGAGCTGGGTATCACCGTACCGGTGGGCAAGGACTCGATGTCGATGAAGACCTCGTGGGAGCAGGATGGGCAAAAGCGCGAGGTGATTGCGCCAATGTCGCTTATCATCTCCTCCTTTGCCCGCTGCGAGAACATCAACAAGACCTTAACCCCACAATTGCGCACCGATAAGGGCCCAACCACCTTAATCTACATCGATTTAGGTGAGGGCCAAGCAAGATTAGGTGGCTCTTCCTTAGCTCAGGTCTACCGTAAGTTAGGTAACGTCCCAGCTAACCTCGACCACCCACAGCGCTTAAAGGGTCTGTTTGACGCCATTCAGTTCTTAAATCAGCACGACTTGATCTTGGCCTACCACGACATCTCCGACGGTGGCTTATTCACCACCTTAGCTGAGATGGCCTTTGCCGGTCACACCGGTCTTGAGGTGGCCTTAGATCAACTCAATGAGAATAATTTAGCCGCGCTCTTTGCTGAGGAATTAGGTGCTGTTATCCAGGTCTCAACCGAGCAAAAGGAGAAGGTCTTAAATATCCTCTCAGGCCACGGTCTTGCCAACATCTCCTACGTCTTAGGTACGCTGCGTGAGGACGATCGCATCGTCATCACCCGCAATGGCGCTGAGATCTTCAACGATAGCCGCAATCACCTGCGCCTCATCTGGGCTGAGACCACTTACCACATGCAGGCCCTGCGTGATAACCCAAGCTGCGCCAAAGAAGAGTTTGAAGACAAGGGCGACGCTCAAGATCCAGGCTTGTTCTACCAGCTTAGCTTCAACAACGAAGAGAATATCGCCGCCCCATTTATCGGCACGGGCGCTCAGCCTAAGGTTGCGATTTTACGTGAGCAGGGCGTCAACTCGCAGGCCGAGATGGCTCACGCCTTTACCCGTGCGGGCTTTAGCGCGGTTGATGTCCATATGTCCGAGATTTTATCGGGTGAGGTTAGCCTCAAGGACTTCATGGGCTTTGCCGCCTGCGGTGGTTTCTCTTACGGTGACGTCTTAGGTGCTGGTGAAGGCTGGGCTAAGTCCATCCTCTTCAACGAGCGCGCTAAGAGCGAGTTCGAGGCCTTCTTTAACCGCAAGGACACCTTTGCCTTAGGTGTCTGCAACGGCTGCCAGATGATGTCGACTCTGCGTGACTTAATCCCAGGCGCTGCCCTGTGGCCACGCTTTGTTACCAACAAGTCCGAGCGCTTTGAGGCCCGTTTTGTCGAGGTCGAGATCCAAAAGAGCCCATCGATCTTCTATGCCGGTATGGAAGGCTCGCAGCTGCCGATCGTGGTATCTCACGGTGAGGGCCGCGCTGAGTTCAAGAACGACGAGCACTTACAGCAGCTCGAGGCTGCGGGCTTAGTAGCCTTACGCTACATCGACCACTATGGCAAGGTCACCGCTCGTTACCCAATGAACCCGAACGGCTCGCCAAACGGCATCACCTCGGTCACCACCGAGGATGGTCGCTTCACCATTATGATGCCGCACCCAGAGCGTGTGGTTCGCACCTGCGCTAACTCCTACCACCCAGATGACATGGGTGAGTTCAGCCCATGGATGCGCCTCTTTGCTAACGCGCGCCGCTTCATCGGCTAACACGCGCCGCTTCATCGGCTAACGCGCGCCGCTTCATCGGCTAACGCGTCCGGCTAACGCATCACAGTTAGCTCAGCTGAGCGCGCTCAGCTGACACTGCTCAAGCCCCGTAGGCTCCCGCTTGCGGGGCTTTTCGCGTTTCAGATGTGGCATAATCTCAAAAAAATAGGATGAGCATAGGGGGCAGTGAGGGCAGATATGGGCGCCAACGATGATTACAGCTTGATGCAAGAGGTCTTTGCCGTCTTGCCCTCAGCGGTGGTGGTGATCGATGAGCAGGGGGTCATCGTGCGCGCCAATGAGCGCGCCGCGCAGCTCTTAGACTGCCCTGAGCTTGAGGGGAAAAGCTGGCTTGAGGTGATGGCCCAGGCCTTTCGCCCGCAAAATGACGACGGCAACGAAATCTCGACCCGCACCGGACGCCGCCTGCAAGTGACAACCACCAAACTGCGCACAGGTCAGCTCATTCACATGACGGACTTGACCCAAACGCGCCTGTTGCAAGATAAGCTGGCGCATATGGAGCGTCTCTCGTCTTTAGGACGGATGGCTGCGAGCCTCGCGCATCAAATCCGCACCCCGCTCTCAGCGGCTATCTTGTATGCGGCTAACTTAGGCAACGCCAACCTCATGCCCACCGCGCGCAAGCGCTTTCAAGAAAAGCTGATGAGCCGCCTTGAGGCCTTAGAGGCCCAGGTGAGCGACATTTTGCTCTTTGCCCGCTCCAACGACATGACCGTAGGCGAGCTTGATGCCTCAACGCTTATCAGCGCAACGGAGAATAATGTTGCCGCTGTCGTCAACAAAAGCCAGGTACTGCTCGAAACTGAAGCCCCGCACGGCGCCATTGCCATTTTGGGCAATAGCTCGGCCTTAGTGGGCGCCCTGTCGAACTTAGTGGCCAATGCGGTCGAGGCTGGGGCCACCCACATCATCTTGCGCCTGACCGCCGATGAAGACCAAGTGTCCTTAGCGGTAGCCAACAATGGCCCCATAATCCCCGAAGAGCTCAAGACCAAGATCTTCGAGCCCTTCTTTACCTCCAAGAGCGCAGGCACCGGCCTGGGCTTGGCGGTAGTCACCGCCGTGACCAAGGTACACCAAGGCACCCTGACCCTAAGCTCGTGGAACGACACCTTTGCCACGGTCTTTACCATCACCATTCCGCGCGCGCCCGCTGCGCTCGCCCCGCAGCCAGCGGCTCCAACTGAGCCTACCGGGATAGATCCAAGCACTGCACCAATACCAACAGCCGCCGCGCCTATAGGTACGCCTCAAACTGATCCTGCCGGTATAAACCCAAGCGCTGCTCAGTCTACAGAGTTAACGGCCGCCCAACTGACGGAGCTGACCAACGCTCAGCCGGTAGTGCCAGCTGCGGCGGCGCGCAGCTCAGTACCAGCGCAGGAAGTAGGGGGTGAGACCAGGGCGCAGGCGTGGTCAGTGACCAGCGGGCGTACCTTACCGCCGACAGCCGCTGATATCAGCGCTCAAGCGGCCACGGACGCTAATAGCGCCACCTCTGCTGCCTTTACCGCCTACCTCAAGCGTCAGCAAGAAAAGAATGGTCTGGCGGCCTATGCCGCCACGCGCAGCACCACGACTCAACCAAGCGCTCCGCAAGCAGTACCTGAGGCACTCTCGGTTTTGGGCGCGACGGATACAGGGCTAGCACTGGGGGCGCAAGCAGCTGAGGCGCCATCAGGGGATGGTGGGGCAGCCGAGCCGCAGGGACAAGAGCGTACGGCGGCACTGCCGTCCGATCTCAAGACCGCCTTTAGTCAGGAGGAGTTTGAGTCGTGGCTCGCCAAGGTCTCTGAGCCTAAGGGCTAACGGCAGTGCCAACTGACCGGCAATGCCAGGGCGGCAAAGTTTTGCATCCCTAAATGGCTTAAATAAGGGCTTGGGGTGTGAGTGGAGCTAGGCCCGAGGCTTGCACTTGGCAAAGGTTTTAAGCTACTGATTTTTTTCTTTCTTGGGCTTTGAGCGGGTGAGAGGGATGAACCAAAGTCGAATTTTAGTGGTGGATGATGACAGCCAATTACGGGAGGCCATTGTCGATACCCTGATGCTGACCGGCTATGATTGCCTCGAGGCCAGCTCAGGTGAGGATGCGCTTTATCAGCTGGGCAAGCGCTCGGTCGATATGGTCATTGCCGATATCCAAATGGACGGTATGGATGGGCATACCTTACTGCGCAACATCCGCGATAAATATCCCCAGCTGCCGGTCTTACTGATGACCGCATACGCCAATATTGACGGTGCCGTGCGCGCGATGCGCGAGGGCGCAATCGATTATTTGGCCAAGCCTTTTGCCCCGGAGGTGCTGCTCAATCAGGTCTCACGCTACGTGCCCGTAAGAAAGGTTACCAAGCGCGAACCGATTTGGGCTGACCCAAGCACGGGCGAGCTTTTGCAGCTTGCCGCCAAGGTCGCCGCGAGCGACGCCACGGTCATGATTACCGGCCCTTCGGGCTCGGGTAAGGAAGTGCTCTCGCGCTACGTCCACGACCAAAGTCCGCGCGCCGCCGGGCCCTTTGTCGCGATTAACTGCGCCGCCATCCCCGACACTATGCTCGAGTCGACTCTTTTTGGCTATGAAAAGGGCGCCTTTACCGGTGCGGTGCAGGCCTGCCCTGGCAAGTTTGAGCAAGCTCAAGGTGGAACCATCTTATTAGATGAAATCACCGAGATGGACCTCAACCTGCAAGCCAAGCTCTTGCGCGTCTTGCAAGAAAAGGAAGTGGAGCGCTTAGGCGGGCGCAAGACCATTGACCTTGACGTGCGCGTGATTGCGACCTCCAACCGCGACTTAAAGCAGGCGGTGGCCGAGCACAAGTTTCGTGAGGATCTCTATTACCGCCTCAACGTATTCCCACTGCGCTGGAAGCCCTTAAAGGACCGCATCCTCGACGTCGCCCCGTTAGCCCGCTATTTCTTACAGCGTCACGCCACCGAAAACAGCAAGGCCATCCCTGAGCTCACGCCCCAAGCGCTGACCGCTTTAAACTCCTACAGCTGGCCAGGCAATGTCCGTGAGCTTGAGAACGTGATGCAGCGTGCCTTAATCCTGTGCGATGGCGTCAGCGTCAAGCCTGAGAATCTGATCTTAGATGACTTCGAGGGCGCCCTAGGCACCAGCACCTCCATCACCGGCATCAGCCCGAACCTCTACCAAGAGCAAGTACCAGAACCGGCCTACCAGCCTCAGATGCCGCCTCAGGTACCTCCACAGGTGCCACCGCAGATGCCGCCACAGGTGCCTCCACAGATGCCGCCGCAGGTGCCACCAGCCATGACGGCGCCGGTCCCACCCCAGGTGCCATCGCCATTTGCGCCGCAAGTTCCTAACGCATCAGCCTCAATGGCGCCTAACCTGCCGCCGCAGATGTCTCTGCCCCCGCAATTGCCGCCACAGATGCCATCTCAACCGGCCGCTGCTTTTAACGCTACTGCGACTGCGGGCCGGGGCGTCACGGGGCATAGTGCAGCCGAGTCGGTCGCCTCGACCATGGATATGGTGCGCCGCCAAAAGATCCCAACCAGCTTAGGTGGTGAGCTCAAGCAGCAGGAGTATCAGATTATCCTTGACGCCTTAATCGACTGTCGGGGCAATCGCCAGGCGGTCGCCGAGAAGCTCGGCATCAGCCCACGCACCTTACGCTACAAGATCGCCAAGATGCGCGAAGAGGGCATGATTATTCCGTCATAATGCCATGAGCCAAATTCAAGGTTAGAACATAGAGCCCGCCCGGTTTAACCCAGCGGGCTTTTTCTTGCACTCTGTGCCATTTGATGCAATAATAGGGACAGATTTGATCAAAAATCTGTCCCAGTATGTGGTGATAATGGGGCTGCAGTCAGGTAAAGGGGGGAGCGCTATGGGCAAGCACATATCAATCAGAGTCAGCGATGAGGATCATCAGGACTTACTTGATTGGTGCAAAAACACCAATCAATCGGTGCAGCAGGTAGTCTCACAGTCGATTAAGCTGCTCTTATCGCAGGCGCGTAAAGAGCTATCCGCGCCTACTGCCCGTGGTTTGTCTGCCATACCAGATAAAGCATTGGCTTCTGTAGCTGCTACTAATGATGCTAAGGAAATGGTAGGGCCTCAGGTCGCTACGACAGCTACTCCTGCTTATACCTTTATCGACCTGTTTGCTGGTATTGGTGGGATGCGTCTTGCCTATCAAAGCGCGGGCTGCCAATGCGTTTACTCGAATGAATGGAACAAGTTCAGCCAAGAGACTTACTACACCAACTTCAAAGATCAACCTGAAGGTGATATCACCAAGGTCAAGGCCTCAACCATTCCTGATCACGATATCTTAGTGGCGGGCTTTCCTTGCCAGCCTTTTTCTATTGCGGGTGTTTCCAAGAAAAGGAGCTTGGGCCGTGAAACCGGCTTTGAAGACAAAACGCAAGGTACGCTTTTCTTTGATGTCTGCCGCATTATTAAGGAAAAGCGTCCTCGTGCTTTCATGCTCGAGAATGTTAAGAACTTATGTAGCCACGATAAGGGGAATACCTTTAAGGTAATCCAAGAGTCCTTGCACGAACTAGATTACGCCATCTTCTACCAAGTAATCGATGGTCAATCTTACGTGCCTCAGCATCGTGAGCGTATCATCATTGTGGGCTTTGATAAGCGCCGTTATGGCAATGATTTGAGCTTCGATTTCAAGCTCAACCCTCCGGTTCATGCACCTGTGTTGCGTGATATCTTGGAGCCCAATGTGCCAGATAAGTACACTTTATCTGATGGTATGTGGCAGTACCTGCAAGATTACGCTGCTAAGCATAAGGCCGCTGGTCATGGCTTTGGCTATGGTATGCCTGAGCTTGATGGTGTGGCTCGCACCTTAAGTGCACGCTATTACAAGGATGGTTCAGAGATTCTGATCGCCCAGCCAGGCAAGAATCCGCGCCGCCTTACCCCGCGCGAGTGCGCCCGCCTGCAAGGCTTTCCAGATAGCTTCCAAATTCCAGTATCAGATACTCAGGCCTATCGCCAGTTTGGTAATTCAGTAGTTGTACCACTCATGGCCGATGTAGCTCGCTTAGTGGTGCAAAAGCTTGATGAACTCAAGAATAATGAGCAGCGTGGTCAAGTTCAGTCGCGCCCTTTGAGCATGATCGAGATGCTCGAGCAGCAGGAGGCTTTAGTCAGCTAATGGAAACGCAATATGCTCAGAAAGCAATTGATGCTGTCAACTTAAATGTTGCAGCATATTGCAAGTTCTTGTCGGCCAACGATACCGGAGTAACTGGCTCGCATCAGTCGGGTATTTTGCTGTCCAAGAGTGCCTATTCCATCGCCTTTGATAATCCTGGTGAAAAAGGGAACAACGTTGATCACTGGGCGGAAATTTGCTGGCAAGATGATTTCGTTACGAAAAGCCGTTTTATTTACTACGGTCAAGGCACGCGCAACGAGTATCGCCTCACGAACTTTGGGCGTGGCTTTCCGTTTTTAACTCCGGATTACACTGGCGCGCTCTTTGTCTTGGTTAAGCGCGATGTTGACTTTTACAATGCCTATGTCCTCAATACGGAGGATGATATCGATGCCTTCTTAGGGGCCTTTGCTCTTACCCCTGAGGACACTAATAAGCTGATTCCTAAGTCATACACCAGCATGGAAAATGCTGAAACCCGTGCGATCAGCTCCTTTATTAGTGGGCTTACAGTAGCATTTCCGACCTCCGAGGAGGTTGCTGAGGCTGCACGCCGTATCCAAAACAATGTGTATGACCATATCGAGCTGGTTGTGGAAGATCCTGATCTTAAGCTGATTCAATGGATTCAAACCGAGTTCAATCTGTTCAAGGCCTTGGAGCACCGTTGTTACGGTGCGCAAATTGCCGCAGGCTTTAGTACTGTAGATCTCTTTGTCGCTTTAGCCAATGAGGTGCTCAATCGCCGTAAGAGCAGAGCGGGTAAGAGCTTAGAACACCATTTGGCTGCGCTGTTCGATTTCAACGAGCTTGCGTACACGGCTCAAGCTATTACTGAAGGCAATAAACGTCCTGACTTTATCTTCCCCTCAGAGGCAGCCTACCATAATGCAGACTTCCCGGTCGAACGATTGATTTCACTTGCCGCTAAGACAACCTGTAAAGATCGTTGGCGTCAAATCATCAATGAGGCTGATCGTCTGCGCAACCACCCCAAGTATCTGTGCACGTTGCAGCAAGGTATTTCTCCTGCTCAGCTTGATGAGATGGAGCAAGAGCAAGTTGTATTGGTTGTGCCTAAAGACAATCTTACTTACTTCCCAAGCAACAAGCGTGATCGCATCCTGACGTTACTTGACTTCATTAAGATGATCAAGGAATTACAGTCTTGATGTGAACCAAGGCTTTCCCGATAGTTTCCAAATACCAGTCTCTGACAGCCAAGCCTACCGCCAGTTTGGCAACTCGGTAGTGGTCCCACTCATTACGGACTTAGCGTGTCTCATCGTGCAGCAACTCGATGCCAGCGCCCAAGGCTTAGTTGTACCCCACCAGATGAGCTTGCTGCCACTGATAGAAATGCGGTTTGACTAAAATGTAAGATGTAACTAGGGGAGGGCCAGAAAGTTTTTATGGCGTCAGAATTGCAGCTTTCATAAAAAGTCATTGCACAAGCAATGCTAATTTGACTGTAATAGACGCAAACGAGGTAATTATGATTTCTTTTGGCACCGCCCTCAAGCTGCTTCCAGCCCGTGGCTTAGATGTGAAATGCCGTATTTCGCGCGCTGAGTTCTGGTGGGACTATTTGGCGCTTTTTATCGCCATGATTATCATTTCGGTCTTGACCGTACTCTTGCCTATTTTCGGCATCCTGTTCTTAGCGGTCTTAGTCGTTTGGGTCATTCTCGCGATTCGCCGTATCCACGACCTCGATATGTCTGGTTGGTGGGTGCTCGTCATGTTGGTGCCATACTTAGGCGGTGCGGCCGTATTAGGCATGTGCCTAGTCAAGGGCAACGTTGGCCCGAACCGCTTTGGTCCTGACCCATATAGCCCAGGCATTATCGAGGCGCTGCTTGCTAAGAAGAATGCCTTCAAAGCCCAGCAACCAAATCAGCCTCAACCAGCTCAAGGCCAGCAGCCAGGCTTCCCAGCTCCACAACAAGGCTTCCAGCAGCCACCTCAAGGCTATGCCCAGCCTCAGCAGGGCGTGCCACCACAGGGTTATGACCCAGCTCAGCAAGGTGTGCCACCACAGGGTTATGTCCCGCCACAGCAACCTGCTGCCCCACAGGCTCCGGATGCTAACTTTGCTCCACAGCCGCGACTGAGCAGCTACTTTTGGTGAATTATCGGCCCCGTCCAAACAGTCTTTTCGGAGGGGCTTTTGCTGCAT
>CALXOW010000016.1 GCA_944390115.1 uncultured Anaerobiospirillum sp.
AGCAAAATCTCTCTAGAAGCCTTGTGCAATAAGGCTTTTAGAGATTTATGTCTTCGAATGAACCTCTAAAGTCAGGTATTAAGCCAAGTGTAGAACTCGCTGAGCACGTCCAGTACGGCCTGGTATCTAACTGGGTAGCCGTAGCTTGCGGTCAGCGGATAATCCCAATCGTCGATTAAGAACACCAAGCGATTTTTCAAGGAGATGCTGGAGAGGTGGCCAAGCAAGCGATTGAGGGTGGTCGCCGCAAACTCCATCTTTTTCACTTGAGCAAAGCCAGCGTTAACATAGGCCTCAACCAGCAGGCCCTTAAGCGAATTTCTCAGAGCAACCTCATCTTGACCGGCCAGCCCGGCAAAGGAAAGCTTAATCACCTGATAACGATTTTGATCCGGCCAATTATCACAAATGGCAGTGTGCTTAAAATCACTGGTGCCATTAACAAAGAGATCAGCTAACATTGAGCACAGCAAAGACTTACCCATGCCTTGAGGGCGGGCCAGGAATACCTTACGCTTGGTCGTGATCAAGCTGTTAAACAACGATGTTTTATCGACATAGAGCATCTTGTAGTCAACAATATCTTCCCAGTCGGCAATACCAACCGGCAACAGCTGGGCATGTGATTGCGACTGGCTGCTCTTAGGCTTTTTCGAGAAAAAGCAGATTACGCCCAGCAACGCAGCAGCTGCCCAAACGAAAATCGCGCCCAAAATCAATAAAACATCAGTGGTCATAATTCCGGTTGGTTAACCCTTACTAGTTAAGTTGACAACATATAAAACAACTCTTTTCTGCCGATCAACTCAAAAGAAAACATCACTTAATATCAACAAAATTAGCCAACTTATAGTTGGCCAGGTACTCTGCCGCTTAACTTGTCTTTGCCCTCGGCCTTATCTTTATTATCATTAGACCGATACAGTCTAGAGTCAATCCAAAAGACAACCACTGCGAAGATAAGTATGAGACTGCAAACAACTGCAATCAAGCCAACAAAAAACAAACCACCCCACTCCATATTTCTTACCTCTTATCAATATTTACTTGATCTGTATTGCTTGATAAATGATTTAACAGCTGAACAGTAACTTTTAAGGCTTCATTTATTTCATCAACTGAATTAGCCTTTGATAGTGCTATCTCTAATTGCTGGTAGGCACAGGCTATGGCGTTATCCTTTGCCGCTTCTGTTTGATCACGTATTTCAGCAGTATTTAACTGCTCTATCTGAGACGAAATTAAATTTTGTTTATCTTCAATTTCTTTGCTAGTAATAGCATTTTGTAGACGTTTTTCTTTGTTGTTACTAACACCAACAGAGAATAACATTATAGCTATTACCATAAGTGTTAATGCAAGGAAAAATACACACGCAAATAATGCATATAAAGCAATTGAAATTGCCCATACACTTTGATCAGGCACAGCAGTAAAGTAATACCATGTATGGAAATCAAAAGGATCAAAATTAGGTGTATCAGGTATTTCCTGCCAAATATAAACGCCAATAGAAGCAATAAAAGTGACCAAACCGCCAGCTGCTGCTCCTAGAAGAGTAAGTAAATACGTAGAAACTGACATACAAATCGTCTCTTTCAAGAAATCATTATTCAGCCACAGTAGCTTAGCTTGAGGCCATTGTACCCCATTGCAAGGCATAATACCGCGTAAGCTCACCAACTTCTGCGCTCCGTCTCAAAAGCGGAGGCTAGGTTGCGACTCGGGCATAAGCGGCAAGCTAAATCCGCGCAAATGCGCTCCATACACGCGGCCAGCTCCGCATCAAGCTCAATATTGACGGTAACTTTGGCCATTAGTCCACCTCGATCAGATCGTGCTCGGAAAAGTGAGAGCGCCCGGCATCGAGGTCGGCCTTGACTTGTGCGAGATAGCGCAAATTGCTTTCGCTGTAGAAAGGATCGGCATAAAGCTCAAAGGGAATGCCGAGGTGCGCCACGACTTGCTGGGCGTAGCGGACGCAGGCGTCGTTAAAGGTCAGGCCCTGCTCGGCGCAGATCTCGTTGATACGGCTGAACTCGTCAGCGGGTAGAGTTAGTTGAATCGTCCTGGCCGCCATAGCACCTCCTAGTGGACTCATTGTTACCATATACTTAGCTTCAGCTTTGCCAAGTATTATCACACAGCGCAGGAGACTAGACTCAAAAACTAAGGGCCTGGCCCCTGTGTGGGAACATGGCCCTGAAATCATAACCCTAGTCGTGCCTTCCTCTACCAACTGGAGATAAAGTCATCTCTGCTGTTGGATCTTAATTATCTTGAGTTTCCAGCTAGACCTGACTCTTCCAGGTACTTAGTGAAGAGGTTGACCGTATGGATGCGGCCGCATGAGCTGCCCGTGGCATCAAACTTGTGCCAAGCAGCGATACAACGGCGCATGTTTGAGATAACGAGGGCGACCCCAATTACAGGCTTGCCTGCGGTATGGTGGTTTACGGCATAGCCCTTGGCGATAATCTGCTTTGTGGCAGCTTTAAGCAAACCGTACCTGTCCTTGAGCGAGCGCTTGCGATCGTTCTCGGTGATGTTATGGATGAGCTTAAGCTCAAAGACGTAGAACTTGTCACCGATCTTAAGCTCTATGTCAGAACGTCCCTGATAGTTAGGCGTTTCTTCCCGCACCTCATCGGCAATATCACGGAACCAGCCCGCAATTAAGGTACGATACAAAGGTTCGTGCGGAAACCTGAAGGTATCAGAAAGTATGCCGCTGAGTAGCTCATTGATCCGGGCGCATACTGCCTTGATGTCGCCTTGCAATAAAGCTGTTTTGATAGCAGCTTTAAGTGCTGAAACTTCGTTAATACTCTTCTTGCTTTTGGCACCAATAAAGCGCATTAGAACCAAATCAAATTCTTCTAATACTTCCAGATTAGGCAAGCCACAGTGGTATGTCTTATTGTTGCTTTGAGCGCCTGATACTATGCTCTTAATGGTGAGATAACCAGACTCTGCTAATAACTGAGAGGCTGTAACTTCGTCAAAATTAACCGGAGTAGCCAGATCGTCCGTGGTAAGATCGGTACCTTCATATTTGAGTTGGCACAGCGCCTCAAGATCTGTCGGGCGATGACTTAAGAACTCTTTTAAGGCCTGAGCAGCATTTGAGCTATTCATCCAAAAGGCCTTAAACTCAGGATGATAATCCGATTCTGCACCGGGAGTTACGCGATCAAAGAATTGATTAATATCCCATGGACTGTAAAGTTTGACCTCTGCTTTTTCATCAAAGCAGAAGCCATCGTAGTAGGCCTGAAGTTCAGCGATCAGCTCCGCTTCACTCAGGCCTAGAACTCGAGCCGCTTCTTTTATATACGGGGCATAACAGGTGACTAACTCCTCGTGGGTATAACCAACTAAGGAAGCATAGTCGGGATCCATGCTAATATCACGAATATCCTGACCCGTGAACAGCGAGGCTGAACTATAACGCATAATGCCGGTAACCAAGATAAAACGAAAAGAGTCAATGGAGCGCAGCCAAGAATAAAAACATTTTAATGCAGACAGAGCAATGTTATATTTAGCTTTTTCGCCGAGATTTGACGAAAGAGGATGATCCCACTCGTCAATTATGAAAACAAGTTCATTATCGCGCGATATCGGCTTGAGCGCCTTAAGGAAACGATCTAAAGTTTTATATTTATTTTCGTACTCCTCTACCTCATGAAAACCTGCGTTGCCATAAGCATCAACTAGTGCGCCAATCAATGATTGTTCAAATTCACGCTTCGTGTCACCAGCGATATCAACGAAGGTAAGTCTGATAACTGGGAAAGCACCAGGCTGCTCAGGCCACTGATCGTAAATGGCGGTGCCTTCGAAATTAATTGTTCCATTGTTAAATAGATCTTCCAGCATGGAGCAAAGCATTGATTTGCCCATACGACGCGGACGTGACAGGAAAATCTTGTTCTTGGCCACAACTAAGCTTCTGAGCTTATCGGTCTTATCGACAAAGAACATGTCACGCTTACGGAGCTGGCTCCAGTTAGAAATGCCAATCGGCAATGTTTTGAGCTTGTTATTTGCCTGCGACATATTAACTTTCCCCTACCTGTGCCCATGATCCGCACGTTTTTTTTTAATCATTTTGAGCTATCAGCTCATCCTGCTCTTCTAGGTACTTGGTGAAGAGGTACGCCGTATGGCGGCGACCGCATGAACTGCCCCGAAATCAAATTTAGCACAGTTCTTGGTGATCCGACCTCAAAAAGTAATAAGCAAAAGGATGGCCCGCATCGAGCTCGACCGTGATTGTCCAAAGTACAGAGCTCCAAGCTCGTCAGTCGGTAGAGTGAGAAGCATAAACCTATTCGGCACGGATCTACCTGCGACCTTGGAGCCAATATTGCCCCCAACTAACGCTCAATCAAGTCGGCCATACCCAGCCGAGCAATACCACGCGCCCCAGGTGCTCCACAGAAGACTATGCCAAAACGTGCGACCCGAGGCTCACTATTGCCATCAAGAGCGTATTTGCGGTCTTTGATCTGCTGCAAGGCTTCAGCGAGCTTGGCATCAAGCTTTTTAGGATCAGAGCTTTCCTCATACTTGAATTCCAAGACGATCGTGGTCTGGAGGCCTGGCAGATCAAACACACAATCAGCCCGGCCATTGAGGGACATGACTTCAACGCGTGGCTTATATCCCAAGCCAAATAAGAGCATGATGATCAGGTCCACCGCCCAAAACTCATTTTCCGGTCTGTGGCTATACGGCAAGGTGCCAATGGCCTCATTGAAAGCGGCACGGATCTGCTCTGCGTCAAGACTAGTCAGCGCAGCAAGCACCTTACGGCTCGAACTGTTAGTGCAAAGATCAAGCTCAAGGCTGAAGAAATGCCTGGCCAGCAAATTAGTCAAGCCCCACAGAGTCTCGCGATTAGGACAAGCCAAATGAGCCTTCCCTGCTGCTCTGAAGCGCTTACTGAGCGTGAGATATCCCGTCTGAAACAGCAAGGAATAAGGATTCTTAGGGGTGATCAGCGATGCTTGCACCAGCTCTTTGCCCCCAAGCACAAATTCGCCTTGGCTCACCTGGGCAATGATCTGCTCAAGCTCAGTCCGAGCGAAGAAACGCTTAAGCAACTGAAGAAAGCGGCCTCCTTCCTCCGTGACCCAATAAGGACGAAGCGTAGCCTGTTCGTTGGCAAAAAAGCGCAGCACCGACCAAGTCGAAAAGACCAAGTTTTCTTGCGAGCCCGCAAAGGAGTAGCCACCATACCAGGCAGACAGGCGCTTTAACAAGGCATCAACTTGAGCCTCACTCACCGTCTCAAGGGCGCAGCCATCCTGAATTGACGCCGCATAGCGCAGGTTCTGCGCAAAATACTGCTTGAGCTCATCCGTGGTATAGCCACAACAAGCCGCAAAACCCGGAGCTTGGGATACGTCGGTGAAGTTGTTAGCTGCCGTGCCTAAACCCAGTTCCTGAAAGCGGGTAGTCCCGGTAAAGAAGACACAGCGGAATTTGTCATCGTGGCTTTTTACCGCGCTAAATAGCTGGCACATCAGATCCTTGCAGCGTTCAAGCTCTTGCTCTTGATTGTAGTGATGGAGCAGTGGCGCATCGAACTCATCGATCAGGAACACTAAGGAATTAGGGGCCAAGTGCTCCAGCATGGAGTAAAAGCAAGCTCCAAAATCGCTCGAATTATCTGGCTCGGCGAGCTCGCAGGCGCGACAGAATGAGGCGATCGCCTTCTTCAGCTCCTCCTCAAAGCGTGCCACCGTACGCCCTGAATTGAGGTTAGCCAAATCCAGATGCAGCACCAGATAAGTGCCATCATCGTGCCACAGCTTTTCAATGGCCAGTCCCTTAAAGTAGGAGTCATGCCCCTCATAGGGCTCAACCCCATGCAGGAACAGCTCCTCTATGGTGGACAGCAGCGTGCTTTTGCCAAAGCGACGTGGCCGGGTCAGGATGTGAGGGCAATCACTGGCAGCAAGCTCGTAAACGAAGGCGGTCTTGTCGACATAGACCTTGCCCTTGCTCCGCAATTTAGCAAAAGTCTGACTGGCAGTAGGCAGCTTAAGTTTTAGCTTACGAAACCCCATCCTGACCTTCCCCCTAACATCAAGGGCAGCTTAAGAGACATTAAACTTCCCAAATTTTACCACAACAGGCAGTTTGGGCTGACTTAACACCACTCAGAAGCAGCGCATAAACAAGACAGAATCGCGCTTTCTAATGCAACTTCTGCTGCCGCGCAAGATTGCGTTGGCCGGTACAGTGGCGGTGATCAAAAGTGCGGATAAGGAACCATACCGACCAATGTGGTGAATCATTAGAGTCGTCACATAATTAGTAATACCTAATAAGTATTATTGCACAAAGTACGATCCTGAGTTTTTACAAAACACTGTAAGGTGGTATCTGCCCAAATACAAATGGCTTATTTATGCTGTTCTTTGAGGCAGTGTTACTGTCAGACATATCTTACAACTGCATAAATATGCTGTTTTGTAACAGTTGGCGCTTATTGCTATGTAAACCGCTTAAATGACAAAGCCCTTATTTAAGGGAAATTCTTATAAGCAACCCATCTCCCCAATAAGCCAAACTTCAGCTCAAACCTATCTTACTTAATTTTGTAAAAACTCAGGTACGATACTAAATTCACAAAAACTGAAAAAAAAACTGAGGGCCAGGCCCCCGTGTGGGAGCCTGACCCTCAGCTTTTTATTTTTTGGTTGTGACTTGGTTCAGTCACTAGGCCGCGTGGGCGGGCATTACATCATGCCCATGCCACCCATGCCGCCCATGCCACCCATGCCTGGAGCAGCTGGAGCGTCGTCCTTCTTAGGAGCGTCAGCGATCATGCACTCGGTGGTGATCATGAGGCCAGCGATGGAAGCGGCGTACTGTAAAGCCGAACGGGTGACCTTGGTTGGGTCTAAGATACCCATCTCGATCATGTCGCCGTACTGCTCGGTAGCAGCGTTGTAGCCGTAGTTACCGCTGCCGGAACGAACGTTGTTAGCAACAACCGAAGGCTCCTCGCCAGCGTTGGCAACGATCTGACGTAATGGGGCTTCCATAGCGCGCAGAGCGACCTTGATACCAACCTTCTGGTCCTCGTTGTCGCCTTGAACCTTGTTGGCTAAAGCAGCAGCAACGCGTACTAAAGCAACGCCACCACCAGCAACTACGCCTTCCTCAACGGCAGCGCGGGTTGCGTGCATAGCGTCCTCAACGCGAGCCTTCTTCTCCTTCATCTCAACTTCGGTAGCAGCACCGACCTTGATGACAGCAACGCCGCCAGCTAACTTAGCAACGCGCTCTTGGAGCTTCTCGCGATCGTAGTCAGAGGTGCTCTCAGCGATCTGCTTGCGGATCTGCTCAACACGCTCTTGGATGTCCTGGGAAGCACCGTTACCATCGATGATGGTGGTGTTGTCCTTAGTGATAACAACGCGCTTAGCAACACCTAAGTCGTCTAAGGTGGTCTTGTCCAGCTCCATGCCTAAGTCAGCGGAGATAACGGTACCGCCGGTTAAGATAGCGATATCCTGGAGCATAGCCTTGCGGCGATCACCAAAGCCTGGAGCCTTAACGGCAGCAACCTTGACGATACCGCGCATATTGTTAACAACTAAGGTAGCTAAAGCCTCAGACTCAACATCCTCAGAGATAATCAGTAAGGACTTAGAAGCCTTGGCCACACCCTCTAAGACTGGGAGGATGTCGCGGATGTTAGAGATCTTCTTGTCGCACAGGAGAATGTATGGGTTCTCGAGCTCAACAGTGGCGGTGTCAGCCTTGTTGATGAAGTATGGGGAGAGGTAGCCGCGATCAAACTGCATACCCTCAACCAGGTCTAATTGATCCTCTAAGCCCTGGCCATCCTCAACGGTGATAACGCCATCGCGACCAACCTTCTCCATGGCCTCAGCGATTAAGTTACCAACCGTGGTATCGGAGTTAGCGGAGATAGTGCCTACCTGAGCGATCGACTTGGAGTCCTTGCACTCGGTCGATAAGGTCTTTAACTCTTCAACGGCAGCAGCAACGGCCTTGTCAATACCGCGCTTTAAGTCCATTGGGTTCATGCCAGCTGCAACGGCCTTTAAACCCTCGGTAACGATAGCCTGAGCTAAAACGGTAGCGGTGGTGGTGCCATCACCAGCGGCGTCGTTGGCCTTGGAAGCAACTTCCTTAACCATCTGAGCGCCCATATTCTGGAACTTGCCCTCGAGCTCGATTTCCTTGGCGACGGTAACACCATCCTTGGTGATTAATGGAGCGCCATAGGACTTGTCTAAGACGACATTGCGACCCTTAGGGCCTAAGGTTACCTTTACGGCGTTAGCTAAGGTGTTAACACCCTCTAACATCTGAGCACGAGCTTCGTTGCCAAAAAATACGTCTTTAGCAGCCATTTTCTAATTAATCCTAACGGAAACTTGTTCCAACAACCGGTTTACAACAGATGCGCACTCAATGCGTAGGTTTTACGCCCTCTGGTGCGCGGCGCTTTTGCGGGAGCTTACTCAGCAACAACAGCTAAGATGTCGCTCTCGGAGAGGATGAAGACTTCCTCGCCGTCTAAGCGCTCTTTCTTGGTGCCGTAGCCTTCGTTGTAAACAACAGTATCGCCAACCTTAACCGACATTGGAGCGAAGGAGCCATTGTCGAGGAGACGGCCCTTGCCGACAGCCAGAACCTTACCACGGGTCGACTTTTGAGCAGCCGAACCTAATAAGATGCCACCCTCAGACTTGGTCTCAACCTCGAAAGGCTTGACGATTACACGGTCATATAAAGGAATTAAATTCATTTTAAATGCCCCGATTGCACGCTCTTACCGCCCCTGCGGCAAAATGACGTGCTCCGTAAAATCTGTAACTTAGCAAGCTTACGCCTACTATTGGCGACGGACTTGTGAGGATCACCTCTAAGCTCAGCGCTCTGGCCTTAAAGAACCAGGCGCGGGCCAGCGGATCAAAATGCAAGGGAACTTAGAACTGTTCCTCACGCAAATCCACCACCTTGGAACATAACCCTAGATGGGGGTACCCCTGATGCTTTTCAAGGGTACCCTCAAAAAATTTTTTAGGCCGTATTTATCAGGCCCTGCGCCGGGCTCCTACTTAGAGCTTGCGGCCTGGTCCTCAGTAGTGGTGGCAGAACTCTCTGCACTTGCGGCTTTCTGCGAGCTTACCGCCGCACTCTCCCCAGCGCTGGTCTTTTCTGCCTGAACCGACTCAGCATTTGCGCTCGGCTCAGCCTTGGTATCAGGCTGAGCACTCGATTCTACTGCTGGTGCCGAGTCCTCTTGCTTGAGCGGATGCCCGTCAGGCAGGGCCGCCCCCTCAGGTAGCTCGACACCACGCGCGGCGAGATTGGCATTGTGGCGCTCGGCCAAATCCGAGAAGCGCTTTAACAGGTCATGGCCTTGACCATCGGTGGCCTCGGCAATCTGCGCCTGCTTTTGATTTTGCAGCTGAACCTTGGAGCGCACGGTCAGAATGACGCCCGACAAAATCAGGATGGCGCCGATGACTACCGCCGGATGCAGCGCCTCACCTAAGAAGACCACGCCCACAATGCCACCGGTGAGCGGTACCAGGTAGACAAAGACACCGGCCTTGGAGGCACCGACGTACTGCACCGCGTAATTCCAGGCGACAAAGGCAAAGAGACCTGAGAAGATCACGAGGTAGCTAAAGCCCATGAGCGCTTGTGGGGTCACGGTGTACACATGTAAAGAGCCGGTAACTAAGCCCACTAAGAAGCATTGGAGCGAACCAAAGAGGCCGGACCAAGCGGTCACCGCAATCGTGCCTAAGCGCCCGTGAATCTGCCACGAGATCACGACGTAAGCCGACCAGGCGATCTCGGCAAAAAGGATGATGACATCGCCGATGTTGAAGGAGAGGTTCAAGATCACCTCAAGCGAGCCCTTGGCCACAATGCAGACCGCGCCGACGCACGAAATGACGATGCCAAGCCAGCCAAAGCGATTGAGGCGCTCGCCTAAGAAGATAAAGGCCAAGACCGTGGTCGCAGTCGGGCCAATACTCTCGATTAAGGCGGTGTTGGTGGCGGTGGTGTAATTAAGGCCTAAGAACAAGAGGCCGTTGTGCACCAACATGCCCATAAAGCCCATGAAGAAGCAGACCACCAAGACACCGCGCTCGGGCTTGAGACTCTTCTTGTCGCGCAGAATAAAAAGCCACAAGAACAGCACCGCCGAGACCAGCGCAAAGCGCATACCGGTGATCATCAAAGGCGAGAACGCCTCGACGGTGAATTTTCCACTGACTGGGGTGGCGCCCCAAATCAAGCAAACGGTTAAAAGAAGCAGATAGTACTTGGCCTGAGCCATAGCGACCTCACACCAAAGCAAATAATGAAGAAAAAAATAAGGGTTACAGGGAATCTTGCGGGGCAGAACCACCCAGCGCTGAAGAAAAAGCCCAGGCACAACAAGCCTTACGCGCCCATCGCAGGCACGCTTGAGCCGCCCTGAAATTTGGTCAGCGCCCGCCCCCAGAGGCCCCAGCATGCTATCTCAGAGCCAAAGTCGCGTAAGTGCCCTGATCTGGGGCTAAAGCCCGCACCTACGGCCTACTTGCGGTAGGGAACCACCCGGCGTCGGCGCTGAGCTTGGATCGTTACGACTTCGGCGGATTGTCGTCGTCGATTTCCTCGAATTTGGCGTCCTTGACCACGCGCTCGGATTCAAACTTCTCGCGCATCTTGGCAAAGCCTTGCTTTTCTTGGTACACCGGCACGTCGCCACGTGCGGCTTCCTGAGCGGCGGCCTCTTCCTTAGCGCGCTGCGCATCGCTCTTGCCGTACTTGGCCTCGTACTCGGACTGATAGCGGCTATAGCCCTTACCTCGGCTGAAGATGCCCATCCCAGCAACCTTCTCGAAGATCGGGTGGTCAAAGAAGCCGCGCTGCGACAGGCTATTGGAGAAGTTTAAAAGCAGCATCAGCGTGGCAATGGCATCAGAGAGAAAGCCTGGGACCACGTAGAGCACAATCACGAGCTGGCCAATCATGGCGCGCTTGCGGCAGCGATTGAGAAAGGCCGAAATTTCATTGGGGCCCATTTGGGCTAAGCGCTGCTTGAGCTGATCGATCTGGGCCTGCGACCACAGATTAGGATCAGGCTCGCGCTGGCCGATTAAGTCGTGGAGCAATTGCAGGTACTGCAGCTCACGCATCGAGGCATGCCCGGCGAGCTTAACGCCGACGAAGCTGACCGCTGCAATCAAGAAGATGGTCAAGAGATAACCAATGGCATTGCCAATCACGACAAAGGTGTAGATCTCAAGCATGACCCACAAGAAGAAAACGATGAAGAAACGGCCCATGTGGCGCCCTCGCACCCAAGAAAGAGAAAATCGGTAAGGCCATGATAAAGGCCTTTTTTCATTATACAAGCCTAGTTTTGCTAAACCTTGGGGGCGATCACTTTAGCCGCTGTCATGCGGCTATAATGGGGGCATTGTTGGTTGGCCGGAGGTGCTCTTATGACCCTTTTCTCATGGAGTTATGACTTATCACGCCCCTTGCGCGGAGCACAGCTGTGGGTCTGTGCGCTCCTCTTGTGCCTAGCAAGCTTCACGGTGGCCGCTGAAGAGACCACTGAGGCGCCCTCGTGGGACAATCTCACCCAGGCCTTGCAATTAGACCCAAGTGAATCTGCCGACCGAAACTCACCTCTTGCTGCGCCGCAGGATGACTCAGCACACCTCCTAACTGCCTCCGCGCTGCCCTTTATGGTAGATGCCAGCTTTAGTGAGGATACGGTGCACTTTACGATTAGTATGGCTTCCGGCGCCTATATTTATCGTGACTCCATCGTCCTGACCTCAAACAGTGGCAGCCTCTTGCTCGCTCAACCCAACCTGCCTGAGGCGATCGAGCATGAAGACAGCATGGGCACCAATCTGGTGTACTTTGATGAGCTGCAATTTGACGCCTCCATTTTGTCCGCGCAAGCTGGGGATGAGCTCACCTTAAGCTACCAAGGCTGCGATGCTCAGGGCATCTGCTACCCACCGCAGAACTATAGCGTGGAGTTAATCAAGGACGTTAAGGTTTCCTACACCAAGCTCGACCAAGCCGCACAAAACCCGCAAAGCACGACCGCGTCCGCCCCCAGCGGCGCTGCGTCCCAGACTGAGCCTAGTAAGTCCCCATCGCTGTGGAGCCTGCTCTCGACTGAAGCCGAAGGCAGTGCCATCAGCGACTTTATTACCCAAAACTTAGGCATCGGCTTACTGCTGTGCTTCCTCTTAGGCATTGGCCTCGACCTCACCCCGTGTGTGCTGCCGATGCTGCCGATTTTCTCGGCTCTGATTGTGTCCAAACCTCGTGGGGGCAAGCATGTTAGCTTTGCGATCTTGCTGCGTCAAAACTTAGGCTACGCCTTGGGCCTGTCGCTGTGCTATATGGTCCTGGGCTTAATCTTTGCCGCCTTAGGTGCCTCCTTCCACGGCTTCTTGCAGCATCCGCTCGTCACCTGCACCATTGCCCTGCTGCTCTTGGTGTGCGCGGCCGCGTGCGCCGATCTCATTGAGCTCAAAGTGCCAAGCTTTATCACCGGTCCCCTGCAAGAGCGCATCAGCAAGGTCAATACTAAGAGCATGGGCGGTGCCTTTGCCTTAGGTGTCGTCTCCGCCATTGTCGCCAGTCCGTGCACTTCCGCCCCGCTGGCCGGTGCCCTCCTTTACGTCATGCAAAGTGGCAACACCCTGATGGGCGCCTTGGTCTTCTTCGTGATTGGCCTGGGCATGGCCACGCCGCTCTTAATCATCGGTCTCTTTGGCGGCCGCTACTTAATGAAGGGCGGTATGGTCGGCGACTTAGTTAAGCGCTTCTTAGCGGTAGTGCTGCTCTTTGCCGCGTACTTCATTACCCGTCATTTGATGGGACAGGCTGAGCCTTTTATCCTATCGTTCACCGTCTTTATCGCGAGCCTCTACGTCATTGGCACAATCATTTACTTTATCATCAAGCATCGCCTCACCTTAACTTGGGTGAGCGTTGCCGCGCTGTTGGCCCTGCTGCCGACCTACCTGTCCTATCATGCGCTCTTTGCGCAGGTTAGACCCGAGGCCGTCCAGCCCTATGAGGGCTTTACCAAGGTCACCAGCCTCAGCCAGCTGCAAGCGCTGCAAAAGAACGGCCCTGCTTTTGTCACCTTTACTGCCTCGTGGTGTACCAATTGCCGCTATATGGCACACCATATCTACAATCAAGCTGAGTTCTTAGAATTAAGTGCACAGTTCACGCGCATTGTCATCGACATTAGCGACGCCAACAATCCGCAAACCAAGGAGCTGATTGCGCATTTTAAGGTGATAGGCGTACCTTATATCGTGACCTTAGATGACCAAGGGCAGATCCACTCCAGCCATATTGGTCTGGCTAGCAAAGAGATGGTGCGCGATATCGTGCTCGACCTCAAAAACGCGCTCGACTAAGGCCCAACGCCTAGCAGCACGGGCTCAGCTGGCTCATAGCTAGCTCATAGCTGGCCCTGCTAAGCCCACCGGTTGGTGCACCGGTCGGCGCCTAGGCATTAGCCCCGGCGGCGCCACAACTGCCAGACGGCGCCCCAGCAGCTGCCCAATTGGCGCCACCGCAGGAGCCTGGCCGCTTGGGCATGGGCCTTGCGTCAATTCGGTTCCTCAATTAATTGGAGATGTTAGATGACCGCTACCACGACTAATGGCAAGGTGATTGAAGGCTTAACCCAAGACGTCAGCACAGTGGCGCTGCAACAGCCGCCGCTCATTGTGGCGGAACTGTCGGGCAATCACCAAGGCAAGTTAGAAAATGCGATCGCCTTGATGGATTTAGCCCATGAGTGTGGCGCGGACATGATCAAGATCCAAACCTACACCGAGGACTCGCTCACCATTGACTCGACCCGTCCAGAGTTTCAGATCACCAAGGGCTTATGGGCCGGATATAGCCTCTACAACCTCTATCAAGAGGCCAAGACTCCACGCGAGTGGATGAAGCCGCTCTTTGCTCACGCCCGTGAGCGCGGCATCACGCTCTTTAGCTCGCCTTTTTACTTTGAGGACGTCGATGCCTTAGAAGAGGCTGGCTGCCCTATCTACAAGATTGCCTCCTACGAGCTTAACTTCCCGCAGCTGATTGCCTATTGCGCTGACACCAAGAAGCCTATGGTGATGTCCACTGGTATGGCCAGCCTCGAGGAAATCGACCGCGCGGTACAGACCGCACGCGACCACGGCTGCACCGATTTGACCTTGCTCCACTGCGAGAGTATCTACCCTGCTCCTCCAACCTCCTTTAACCTGCGCACCATTCCGTTCTTAAAGGAGCGCTATGGCTGCAAGGTTGGCCTCTCCAATCACTCGATTGGTCACACCTTAGACGTCGCCGCGACCGCCTTAGGTGCCGACATGATTGAAAAGCACTTTGCGCGTGACCGCCAAAGCGGCATTGATGCGGCCTTCTCGATGACTCCAGACGAGTTAAAGGCCTTAAAGGAAGCCACCGCCTTAGCCGCGCAAACCATGGGCTACCAGGCCATTGCCTTAAGCGAGACTGACCTGGCAGGCCGCAAGGGCCGCCGCTCGGTGTACTTAGTCAAGGACTTAGCCCCAGGCGAGACCTTAACCCAAGAGCACGTGCGCATCATCCGCCCAGGTCTGGGCTTAGAGCCATACCGCCTGCCTGAGGTGTTAGGCAAGAAGGCCAGCCACGAGCTCAAGGCGCCACAGCCTTTGAACGCCGCTGACTTTAGCTAACAGTCAGCAGCACTCGAGCACACTTGAGGAGCGCTCGTTCACAACACACTCTGAGGGCTTAATACCTCGGTCAGCCGGTGTCGCCACCAAGCTACACAGTACCAAGGCGCGGCACCAAGCCTGTGCCATCCCGGCTTAGCGCGGCGGTTCTTAGTTTGTGCCATACCACCGAAACGTGGTCACCAGTCGCAGCTCGGTGTCTAAAAGCTGTGCCCTGTGCCTACACTCTAGAGCACAATGTCAGTAATAGCGCCCGCGTGCCTCACTGTGTGTGCTTTTAGGCGCAAATGTGCAACTTTACGTGCTTTTTACAAAAAAGCACGCTTTTTAACTCGAACTTTATTTTTTGGGCCCTGTGAACTTAACTTTGGGCCCCTATCATGAGCACCATCAAAAGCAACCATTATTGATGTCGAGGCGCAACCACGTGCTTGCGCCTTAGAACTGGAATATCAGCCGCATAGCGGCAAAGGTTTATTAAAGATGATGCTCAAGAAGTCCGTGTTAGCCCAATCCCTGACCGCAGCCGCTGCTGCTTTCATGTTAGCCGCCTGCTCGGCCAATGCCAGTGATCAGGCTATCGACGATAGCGCCCTCTACGTCCGTCAAGCTGCCGGTGATGTCACTCAGTTTGCTGGCGCTCGTCGTATCCCAGACAACCAGACTGAGCTCTACTCCAACGTTCTGGAGCTGGCTAAGAAGCAGCACGCCAAGAACGTCATTCTCTTAATCGGCGATGGCATGGGCGATAGCGAAATCACCGCTGCCCGTAACTTTGCCCACGGTGCTGGTGGCTTCTTCAAGGGCTTAGACTCCTTACCATTTACCGGCCAGTACACCCACTACTCCTTAGATCGCAACACCCACAAGCCAGATTACGTTACCGACTCGGCAGCTTCGGCTACCGCTTGGTCGACCGGCGTTAAGAGCTACAACGGCGCTATCGGCGTCGACGTTTTTGGCAAGCCACACCAGAGCTTACTGGAGATGGCCAAGGCTAACGGTCTTGCTACCGGCGACGTTTCGACCGCTGAAATCCAAGACGCTACCCCAGCAGCCCAAATCGCTCACGTCACCGAGCGTAAGTGCTATGGTCCAAACGTTACCTCGCAGAAGTGCGCTGCTAACGCCTTAGAAAACGGCGGCCAAGGCTCGATCTCCGAGCAGCTCTTAAACGTCCGCGCTGACGTTATCTTAGGCGGCGGTGCTGCTACCTTCAATGAGAAGGCCAAGGCCGGTGAGTACAAGGACATGACCTTATTTGAGCAGGCTGAAAAGCGTGGCTTCCAAGTAGTCCGTGACTTAAACGGCATGAACGCCATTACCGTTGCCAACCAAGATCAACCAGTCTTAGGTCTGTTCTCGGACGGCAATATGCCAATTCGCCTCAAGGGCCCACAGGCTGAATTAAACGGCATCCAAAAGGATGTGGTCAAGTGCGAGGTTAACAGCGAGCGCGGTGCTCAGATCCCAACCTTAGCCCAAATGACCCAAAAGGCAATTGACCTGCTGAAGGTTAACGACAAGGGCTTCTTCTTACAAGTTGAAGGCGCTTCGATCGACAAGCAGGCCCACGCTTCCAATCCATGCGGTCAATTTGGTGAGACCATGGACTTAGACGAGGCCGTTCAAGTTGCCATGGACTTTGCCAAGAAGGACGGCAACACCCTGGTTATCGTTACCGCTGACCACGCTCACGCCACCCAGATCGTCTATCCAGACGCCACCACTCCAGGCTTTAGCCAGCGCGTCTTAACCCACGACGGCGTCCCAATGGCCATCAACTATGGCAACTCGACCGACATCGATGACGCAGGTCACACCGGTGCTCAGTTACGTGTTGCCGCTTACGGCCCAGGTGCCTTACGTGTCGTAGGCTTAACCGACCAGACCGATATCTTCTTCACGATTCGTGACACCCTGAACTTAAAGTAGTCACATACCCCCGAAAAAAGAACAAAAGTAAGTTCGACTGACCAAAAGCTCGCAGCCACGCTGCGGGCTTTTTTCATGCCTCCAGCATAGAAACCGCCCATAAACACCACGCCCGCTGGAGCCACGGCACTTGGTGTCGGGTCCCAGCGGGCGTGTAAAAGCTTAATGTAAGAACTTGCTCTAGGCAGAAGTTTTGTTATAAGTTTCTTTAACCGGAGCCTCGTCTGAAACAAAAGTATCATCTGCTTCGGACTCAGAGCTAGGCACATCATCATAATGAAAGCGCAAACCCAAGGAAGCAACCAATTTCTTTAACACATCAGCATTTCTGCCGCCATTACCCTTTAAAACATTGTAAAGCTCGTCTTTGGTCAAGCCAACTTGTTGAGCAAGATTACTCAAGAACTTAAAATAAGCAATATCTTTTAAGGTGGCAAAGAGGACTAAGCCATCACCTGAATCTTCCTGCAAGGCGCTTTTCCAGGCCTCCAAGCAGTCGTCTTCAGAATGCAGGAAATCCTGATAATCAAATTCAATCAACTCATCAGTAACAAAGTGACGATCAGTCATATCTGTCATAATTTTTCTGTCTCCTTTGCATGAATTTGAGCAGCAAGCTTCTTTGCTTTTTCGATATCTGCTGGCTGGCTATCTTTAACTCCACCAGCTAGAAAAAAGATAACTTGGTTACCAACTCTTGTGAAATAAAGACGAACACCAGGACCTTCAAAAATACGAATTTCTGATACCTTGTCGCCAACTGACTTTATACGGCCAAAATTACCGTCTTCTACAGCTCTAAGTCGTTTTACAACTATCTTATAAAGTCTCTGATCTTTTTTAGCTAATGATTGCAACCACTTCTTAAAAGTTGTTGTGTATGAAAGATTATAATGTTTTTGACTGGAAGATGTTACTCTATCAGCAATACTATCAAAATTGTTGAACATTTATATTACCATTAAAATATAGCAAACGCCATTAGTTTTTGCTAATAAATTTTTGTTTTATAATTTTATTAAATTTCAGAAGAACAGCTTAAACAAGCTGTTTTGCTTAGTAATTGTAATAAAGTTAATTAGCCAAAATCACTGACGTTTACTATAATTTATTAAAAATTAAGTATAGCATTGCTCCCACAAAATAACATTATTTATTAAGCATCTATCATTTTCATAAATTCCTTGGTCTTGATATCGTACTCTTCCTGAAATTTATGAGAAATAACTTGTGCTTTAGCTATATCAGCGTTACGCGAGATTTGTGCAACAGATGCAAATAAAATTACAATCCTTGATCCTTCTTTATAAAAATAAATACGAACATTAGGATATGAAGCAATTCGAGCCTCATAGATATAATCACCAACCTTAGTGGCGTCACCAAGGAACCCTACACGCATATGCGCAAGCATCGCTAAAATACGAAAGTACAGAAACTTATCCACCCCCTTAAACCAGTGCATGAATTCATCTGTCTGCGAAACAAAGTAAAACATAAGCTATCTCCACTAATACCTAATACGATTTTACCATATTTTAGAGTCAAATCCTCAAAAATAAAAACACCACGCCCGCTGGAGCCACGGCACTTGGTGTCGGGCCCCAGCGGGCGTGAAGAAGATCTCTTGAGGGTGCGCCTACTACTGGGCGGCAGCCTCTGCCTCTGGAGCGGCAGGAGGTACGACCTCGACTAACTCGATCTCAAAGATTAAGACCGAGTTAGGCTTAATCAGGTCACCGGCGCCCATCTCACCGTAAGCCAGATCCGATGGGATGTAGAGCATGGCCTTACCGCCTTCCTTCATCAGCTGTAAGCCCTCGGTCCAGCCTGGGATGATGTTGGCCAGTGGGAAGGCAATTGGATCCTTTTGCTCATCAAAGACTTGACCGTCAATGGTGGTGCCCTTGTAGCGGACACGGACGGTATCGGAGGTGGTAGGAACCTTACCTGAGCCCTCGGCAATAATCTTGTACTGGAGGCCCGATGGCGTGGTCTGAACGCCCTCGGCCTTAGCGTTCTCAGCTAAGAACTTCTTGCCTTCCTCTAAGTTCTTTTGGGCCTCGTCAGCAGCCTTCTTCTCTAAGCCCTCACGGACCTTTTGGTCTAAGGCGACTAAGGTGTCAGCAATGTCCTTCTCGCTTAAGGCGGTCTTGCTGTTAATGGCATCAACAAAGCCCTGAATGACCAGTTCCTGGTTCAAATTGCCAATGAACTCGCTTTGGTCGCGCTGAATGGTAGCGATGTAGGTACCGACGCTGGCACCAATCGAGTAGGAAACCTTGTCATCAAAGGACGACTCAGCCGTGACCACAGCAGCTTTGGCGGGAGCGGCAGCGCTGTCATTGGCGGCAGCAACGGCCTTATCTTCACCACAAGCAGCAAGCATCAGTGCAGCTGCACCTAATACCGATACGGCTAACAGATTCTTCTTCATAGGAAAAAAATAAAAATCCAATCAGGAAAGATTAACAGGCACTAGCTTAGCACATTGGCCTTATGGCGAACTTAGGGCCCGCAAAATTTGGGCATCTTAAGCCTTATTGGGCGCCCTTGGCTCCAATGGCCTAGATCCAGCTAAAAAGCTGGGCCGCGCCTAGTGGGCTCGAGCCCTCAGGGCTAGACCTCTGCGGGCTAAACCTCGCCTAGTGGGCTCGAGTCCACAGGGCTAGACCTCTGCGCGCTAAACCTCGCCTAGTGGGCTCGAGTCCTCAGGGCTAAAGCTCTGCGCGCTAGACCTCGCCTAGTGGGCTCGAGTCCTCAGGGCTAAAGCTCTGCGCGCTAGACCTCGCTTAGTGAGCTGTTGCGCAAGAAATGGTTAAACGAGCCCACACCTAAACGCAGCGTGGTCGGCTCACCTTGGGCGTTGACGATCGTGATGAGACCACTGTCGGTGGCCAGGAAGTTATGATCCCAATCCTGCTCGCTCTCACTTGCGACCACCTCACCGATGCAGGTGCACAAGAAGCCCTCAAGCTCGGGGTCTTGCTTGAGCTCCGCCTCAAAGGCCGCTTGCTTATCCTGTGGCACAGTAAAGATGAGATTGTAGTCACCGCCTGCACTTAAGCCTAACTTGAGCAGAGACTTCTCGGAGATCTTAAAGTGCGGCAGTAAGGAGCGTGAGAGCTCGTCAAGCGGCAGGCTCTCGTAATTGAGCAAGGCACAGCAATGCGATTGCATCAGAATGTGGCTTAAATCGCCCAACAGGCCATCGGACACGTCGATACCGCACTGACTGTAAGCGACGACATGCTCCACAAACTTGCTCATGCGCGCATCGTAGGCAAAGGCGTGCTCTTCAAAGTGGCGGCGCTCGTCAGAGTCGAGATTGCGCAGGCTATTGTTATAGACCGTCTTGACGTAGAGGCCGTTGGAGCCCAGTGAGCCCGTGACGTAGATGCGATCGCCCACTTGAGCGCCGTTACGGCGTAACAGGCCGGTACCGACACATTGACCAAAGGCGGTCGCGCTGATGGTCAAGGGCGCATTGCGATTGTTGCTGCGCGTGACATTGCCGCCAATGAGCAGGCAGTTGTGGCGCGCCAGGCACTCTTCTACGCCCTGGGCAAAGGCCTGCCAAAACTGATCAAAATCAAGGTAGCGCTCCGAGATATCAAGGCTCAGCGTAATGTACTGAGGACGAGCGCCCATCGCGTAGACGTCCGAGAAGTTGACCTCAAGGGCGCGCGCGCCTAACAAATGCGGATTGAAATTAGGGAAGAAGTGGACATTCTCAACTAAGGTGTCAGTGGTAATCGCGTAATTGCCACTCAGCTTTAAAATGGCCGCATCATCCCCGATCCCCAGCACCACCCCCGCTGAGGAGGTCTCAGGGCGCGCCGCATGCTGTAAGCGGGCAAAGTACTGATGGATAAAGGAAAATTCATCATCGACCATTTTTGAGACTGTCCTAAATCACGAAAAAAAATTAGACCCCGCAGGGTCCAATCGCGCAACGCTATGCGGCATCAGGTGCCGCCACCTCGAGCCTGACCTTGGATCTTGACCTCTTAGGTCATCTGACCTAGAGTCCTAGACCTACTGGGTCGTAAATGACCCACTAGGTTTGAGCGCTTTGCTCTTATAGGCTCGTTACTTATTTTGAGCTTGAATGCTCTTGATGACCTTATCTAAGACGCCGTTGACGAACTTGTGGCTGTCTTGCTCGGCAAAGGACTTAGCCAAGACAATGGCCTCGTTGATCACGACCTTAAATGGGACTTCTTGGCGGTACATCAGCTCAAAGGTGCCGATACGTAAGATCGCCTTGTCCACCTGATCGAGATCCTTTAACGGACGGGATAAGAATGGGGCAAAAGCCGCATCCAAGGTATCGCAATTAGCGATCACGCCTTGAATCAGATCGTGCATGTAGTCAAGATCAGCACCGGCTACCGGTTGATCTTCTAAGAACTGTTGCTCAATGGTCGAGGCTGACATGCCCGTCAACTGCCATTGATAAATCGCCTGCAGCGCAAAGTGGCGCGCCTTATGACGCATCGCAGGAGTGACTGCACCCTCAGTTTGATCCATAAAAACCTCAAGAAAAAAGAACGAAGGCCCAAGCGCGCTTAACACGGCTTGGGCTCAGTTAGCACTAGGCGCTAGCCTAGCTTAGTCACCCCTAGGCCTTAAGCTGACGGGTGACGTTAATCATTTCTAAGGCCGCCGAAGCAGCTTCGCTGCCCTTGTTACCAGCCTTGGAACCAGCACGTTGGACTGCCTCATCGATGGTGTTGGTGGTTAAGACACCATTGGAGACGATGCAGCGGTTATTTAAGGTAACTTGGGTAATGCCCTTAGCGCACTCATTGGCGACCACCTCAAAGTGGTAGGTAGCACCACGAATGACGCAGCCTAAGGCGATCAGGGCGTCGTACTTGCCGCTTTGAGCCATCAGCTCTAAAGTCAAAGGAATCTCGATAGCACCTGGGACACGTACGACCGTGATGTTGGAGTCCTCAACTTGGCCCTCACGCTTTAAGGTATCTAATGCGCCCTCTAACAGACGCTCGCAGATAAAGCTGTTAAAACGCGAAACGACAATGCCGACCTTGGCATCAGAGCAAGGCTTAATGCCCTCAATAAAATTAACTGCCATTGCAGACTCCCAAAAAATACCAACCGGCGCGGCCCAGCCCCCTATTAACTCAAGCGCATCAGGCTCAAGCTTAGGTGTTTAGGGTGAGCCCGCAAGAGCTCGCTCAGAGCCCTGCTGCCGCCGCATTTTGCGCCACTAGTATAGCAAAAGTGCGCCTTTAGCCCTAGAAAAAGCCATTTTCTTGCAAGGAGGCTAAGGTCACGCGACTGCCTTGCTCCCCTATGGCACCCGAAGGCGCAGCACTCGGGGTCATGGCTCCGGCCACCATCAAGCGCTCTAAGTAGCGCGCAATGACATCGACCTCGAGGTTGACCAGAGTGCCCGGATTAAAGTCAGTCGCGATCTCGCCTTGGGTGTGCGGAATTAAGGTCAGGCGAAAATCGCAGTCACGCACCTCATTGACCGTCAGCGAAATGCCATCGACCGCAATCGAGCCCTTCATCGCGATATAGCGCGCTAAGCTCTTGGGTGCCTGCACCCAGATATTGAGCGCCTCGTCCACGCGGTAGCGCTCGAGCACCGTGCCCACGCCATCGACGTGACCTTGCATGATGTGACCGCCCAGGCGCGTGACCGGCGTGCACGCCAGCTCCAAATTGACCTTAATCCCAGCGGTGTAATGCGCGAAGGTCGTGAGGTTAAAACTCTCAAAGGACAAATCCGCCTCGTAGGCGTTATCGCGCAAGGCTGTGGCCGTGAGGCACACGCCATTAGTGGCAATGGAGTCGCCCAGCTGAACCTCCGACAAAAAGCCCGGCTTCGTGGCCACCACCACATGCGCGCCCTTACCTTGGCGCGTAATACTTTGCAGCACGCCCACGCTCTGCACAATTCCCGTAAACATCAGATCTCCTCGCAAGCTCAAAGGCGCTATCTTAACCTAAGAGGACGCCTTAGAGGCCGTCTTCTTAGCGGTCACTTTCTTTGCCCGGCTAGCGCTTGTCTTCTTGGCAGCACCAGTGGCCGCTTTCTGAGCTGAGCTCGCGCTCTTCTTGGCAGAAGCGGAGGCGGTCTTAGCCGGACTCAAAGCCGTCTTCTTGCGGCTGGTGCGCTTGACCGCAGGCAAACGCAGCGGCTGTGACAGCACCACTAAGACGTTATCGGCAATGACCTTGCAGTCCATCTGGGCAAAGCGCTGCGCCGCCTGTAAGGTTGGAGGCTCAGGCAGCTTGAGGCCGCTTTGGGCGGTGGCGCCTAAGAACATTGGGGCTAAGTAGCAATAGCACTCATCGACCAGGCCTTGATTTAAGAAGGCGGAGGTCAGAGCCGCACCTGCTTCGACCATGGCGACGCGCATTTCCTTGGAGCCCAAGAAATCAAGCAAGGCCTCAAGCGAGACATGGTCACGGTCTTGCGGCAGCACTAAGATCGAAACCCGATCGGTGAAGCGCTCCACTACGAAGTTAGGACCGGAGGCGATAATACGCTCGGCATTGACCTTCCAGCCGGTCTTGACGCGCGAGACCGGGAGCTTAGGCACTGCACCTTCCTCTGTGGCTACTACCGCCTCATGAATCTTGGCTAAGTTTTGCTTGGTGCCCACCGCAATAAAGCTCTCGCCTTGGCTAAAGATGGAGTAAGGCTTGATGAGCTCAGGATCATAGTCCTGGCAGAAGGTGCCATGGGTGTCGATCACCACCTTTGGTGGCTGGCGGATGAGCGCGGTATCAAGACCGGTCATGACCTCAGCTGGCAGCTCATCGATGCGCACGTTGTAGCGCGGATTGTCCACGCGCACTGTGGCGGCGGTGGTGATGAGGACATCGGCCCACAGACGCAGGCGCTGGCCATCGGAGCGGCTATCCTCGTTGGTGATCCACTTCGAGGTGCCGTCGGACAAGGCGATCTTGCCATCGATGCTCATGCCGAGCTTGGTGATAACAAATGGGCGGTTGGTGGTGATGCTCTTAAAGAAGGCACGATTGAGCTTTAAGCAGCGCTCATTGAGCTTGCCCCCGGCTAGCACCACTTCGATCCCGGCCTCTTGGAGCATAGCGATGCCGCCGCCTGCGACCTTAGGGTTAGGATCCCGCGAGCCAATGACCACGCGCTTGACGCCCGCCTCAATCAAGGCCTTAGCGCATGGTGGGGTACGGCCATAATGGCAGCACGGCTCCAAGGTGACGTAGACGCAGGCTCCGGCCACATCACCGCCTGCGTCGCGTAACGCCATAATCTCAGCGTGCGGTTGACCGGCGGCATGGTGAAAACCTTGGCCCAAGATCTCACCATCGCGCACAATGACGCAGCCCACGGCCGGATTAGGCGAGGTGGTATAGCGTCCGCGCTTGGCCTCTTTGAGCGCCAGCTTCAAATAATGAGCATCAGTCTCATTGAGCTCGACTGGTTTGACCACGCCGAGTTTGCCCTTACCCTTTTTCTTGCCTTCACCCTTAGCCATAGCGCCTCCTAGACCAAAAACAATCCATTCCTCATTTTATGCCGCAAAAGCGCATTAAAAAAGCCCACGGCGCAGACTTAAAGCAATCTGCACCATGGGCTTTTTCTGATTCAGGACCGGGTTGATCCTGACTCTGCGTTAGTACGAGCTCTGCTTGAGTCTTAACTCAGCGCAGGTCTTAACGCCGCATCCGCTTAGTCCTTGTAAACTGGGAACTTAGCGCATAAGGCCTTGACCTTTTCGCGGGCGGCAGCGATGACGCTCTCGTCCTTGTAGTTGTCGAGGACGTCGCAGATGATGTTGGCCAGCTCACGAACCTCCGGCTCCTTGAAGCCACGACGGGTGCAAGCTGGGGTACCAAGACGCAGGCCGGAGGTGATAAATGGGCTGCGTGGGTCGCCTGGAACCGAGTTCTTGTTGACGGTGATGTTAGCCTGACCTAAAGCAGTCTCAGCATCCTTACCGGTCATCTCTAAGCCGATGAAGTCCAGTAAGAATAAGTGGTTGTGGGTGCCGCCGGAGACGACCTTGTAACCACGCTTCATGACTTCCTCGCACATAGCCTTAGCGTTAGCGACGACCTGCTTTTGGTAGTCAACGAACCAAGGCTCCATGGCCTCCTTGAAGACGACCGCCTTAGCGGCGATGACGTGCATTAATGGGCCGCCTTGCGAACCTGGGAAGATGGCGCTGTTGAGGCGCTTGTAGAGCTCTTGGTCGTGGCAGTTGGAGAGGATAAAGCCCGAACGTGGACCACCTAAGGACTTGTGGGTGGTGGAGGTGACAACGTGAGCGTAGTCAATTGGGCTTGGGTAAACGCCAGCGGCGATTAAACCGGCAACGTGAGCCATATCGACCATTAAGTAAGCGCCGACCTCGTCTGCGATCTCACGCATTTTCTTCCAGTCAACGATGCCCGAGTAGGCCGAGAAGCCAGCAACTAAGACCTTTGGCTTAACCTCTAAGGCCTTGGCGCGGATATCGTCGTAGTCAAGCTCACCGGCGGCATTAACACCGTATTGGACCGAGTGGTAAACCTTGCCCGAGAAGGAAACGGAAGCACCGTGGGTTAAGTGACCACCAGCGGCTAAGGACAGACCTAAGATGGTGTCACCAGGCTGGCACATAGCCATATAGGCAGCGCAGTTAGCCTGGGAGCCAGCGTGAGGCTGGACGTTAGCGTAATCGCAGTGGAAGAGCTTGCAGGCGCGCTCAATGGCTAAGCGCTCGACTTGATCGACGTACTCGCAGCCACCGTAGTAACGCTTGCCAGGATAGCCCTCAGCGTACTTGTTGGTCAGTTGCGAGCCTTGAGCCTCCATGACACAACGGCTGGCGTAATTTTCCGAGGCAATGAGCTCAATGTGATCTTCTTGGCGCTGATTCTCAGCGTCCATAGCAGCAAAGAGTTCTGGATCGTATTGAGCGATAGACTTCGCGTTATTAATCATCATCATAGTAATCTGGCGCTACCACGCCTCAGCCCTAGGCTTACGCCTCCCTCTCCCTCCTTAGGATTTGAGAGGAGCCATTGAGCACCACTGAGCTAAGAACGCAGCAGTTTTTCCTCACAAAGGATGAACACCCAGGATGACTGACGTCACCGACTGACCAACGATCAAGCCCAAAGCCAAAATGTCCCAAAAGTAAAAGGGCACACCCTCAAAGCTTGATCTGCGCCGCAAATTTTATCACAGACCCACCCCGATCTCCCCAAAAAATCCCAAGAAAATCGCATTTGCGCCCCACCGCGCGCCGTGTTAGCCCCTACACCGCAACAATTAAGCCCTATGCAATGCCCGCAAACCCAATCAAATTGCGGCAGACTAAGCGCAGCGTCCCTACCTCGAGCTGGCTCAGTGGTGGTCAATAAGGTACTTGGCTCGAGTAGAACACTGGGCCAAACTTGGACTCGTCGTTAAGCGCGTGCAACACCGCTGCCCCAGACTTCTTTTGCCTTTTGGCCGCCTCTCCATCGACCATAGGCGGGGCTGACATATACAAGCGCTTTAGGCCAAAGACATGGTCGTCCTGAATAAGTTTAAACAAGCGCTTCTTATCCGTATTGTCATGGCTTCCGACCAGACGATGAACCTCTTCACAGACAAAGAGATCCGCCCGCAACATACTCATTTTATTAAAAAAGTCATACAGCCCTTGCAGCGCTTGGTAGGTGACAAAAAAGACCACCATTTGATCTTTATCAGAAGTCAACAGTATCTCAAGATCAGCCCACATTTGCTTAATCATGGCCTTAGCATCAGTGAAGGCGGGGCACTGCAACTCAGCAGGAGTCAGATACCTAGCAAGGTCACTGTCGCCACTCTTTTGTTCTGTCTTAGAATCAGAACAGAGCGCATAAGCAAAGAAAGGATTACGCGCGTTACACTTCCACTCAAGCAAGGTTTGATTGAGCAAGGCCAGTGATGATACCAAGTAAATGATGGCACTCGAGCCGTTGCCTGGAAGATCTTCGGCAATCTTAAGGGCGGTCAAAGTTCTGCTGGTGCCACTGGGCATAATGAGCTGGCCGCGCGCCTGAGTCTCAAAGCCATTTAAGACCGCAGTGACCGCCTCCTGCAGGTCAAGATGAGGCTGCTGAAGAATGGGCGGGCTTAGCGTAAGGTCAGCGTTACCAACCTGGGGTGTCGCCGCACGCGGCGAGATTTCGGAGGGCTGCGTAGTAATAGGAGCTTTAGGCATAGTGCCTCCCAAGGCATTGATGTGGATTCTTAGAACTTGGCATGATTGCACCGCACGTCGCACGTCAATTGGCCAAAGTACGGCAAGAAGCTACCGAGAACAGGGGCAGAAGCTAGGCTGCGCTACGATACTCCCGTCTTAAGACAGCTTGACTGTCGGCATAATTACCAAGTAAACCGAAACAGCATCAGCTTAATTTAAATCACCTAATTTTGCAAGCGTTTTAACAATCAAAAACTTTTCGTAGGTTAAAAATAGCCTAAGACAACATCAACCCCAAGCTCATACAGCCACCATACTTTTCGTGAGTTACCTCGTGGCAAGCAGTAACCCCTCAGTTTCCTGCACAGCAAAAGCTTTAAATAAGCCATTCTTAGGCTGCAACAACTGCCCTCAACCGAAGTGCGCGGTAATTAGCCGTAACTGCACTGAGTTAGCCTCAGCTCACGACCTGATTTGAGGCAAAAACGCCGTGCTAAGCCGCAATCTTTTCCCTTAACGGAATCCACATCACAAGTTAACAATGCCATAACTCCAGAAGGCGGAAGCACGGGACATAAGTGGGACAAATGGCTTATTTATGGCATCGAGCATCCAGAGGTATCTTGTTTTAGAGCCGTCTTGGGACGCGTTAAGGCACGCAGACAGCGCGAAAATGGAGCACTGTGAGAGTGCAGAAAAAGGGCGTTGGGTGCATAATGGGAAATCCCCTGCCGTTTTGGTTGTAACTAGGGCAGGTGAGTGGGAGTTTTTTCGCAAAATTTGCCAAAAACCGGCCCAAAGTGGCGGAAAAGTTGCGCAAATTGCGCTAAAACTGGCTTTTGTTGGTAAAATTGGGCCAACTTTCAGACGGAGATAGAGATTGTCTAACACGCCCAAGATTCTGGTCATTAATGGCCCCAATCTCAACTTCTTAGGCATCCGTGAGCCCTCGGTTTACGGCGCTGATAACTTGCAAACCTTGGTCGCCTCGCTTAAGGCCCAGTCTAAAGAATTAGGCTGTGAGCTCGAGCACTTCCAGTCCAATAGCGAAGGCGCCATCGTCGATAGGATTCAGGCTGCCTATGGCAACACCGACTTTATCTTGATTAATGCCGGTGCCTATACCCATACCAGCGTGGCGATCTTAGATGCCTTGAGCGCTGTCTCCATTCCATTCATTGAGATTCACATCTCCAATGTCCACGCCCGTGAGGAATTTCGTCATCACTCCTTCCTCTCGGCTAAGGCCATGGGAGTCATCGTCGGCTTTGGCTTAAACGGCTATCGTTACGCCTTAGACCAGGCCGTGTCATACGTAAAGAGCAAAAAGGCTAACTAGCCTTCAAGGCGCACGCCTGAAGGCGCAAGCTTCAAGGCGCGCGCCTTACGCTCTCTTTTCCCGGCGGGGCCGGCTTAAAGTCGGCCCTGCTTAGTGCTAATTGCTAGCTTAAGCTAGCCTGAGCTATCCCAGTAACGGATGGCGCCACGGCCTGAAGTCAGGTCTGTGGAAGTGGAGCACCTACAAAAAGGAACTTTGCGCTAAAAGCAAAGGTCTTTAGTGCAGGGACAATGCTCCTTAACCCAAAAAGCGACCGCTGCAAACTATGGCCCCGCCATGGTCGTTTCGGCAGTGGTGGATTGCGCTTGCGGTAACCAAGGACACGGCCTGTTAGAAGGCCTGCTCTACGGTTGCCAGGTTTGCACGGCTCAGGCCGCCTGCCAGCACAGAGAAAAAGACCCGGTCTTGTTCTCTTGTGGCGTGCGGGTCGACCGACCGCGCTGTGCTTGGTTGCTTTTGCTTAATAGGGATTTTTCATGGAAATCGACATTCACAAGATTGCTAAATTGATTAACCTCGTATCGAACTCTGATGTCGCGGAGATCAATTTAAAGCAAGGTGACGAAGAGCTTCGTATCTGCCGTCAAACGGCACCGGTAGCCGCCGCTCCAGCCGTTCAGACCGTCATTGCCCCAGCTCCAGCCGTCGCCCCTGTAGCTGCTCCTGCTGCCGCTCCTGTAGCAGCCCCTGCTGCTGCCGCCCCTGCTGCCGCTCCTGCCGCTGTGGATGACTCTAAGATCATGCGCTCGACCATGGTCGGTACCTTCTATCGCGCCGCTTCCCCTACCAGCGCTCCATTTGTTGAGGTAGGTGATACGGTCAAGGAAGGCGACACCCTGTGCATCGTTGAAGCCATGAAGATGATCAACCAAATTCCATCTGACCGCGCCGGTACCATCAAGCGCATCTTAGTCGAGAATGGCTCGACGGTTGAGTTTGACCAGCCAATCTTCGAATTTGAATAGACCGCACTCCAAAACTAGGCCCCATAAGAGATAACGCCCCGGTTCAAGGGATAACGCCCCGGTTTAAGGGGCCATGCCTGAGTCCTAAAGCTCAGGGCTCTTTTGGGCCTACTAATGGTGCGCACCTTCTTTTCGGTGCGCCCGTGCGCCAGTTTTTGTGGGAAGAAGTTTATGCAAATTGATAAGGTGGTCATTGCCAACCGTGGTGAGATTGCGCTGCGCATCTTGCGCGCCTGCCGCCAGTTAGGCTTAAAGACGGTCGCCGTGCACTCCAGTGCTGACCGCGACTTAATGCACGTCAAGCTCGCCGATGAGACGATCTGCATTGGTCCAGCTGCCGCCAAGGATTCCTATCTCAATATCCCAAGCATCATTGCTGCCGCTGAAGCGACCGGTGCTACCGCCATTCACCCAGGCTACGGCTTTCTCTCGGAGAATGCTGACTTTGCCGAGATGGTGGAGAAGTCGGGCTTTATCTTTATTGGCCCATCGGCCGATACCATTCGCTTATTAGGCGATAAGGTGTCCGCTAAGCGTGCGATGAAGCGCGCGGGTGTGCCATGCGTGCCCGGCTCTGATGGCGCCTTAGGTGATGATTTAGCCGAGAACATCAAGTTAGCTAACAAGATTGGCTACCCTATCATCATCAAGGCCGCAGGTGGCGGTGGTGGTCGTGGTATGCGCGTAGTGCGCCGCGACGAGGACTTGGAAGAGGCGATTGCCTTGACCCGCCGTGAGGCCGATATGTTCTTTAACAATCCGGCCGTCTACATGGAAAAGTTCCTCGAGAACCCACGCCACATCGAGTTCCAGCTGCTCTCGGACGGGCGCGGCCACGCCGTGTACTTAGGTGAGCGTGACTGCTCGATTCAGCGCCGCAATCAAAAGGTGTTAGAAGAGGCACCTGCTCCATTTATCTCCGAGGAGCAACGCCACGAAATCGGTATGTCGTGCGTTAAGGCCTGCATCGACATCGGCTATCGCGGTGCCGGTACCTTTGAGTTCCTCTACGAAAACGGCCAATTCTTCTTCATCGAAGTCAACACCCGTATTCAGGTGGAGCACCCAATCACCGAGATGATCACCGGTATCGACTTAGTCCGTGAGATGATCTCCATTTGCGCCGGTGACCCACTCTCGATCAAGCAAGAAGATATCAAGCTCCACGGTCACGCCTTTGAGTGCCGTATCAACGCCGAAGATCCTAAGACCTTTATCCCAAGCCCAGGTCTTATCACCCGTCTGCACATCCCAGGCGGCCCAGGCGTACGTTGGGACTCGCACATCTACGAGAGCTATCGCGTACCACCTCACTACGATTCGCTCGTGGGCAAGCTCATTGTCCACGACGACACCCGTGAGCTGGCGATGGCCCGTGCCCGCGAGGCCTTAGATGAGATGGTCATCGACGGCATCAAGACCAATATCCCACTGCACAAGCAGCTCTTAACTGACCCAGTTGAGCTGCACGGTGGCGCCTCGATTCACTACCTCGAGCAAATGCTCGAGCACGGCTCACAGGCTCCAGCCGTCGCCGAGGCTGCCCCAAAGGCAGAGCCAAAGCCAGCGACAAAGGCCCCGGCCAAGGCCGAAGCCGAAGCTAAGCCTGCGGCTAAGAGCACCAAGGCCAAGAAGGCCCCAGCTAAGGCTGAGACTAAGGCCGCAGCTGAGACCAAGGCTCCAGCCAAGGCCCCAGCCAAGCGTACTTGCAAGCGCAAGTAATAAAAAAGCTCTAAGCTTAATCTGACCAAACAAGCGCCTGCGGGCGCTTGTTTGCTTTGGGCGCGAGCTAAAGGTGAGCTCACCTCTCGAGCCGCCGCGCCCCAGGCCCTGCCTTTAGCCGCCATACCACTGCCTCAGGACGGCTGGCACTAAGGGTAGCAGCTAGCTAAACCTGCTCGTCGGCGCGCAGCTTATCGCTCGGGCGTGCACGGGCGCGCTTGAAGTGATGTTCGCCTTGGCCTTGGGACTTGGCGGTCGTCTCTTGGACCTTGCTGTAGGCGTCGGCGTGGTCCTGGGCGTGGAGCTTGTCTGTTTGCGCCGCTAAGGCCTCCATCTTTTCCTTGGAAGGCGCCTCGTCGACAAAGTTGAGCTCGCGCTTGTACATGTCGTCGCGCTTTTGCACCTTCTGGAAGTGCTCTTCGTTCTTGGCGTTGTTGGTGGCATTGATGACGCGCTTGGCTCTGAGCTTCGGCGCAGTCTGAATGCTCTCAATGCCAGGGCTTGGTAAGACCTTAGGTAAGGTGTCACGCGCAGGTCCCACCACGGGCTTGGTTCCAGCTACCACTTGGCGCAACGGCCCGTTGTCCCCTAAATGGGTGCTAGCTAAACCTGGGCGCTGCATCTGTGCCGTAAAGGCCGCGCGATTGCCCGGAGCCGTAAGCTTACCGCCTGCGGGCGCCTGGGTCTGGGTATTCATATTCATACCCGTAACCGAGCGATGGGTGGCTGCGGCCATATGCTGGGCTTGCGCCGTGGCCTTCGGCGTCTGGGCGCGCCCGAGCGCACGCTCACGGGCGTTGGCCTGATACGAGGCAAAGTCCAAGGTATTGGCCTTACCGCGCTCAATGGTGGCATCGTTTTGTAAGGTGGTACCAAAGGCGGCACCGGCCATCTTGGCATTCGGCGCGGCGGCCGCACCGGAGCTGCTGCCCTCAACCTTCATGGCACTGCGGGTGGAATTGGAGTTTAAGAAGCGGGCGCCTCCGGCGCTGGAGACGCCTGAGCCTTGCACCGACTCCTTGACCAATTGCGGTGGGTTAAAGGTGGACGGACTTGAGTCTTGGATCTCACCCACGCGCTTTAAGGCCGAGGTATCAAGTCCCGCACCGCGCTTAGGACCTTGGTGCTTCTTCAGGCCCGAGGCATCGACGTTATCGCTCTTAGGGATAATGAGCTGATCCATATAGCCCACCGACGCGGCAGGGCCCTTAGGCGCGCCCTGCGCCCCGGCGCTTTGCATATGCTGGGCTTGGGCTTGCAGGCGCTCTAAGTCGCTCACGCTCTTGGCGCTTTGCTGCACCGCCGCATTGGCGCCCTGCATAAAGGCGGCAGTATCCGCCTCGCGCTGGGCCTTGCTCTGCGCCGCCTTCTGCGCTACTGCTGCCGCAGCCTCAGCGGCCGCTTTTTGCTCCGCAGCTTTTTGCTCAGCGGCCCGCTTTTCGGCTGCGGCCTTCTCTGCTGCTGCTTTTTGCTCGGCGGCGGCCTTAGCGGCGCTGCCTTGTTCCTTGATCTTTTGAGTCTGGGCCTTGACCTCAGCGCGGGACGCATTCGGGTCGAGGCTGTGCTTGAGCTGCTGTAACTGTGCTTGCTCTTGGACCGCCTTGGCCTGCTTGGCCTTAGCGGCAGCCACTTCCTTGGCCTTACGCTCCTTGAGCTCTTGCTCCTGTCTAATCTTATCCTCAGAGGAGATCGCGCCTAAGGCCTCAATCTTGGCCTGACGGCGGGCGCGTGCTTGCTCCTCTTGGGCGCGCTTTTGTGCCGCCGTTGTCGCTGCCGAAGGCGGGGCACTCGGGGCCGTCTTTTGCGCCGCCGCGAGCTTATCGACCTTTGCCTTGATTTTGCCTTGTTGGCTCTGGGCGCGCGCTTGGGACTGTTCTAAGTGCTGAGCGTGAGCTTGCTTGACGAAATCGTTGGGATCGCTCTGACCAAAGATCCCTGATAAAAACGAGCTACCACTGTCTTGAGCTTGAGCGGCTTTACGGGCGGCGGCCACCGCCACCTGGCCTGACTTTAAGGCGGCGCGCGCGCGGGCTTCCTTACTTTGCACCGCTTTTGCGTGCGCCTTTTGGCGTGCGCGTTGCTTCTTGAGCTCGTCTTGGCGCAGCTTGGCTTGGGCGGTTTGATAGAGATGGCCGTAGGTATCGCGGTTTTGCGCTAAGCGCTCGCGATTGGCCTGTTCGATTTCCTGGGGAGTGAGCTTACCCTTCTTATTGCCTTTACGCCCTTGCGCCCGTGAGCGGGCCCGTGCGCGCGCCAGCGCCTGCGCGCGGGCACTTTGTCCACGCAGCTGTTGTTCGTCCATGCGCGAGAGCTTTTTGCGCATCGCGTTGAGCTCATGCCCGACCTCTGGGGTGAGATCGGCGACAAAGCGTTTGTCGATCGGCTGGCCTTTATCGATGGCGTCGAGGATCTTTTTCTTGGCTACATAGACGGCCGCCGAGAGCACCACCGAGAACATCAAGGTATGCGGCAGCGCTGCGGCAATGCTGATCATCGAGAAGGGCTGCGCAGCGAACAGTACTTCATTCAGGGCAATGATAATGGCCCAGACGCTCAGAAACAGTAAAATCATGCGCGCACCCTAAACTCGCCGATTCCACAGGGCCTAAGCCCCACCACCACAAACTCAAATAACGGCAAAATCTCCTTATTGCACCATAAGGGGGTCAAGGCCATCTGTCAGAAAAGCGCTTAAATATCCCTTTTTCACTAGAAAAAAGTGCTATGACATGCAAGCAAGTTGCCATGCCAGACTCTAAATTGCCCCAAGGTAAAGCAACTGTCAAGGGGCAAAATGATGGCGCTCTCACCATAAAAAAAAAAATGAAGCCACGCTCCGAGCAGAAAAAAGGGGCTCTGCAGCCCCCTTTTTCCCAGAAGAAAAGCCCTGAGCCTACTGGGCTAAGTGATTTTCATAAGCCTGGACGGTATTTTCCATTAAGGTCGCCACGGTCATTGGGCCGACACCACCTGGCACTGGAGTGATGTAGGAGGCGTGCTCCTTAGCCTCATCAAAGCCGACGTCGCCGCATAACGAGCCGTCATCTAAGCGGTTGATACCGACGTCGATGACCACAGCGCCATCCTTAACCCAAGAGCCTGGGACTAAGTGCGGCTTGCCGCAGGCTACGATTAAGAGATCGGCCTGACGGACGTGGTGCTCTAAGTTCTTGGTAAAGCGGTGGGTTACGGTGACGGTGGCGCCTTCTAACAGTAGCTCTAAGGCCATTGGGCGGCCCACTAAGTTCGAGGCACCGACAATCACGGCATTGATGCCCAAGAGGTCTAAGCCAATCTTCTTGAGCATAGTCATGACGCCCTTTGGAGTGCAGGCACGCAACAGCGGAATACGCTGGGTTAAGCGGCCGACATTGTAAGGGTGGAATCCATCGACGTCCTTATCAGGGGCAATCTTTTCGATAACGCGGCGCTCATCTAAGCCCTCAGGCAGTGGGAACTGCACTAAGATACCGTCAATCTCAGGATTGGAATTACACTCGTCGATTAAGGCCTCAAGCTCTGCTTGTGAGGTGGTAGCAGGCAGGTCATAGGAAAAGCTCTTGATGCCGACATCCGAGCAGGCCTTACGCTTATTGCGCACATAGACTTGGGAGGCGGGATCGGCTCCCACTAAAATCACCGCCAGACCTGGCGCACGTGCGCCCAAGGCGACCCGGCCCTCAACCTTAGTCTTCAGCTGAGCGCGTAATTCTTTAGCAATGGCTTTGCCATCAATGATCTGAGCGGTCATCACCTTCTCCATAAAAAGCCAGAAACCAGCGCTATTATAAGTCAAAACAGAAAAGCCCCAAGGTTTGCACCCTGAGGCTTCCCATTATCTTTGCCTGTAAAAAAGGCAAGCAACAAAGCTGAGAACAGCTTAGACGGTCTCGCAGTCGAACTCGACTAATGGGCTGACGTCAGCGGAGTAATCAACGCCGTCGACCTCAAAGCCGAAGAGCTGTAAGAACTCGTGCTTGTACTCTTGGTAATCGGTAATCGACTTTAAGTTCTCGGTGGTGACCTGAGCCCATAAATCCTTGCACTTTAACTGGACGCTATCGCGCAGCTCCCAGCTATCCATACGGATGCGGCCCTCAGCATCGAGCTCTGGAGCGGAAACGCCGTATAAGGCATCGTGGAAGAGGCGGAAGATGTGCTCAATCACGCTCTCGTGGATACCTTGCTCGCGCATTACGCGGAAGCATAAGGAAATGTAGAGCGGCATGACTGGAATCGCCGACGAGGCCTGGGTAACAACCGACTTTAAGACGGCCACGCGGGCATCGCCCTTGAGGTCGGACATAACCTGACGCAATTCACCTGCGGCACGATCTAAGTCCTCTTTGGCCTTACCTAAGGCGCCATGCCAGTAGATTGGCCAAGTGATCTCAGTGCCGATATAGCTGTAAGCGACGGTCTTGCAGCCCTCAGCTAAGACGCCAGCGGACTTTAAGGCATTGAGCCACAATTCCCAATCCTGACCGCCCATTACGGTTACGGTGTTCTTGATTTCCTCTTCGGTGGCAGGCTCGACCGTAGCTTCGATGATGGTGTCGTTGTTGGTATCAATGGCGGTGGAGACGTAAGGCTTGCCAATTGGCTTTAAGCACGAACGGACCACCTCACCGGTGCTTGGCACCTTGCGTACTGGAGCGGCTAAGGAGTAGACGACTAAGTCAACTTGACCTAAGTCGGCCTTGATCATGTCGATAACCTTTTGACGGCAGGCATCCGAGAAGGCATCGCCATTGACGTTGCGGGCATAAAGGCCCGCTTCATGAGCAAACTTAGTGAAGGCAGCGGTGTTGTACCAACCGGCCGTGCCAGGGCGCTTTTCGGTACCTGGCTTTTCATAGAAGACGCCTAAAGTAGCGGCGCCCGAACCAAAAGCGGCGCTAATACGCGAGGCTAAGCCGTAACCAGTGGAAGCACCGATGACCAGCACCTTCTTTGGGCCATTATCGACCTTAGGTTGAGACTTTACGTAGTCGATCTGGTGCTTAACATTAGCCTCACAGCCCGCAGGATGGGTCGTGACGCAAATAAAACCGCGAACTTTTGGTTCAATTACCATAAAAACCTCAATCTCAAAATCACGCAGCCAGCAAAAGGGCGCAGCGCAGAAATTTCCCAAGAGCGCAAATATGCATTATAAGCCCTTTTCTAACATCCGCGAAAATTCGCCCCGGCGTCATCCCCCAGCGCCCGCACCCCGCGTTCGCACTGCGCCCCAAACAAAGTCCCGCCCCAAAGCCCACACCAAGGCACCCCCAGTAAGCTGTATTTAGCCCCGACAAAAAGGCCTTAGTTAACTTGCCAGCTACCCCCAGCGCACCTAAGATCATCAAGTTATAATGAGAGGTAGCTTGTTAAAATCAGGGCAAGGACGAGCCCTGTGGCAAGAGCAGATTTCCTGGGCCTAGGATGGGCCTGAAGAGAGGTTATTGATGATGCGCCAGCTTTTCACCACTTGCTGTGTTGCCGTACTGATGGCGGTACTTTCTGTTAGTGCGCACGCGGTGCCCGCGAGCAATAAGCCGCTTGAGGGCGCGCAAGTGGGAGTGGCCTATAAGCTGCCGGGACAGGACCGCACCTACGGTAAGAATCAAGACCTCTACTTCCATCCGGCCTCGACTCAGAAGATCGTGACCGCCCTAGCGGCCATGCTCTATTTGGGTCCTGATTACCAGATCACCACCAAGCTCCAGGTAAACTCACAAGCGATCAATCCGCAGACCAAGAAGCTTAAGGTCAGTGGTGGCACCTTAAAATCAGATGTGATTGTGTCCTTTAGCGGCGACCCTACCCTGCGCGTCGACCACTATCGCGGCTTGCTTGCGATCCTCTCTAAGCACGGGGTCAAGCGCATCGACGGTGACGTTATCCTCGACGTCAGCCGCTTTGGCGGCCCCAGCCGCGCTAACGGCTGGTCCTGGGATGATCTCCCGGCCTGCTTTACCGCGCCGTCAGCTCCGATCATCATCAATCGCAATTGCACCTTTGCCCAGCTCCAAGGTAATGGCGTCGGCACTCCAGCGCGCGCCCTTATTCCACAAGGCGTGCCGATCGACATTAAGTCTGATGTCACGGTGGTTGCCAGCGAAGACTACGGTGGGGACTGCATCTTAGAGGCAAATCTCTACATCGATAACAAGTACCACTTAACCGGCTGCATCCCAACCACCAACAAAAACCAGCCGTGGCCACTGTCGCTTGCGATCGCCGATGCTGAGCGCTGGGGTGTGGATTGGACCCGCAGCATCTTAAATCGCCTCGGCATCAAGGTTAATGGCGCCATTACCGTAAGTCACACCCCGCAAGGCAATATTACGACTATTGCCCAGCGCCACTCGCCTAAGCTCACATCCTTAGTTGAGTACATGCTGCAAAAGTCCAACAACCTCTACGCGGACGCAATTGCCAAGAACCTCGCGGCTGATTACTTTGATCTGCCTGCCACCTACTATCGCGCCAATCGCGCCATGCGCTCGATCTTAAAGCAGTACGCCAACATCGACTTAGGCAGCGCCTATATCGTCGACGCCTCCGGCCTGTCCCCGCACAATCTGCTCACCCCAAGCAAAATGCTCGAGCTCTTGGACTATATCAATCAGCACAATGACAAGTTAGGCATAGTCGAGCTCTTACCAGTCTCAGGCAAGTCCGGCACCTTACAATGGCGCAGCTCGACCTTTAATCAGCCGCTCAAGGAGCACGTCATCGCCAAGACCGGCACGCTGCAAAACGTCTCGAACTTAGCAGGCTTTGTCATCACAAAATCCGGCCAGCGTGTCCCATTTGTGCTGTTCACCAACTCCATCACCTACTCCGAGGCCACGCGCGATCGCGTCAAGTATCGACGCATGCCATCGCCGCACTATGCCTACGAGCGCTACGTCCTCGAGAATATCTACAACGAGCGCGTGATGGGCCGCGACTTCTAACCAAAAGAACAGCGCACCACAACGGAGCACAAAAACGCCCCAACGCCCACCGCACCGCATTAAGCGCGCGCACTCCCTGCCCCAAGAACAGGCAGGCGCTCCAGCACGGTGCTACAATCGGCTCGACTGAAATTTGAAAGTTGCATCAGCTCAGGCTGAAGCGCGTCTGAAAGCGATGGCGCGCGCGGCTGTAGGCAGCAAAGCACGAAGCGTAGCACCTGCACTGATGTGGTTTTAACTAATGCCGCGTAATTCCCTATGCGTAAGCGTAGGGATGTAAGCGGCCGAGCAATCTTACTTTGGTTGATTTTGATTCCTGATATAGCGTTCAATTATTTCTGTGTTTGCACCATCGCCAACAGAGATGACGCAATAGCTCCTAGTCCAAAATCTTTGGCCCCACAGGAGGTGTTTTATCTCCGAATAGTATTCAGCTCTAATTTTTTGAGAGGAAACCGACTTCAGTACACGGATTAGGTCTGCTAGTCTAACAGCAGGACTATACTCGATAAGAAGGTGAACATGATCAGCTTCACCAGAAAACTCAATTAGATGTGTGTTATAATGAGAACAGACTTCGTGGAAAATTTCCTCAAGTCGAACGAGAATCTTTTGGGTTATAGCTTTTCGTCGATAAGCAACAACAAAAATTATATGTGCTTTGAGATTGTAAACGCTATGAGCTGAGGTATTAAATTTCATGGATCGAGTCCAGCAAATTGAAGTACGAAAGGGCAGCCCTAATTATAAGGCATGCTGTCTTATGTGCTCGTTTTCAAAGAGACTCGGTAACTGCGCAGTTTATCTCATGCGACAAGACTTTTTCAAGTCTAAGCCTTTGATGAGTAGTGCGCAGCTTGATAGTAAGCTTAAAGAGCTTTACCCTAAAGATTACATGGGCATGCCATCAGCAGCTTCTGCTCAACGTATTGGGCAAGTTTGTCGCGAACAATTTTCATCTTTTTTGGCAGCATCTGCTAAGTATGAGGTTGATCCATCATCTTTTAGTGGTAAACCAAGACTGCCAGGCTATTCTAACAAGTACAGAACTTTCTACGTAAGTCGGAATGGCTTCAAGGTTAAAGATGGCAATCTTATTCTTAGCGGTGGCAAGAAGTTTGGCTTACAGCCAATAAAGATTACTTGCTGCCAAAATCAACCTTTCAATGCTAAGGCTAGTGAGACAGTATGTTGTGATGTACGCATTTGCCCAAAAGCTAATTGCTTTGTCATTGAAATTGTTTACCGCAAAGGAATTGATTTAGAAAAATTTGTCCTGCTTAATCACAATGATTCTCTGTTGATTGACTTAGGTCTTGATAACATCGCAGCTTGTTTTTCGACTAAAGCGGGTGTGCCGCCCCTTTTAGTCAAGGGCGGTGGCTTGAAGTCGATTAATCAGTGGTGGAATAAGCGGGTGGCCGAGCTCCAATCTAGAGGTCAATTCCGTCATCTTGCCGCTATTGCCTTCAAACGCAACAATCGGATTGACGATTATACTCATAAAGTTGCACACATAATCGTCTCCTACTGTTTGGCGTTTGATCTCGGCAGAATTATTGTTGGTAAAAATCCAAATTGGAAACAACGAGCCAATATGGGTAAAATCAACAACCAGAAATTCTGTAACATTCCCCATAGTAAGCTGATTGCTAATATCAAATATTTAGCTGAGGAATACGGCATTGATGTAATTGTACGTGAGGAAAGCTATACATCAAAAGCGAGCGCACTTGATTTTGATAAGATGCCTAGCATCTATCAAAAAGATGCTCAATGCCATTTTTCTGGCAGCCGCACCAAGCGCGGGCTATATCGTACAAGTACTGGCAAGCTGATCAATGCAGATCTAAACGGAGCTCTTAACATCGGCAGAAAAGAACTTGGTGACGAGTGGCTTCACACTCTATTAGCCAATGGGGGCTTTGTGGACAAGCCCGTGGTGATCCGTAATTTGCACCAAAACGCAGGTTGCGGAGCATTACTAAAAGCAGGGCAACGATCCTGCGAAACCGCTGACGTAAGTCAGCGGTAGTTCATGTTTCGCGTTCAAACCGCAATGGAGGCTCGCCCAAGTCGGCGAGTGGCTTTATGAAACCGATTGAAAAGTCCCATAAGTTAGATCACGTCTGCTACGACATTCGTGGTCGCATTCACCAAGAAGCTTGCCGCATGGAAGATGAAGGTGTGCGCATCTTAAAGCTCAACATCGGCAATCTCGCCACCTTTGGCTTTGAAGCGCCGGAGGAGGTGATTCGCGACGTGGTCCGCAATCTCCCCAACTCGCAGGGCTACTGCGAATCCAATGGCATTTTCTCGGCTCGTAAGGCAATCGCCCAGTACTATCAGCAAAAGGGCCTCAAGAATGCCGACGTCGAGGACGTCTATATCGGCAATGGCGTAAGCGAGCTCATCACCACCTCGATGAACGCCCTGCTCAACAACGGCGACGAGGTCTTAGTTCCAGCTCCAGACTACCCGCTGTGGACGGCTGGTGTCACCCTGGCAGGTGGCCGTGCGGTGCACTATGTATGCGATGAGGAGCAGGACTGGTTCCCAGATCTTGAAGACATCAAGCGCAAGATCACCCCACGCACGCGTGGTATTGTCATCATCAACCCGAACAATCCAACCGGTGCAGTCTATAGCACCGAGTTCTTACAGGACTTAATTGAGATCTGCCGTCAGCACGAGCTGATGATCTTCTCGGACGAGATCTACGACAAGATCCTCTACGATGACTATGCTCACCGCTCGATCTGCACCTTATGCGACGATCTGCCGATCATCACCTACAACGGCTTATCGAAAGTCTATCGTGCCTGCGGCTTTAGACAAGGCTGGATGATTTTGACCGGCCCTAAGGCCAAGATGCGCGGTTATATCGAAGGCATTCGCATGATGATGGCGATGCGTCTGTGCGCCAACGTTCCGCTCCAGCACGCCATTCAGACCGCCTTAGGTGGCTATCAGAGTATCAACGAGTTAATCGTTCCAGGCGGCCGCTTACACCGTCAGCGCCAAGCCATGTACGATCGCTTAAACGCGATCCCAGGCGTCAGCGTCAAGAAGCCATATGGTGCGCTCTACATGTTCCCGAAGCTCGACATCAAGCGCTTCAACATCAAGGACGACCAGAAGTTCTGCCTCGACTTACTGCGCCAAGAGAAGATGCTGGTGGTACAAGGCACAGGCTTTAACTGGATTGCTCCAGACCACTTCCGCGTGGTGTTCTTACCTGACGTCGACGTCATCGACGACGCCTGCAACCGCTTAGAGCACTTCCTCAAGACCTACCACCAGTAGGCTGCCCTAAAAAAAAGCAGCCAACCCAGCCAAACATCGCTGGCCACGGCCCCCAGAGCCCCGCTCTGAGGGCCGTGTGCGTTAAAGCGGCCAAGAGCAGGCGCTACCACGCCCCGCGCCCCATCAGGACCCGCGCTTTCAGGCCGCACCGCAATTGGGGCGAGCCATCCCAGGCTTAGCACCAGCCAGGCTTTTAGGCTCACAGGAAGCTTAAGGACGCAATTGCCAAAGGAGAAAAAGGATTGGACCTGCTATAAGGGCGCACATGATATACGAAATAATGTCAATAGCAGAGATAGAGTCCATAAAACAACTCCATTTGGTGACTATGAAACCTACCACAATCCGCTTCAACCTTTAGGCCACACAAGTAAGGTGGGCAGCTGCTACCTGCGCGAACCTTACGCCACACTGCGCCCAGCTCACTTTCCAAGCTCAAGCGGCAGCCGGTCTAACTGTTGGTCAGCAGTCTTTGGCCTAGAGCCAGCCTGGCTTAGGCTTGCAGCAAGCTTAAGGACGGAGGCTCCAAAGGAGGACGAGAAACGACACTGACACCACAACCGCGATCACCCCGAAAAACGTAAAAATGAAGGTATCCGAATCCATCATTGCCCCCTCATTGGCATCTCAATAACAAACCAAGCGCGGATGCCTCAGCTAAAAGAGCGAACCTTACGCCACACTGCGCCCAGCTCGCTTTCAAGCTCATGCGGCAGCAGGTCTAACTGGAGACCAGCCATCTTTGGCCTAGAGCCAGCCTGGCTGAGGCTTGAATAAAGCCTAAGGGCGTAACTGCCAAATGAGAAAAAGGATTGGACCTGCCACTAAGACGCCAATGATAGAAAAAATCACATAAATGGTGGTGTCATCCATGAAAAACAACTCCATTTTAACTAACAAGTCTAGTTTTTTTTTAATCTTGGCAATCCACAAGCCGCTACTGCCTTTAGGGCACGCAAGCAAGGTGACCAGCCGCTACCTGCGCTAACCTTACGCCACACTGCGCCCAGCTCACTTTCCAAGCTCAAACGGCAGCCGGTCTAACTTGAGGCCAGCCATCTTTGGCCTAGAGCCAGCCTGGCTTGGCTTAGGATTGCAGTAAGCCTAAGGACGGCACTGCCAAAGCAGAAACAAGATTGGACCTGCCACTAAGACGCCAATGATAGAGAAAATTATGTAAATAGCGGTATTGGAATCCATTAAACAACTCCACTATCAATTAACGAATAATGCTTTTTTAACCTTAGCAAACCACAAGTCGCTGTTGTCTTTAGGCCACACAAGCAATGTGACTACGCAATACAACCGGCGCTAACCATACGCCACACTGCTCCCAGCTCACTTTTCAAGCACATGTGACAGCCGGTCTAACTGTTTGTCAGCCGCCTTTGGCCTAGAGCCAGCCTGGCTTAGGCTTGAAGGAGGCTTAAGGACGCAATTGCCAAAGGACAAACAAAATTGCCAAAGCAGCCCCAGCGCCAAGAACCGCAAGGATTGTTGGAAAATACTCGACCACCTCAAAACTCCCATTCGGCAGCAACCTAAGTTGAGCAACCACTCCTGACCGCTTGAGACTGCCATAGCCTTGAATAAAGCCTAAGGGCGCAATTGCCACAGCAGAAAAAGGATTGACCCTGATGCCACAACAGCAATGCCAATAGCTATTGCATAAAACAATGTGGATTCGTCCATAATAGCTCCTCCAACTGCGACCTTAACGCAACTAAAACAAGGTGACCGCGTTACCGGCGCTAACCTTACGCCACGCTCCGTGCTGCTCGCTTTCTGGATCTCAGGGCAGCAGATCTAAATTGGTTAGATCAGTCTCTTATCGCCTATAACATACCTGACTCAAGCTTGAAGGAAACCTAAGGACGGCACTGCCAAAGTAGAAACAGAATTGAGCCGGCAACTGATGCTCCTGCAATCGCAAGCATTAAAGTATAAACATCCATAGTACACTACATTATAGCAAAAAGCAAAGCTAAGAACGACATTGCCAAAGCAAGTATAAAATCGATGCCGACAATACAGCAGCGGATCCACCCAATAAAACGTAAACCAAATTTGTATTATCCATACAACAACTCCATCAAGGAACGGTCAGAATCTCATTAACGGCTAAAGCGAGGTGACTCAGCTACCGGCGCTAACATGCAACACTCTCAGTCATCTCTCTTTCCAAGCTCACGTGACAGCCGGTCTAACTGGAGGCCAGCCGTCTTTGACCTAGATCCAGCCTGACTTAGTCTTAAAGAAAGCTTAAGAACGAGACGCCCAAAGAATCAGCAAGATCGTCACAGACATTGCTGCGCCAATAACAGATAGAATAGTGAGGACAAATGTCTCATCCATGGCAAGAACTCCATTAAGGCTGATTTTTTTTTTTTTGCTCTTGAGAGAGTCTTGGGGAGTGAAGCTGGTGTCGTAGCAGCAAACAACTCTAAAAATGGATTGAAATCGACCTTTTGCCCACAGGATACCCCTGTTGAACGCGAGGCTCTCCCCCAGACTCTCTCAAGGACCTTTTTTTTTAGTCCGCACAAGCAAGGTGTCCCGCCGCTACCGGCGCTAACCTTTCCTCCCCATCTTAAGGCAGTGCATCTAACTGGAGGCAATACATTCTTAGGCTTGAATAAGGCCTAAGAACGGCACTGCCACAGCAAATACAACAACGAACCGGCCGCAAACAATCCAGCAACTGCAAGCAACAAAGAAAGAATGTCCATGGTATACAATATTATAACAAAGAACGCCTTAATGCAACAAAAGCGAGTGGCTCAGCTACTGACGCTAATCTAGCGCCACGCTGCGCACAGCTCGCTTTCAAGCAAATGCGGCATCTGGTCTAAGTTGGCCAGACCTACCACCTATGGCAATCGCCAGCCTAACTTAACTTAGGCTTGAAGGAAGCCTAAGGGCGGCACTGCCAAAGCAGGAACAAGATTGGACCTGCCACTAAGACGCCAATGATAGAGAAAATCACATAAATGGTGGTGTCGTCCATAAAACAACTCCATTTTTGACTACTACTAAGCCGAGTGTTCAACCTTAATATTTCGCAACATTGGTCGAACAAGATGTTGCGGAAAGCTTAGGCTAGTGATCCGAGCGATTCATGGCATTAATGAAAAGCCAAAATACCACTACCATAATAAGCCATCGGGCCTCTTTAGCGCAACGAGTAACAGCCTTGTGCATCTTGATTTCAGAGCGCAAGCGCTTCTTATTAAGCTGCTCCAGATCATCCTGCTGCCCAGAACCGAGCCCTCTATTACCGAGCCCTCTATTCAAGTCAGCCGATTCAACCGACTCAGCCGACTGGAAAGCACTGGCAGCACTGGTATTGCCCTTAGACGCATTGTTTGCTGCATTCTTTTTACTCTTCATAAAGGCAAAAGCAAAAACAACGCAAGCAGTAAAGAACAAAATGGCTTCAACAACCAAGATATAAGCCAAAAGCCCAAATGGCTTCGAGCCCCAATCAATCTCAACCAGCTTCTCAACGCCACTAACCATTGCACCAAATAGTGCACCACAGCACACAGCTGAGGTAGCAGCTAAAGACATATTAGGCTGCTCTTCGGCCTTATTTGTCTCATCGGATTCGCCAGACATCATGATATCCCCATATTGTCTCACTAAACTCAGCCCAACACCAAGCAAAGCAGGCCTAAATGTTGGGCCACAGCAGCACTGAGGCGTACCGCGTGCCCTGCCGCTAAGCGGCAGTATGGGGGCATAGCCTGCCCCGTCTGGGCTTAAGGGCCACTCTTCATGACAGCTCCCCGCGTGCTTAGCACGCCCTGCTGTGATGGCATCTGTACTCACAGCTGCCATCACCAGTCTTAGGTGCGACTATGCCGCACCTTCCCGTGCTAGGCCGCGTTAGGGGCCGCAGCTAACTGACCTTGGGCCAGCTCGACCTTCGAAGCGCCGTCCTGCTCTACCTTACGTGGCGTCTTATTGCCCGCATCAGCGGTGGCCGTACCGCTAGGTGCATTAGCGTCGACAGGGTCAGCACCTTGGGCCATCATTGGCTCTGGAGCTGATGGATCCGTGCTGAAAGGCTCAGCAGCTGGCATGCTTGGAGCTGGGCTTAGCAAAGCTGCCACTAAGGTCTTGGTGTAATCCAAGGCCCCCAAGAGAAGTTGCGCCTCGTTGTGTAAGCGCGTCCAGCTTGGCAGTAAGCCTTGCTGCGAGATGTCGCCGCAGTTTTGGCACTTGGTCTCATCGCTGACGCTATCGTTCAGCGCAGGCTCCTGTGGCTCAGGCTGCAAATCAGGAAGCGGAGCTGGAATGAAGTCCGGCAGATCGCTTGGATCATCAGGCTCTGGGCTTGGCTCAGGGTCTGGAGTTGGTTCAGGCTCCGGCTCAGGCTCAGGTTCTGGTTCAGGCTCCGGCTCTGGTTCCGGCTCCGGCTCTGGTTCAGGCTCAGGCTCAGGTTCTGGCTCTGGTTCAGGTTCTGGCTCAGGTTCTGGTTCAGGCTTAGGCTTGATCGTGACCTCAGCTTGCTTAAAGGACACGTCGTAATTGCTGTTCTCACCGGCCGAACCATTAAGCTTACCGGTCGCCTCGTCGTAATCGAGCTTTAAGCCAAAGTCTTTGATGTTGTCCCCCAGAGCTCCTACTTCCTCCTTAATGACGTCGTAGTTCTCAATGGTGTCGGCATTTGCTTCGGTGTTGACCTTGCCCTCACCTTCTGTGAACTCTTGGTCCTTGATGACCAGCTCAATCGGCTTCTTGTGGATTACCAGAGCACCCACACCCTCAAGGCCTTCGCTCCGCTCAGGGAAGTTATCAGGCTTTGCTCCTGCCTCCTGATCCCAGGTCGCATCGGCGCGGCTGTAGGTGAAATAGAAGTTTTCTCTAAATTTGTCGTTGGCACGATCGGTCAGCTTAAAGGTGTAGGTACCAGCGTCGCTGTAGTCTTGGCCGAAGTTTTCAGGCGGCGTAAAGTAGGCGTCGAGGTCAAAGCCCTCATTGACCGCATCGGTGAGCGCGCTGTAGTCGTGCGTTGCGTCTTTACCTGCGTACATGAAGTTGAAGTCATGCACAAAGTACGGCTTTAAAAAGCCCTTGAGCTGCAACTCACTACCGTCACTATTGCCCACGTAGTACGGGTCAACTAAGTAGCTCTCCTGGCCTGCTTCGGCTGCCGCTTGAGCCGCCTCAAAGCTCGTGGCAATGTCCCAGTCCGTGGCCGCAGTATCAAGCGCACCTACCACCGGTGTCTTTTGGTCAGGGCCAATCGGCGCCACCACCAGACCGTGCTGATCTAACGAGCCCTGCACCTTACCTGCGACGTGACCATAAGTGATGTGGTCGCGGTACCAGGCGCTTTCAATGTCCTTAATGCTCGTAGAGCTCAGGTTGACGCTGACATTGGTGAACTTGTTAGCACCTGTGATCTGCCCGGCCAGACCTCCGACCTCAATCGCGCCCACCTTAATGCTTGCCTCTAAAACATGGGGATCTACAAAGGTAAAGTCCTTAACCTCTACGTTGTGCAAGGTGGTATTGGACATCTTGCCTGCCAGCGCGCCGACACTTAAATCCAAGTTATCCGTGTAATATTTATCAATTGACAGATTCAACGTAGAGTCTGCGATCTTGAGGTTAGAAATGGTCGCGTCCTTAAGCTCAGGGAAGAGCCCATAGGAACCGCTCCCGTTAATTTCGCCTTCGTACTTAATGGTGTTAAAGGCACCATCAAGCTCCAGCCCCGTTAAATCATGTGCCGCAAGCTTAGTTCGGAGCTCCTCATACTCATCCTCATCCAGATCTAAGTTGTCAACCAGCCAAAACTTAGGATGAGACCAATCGACCGGGTTACTGTAAAAACCTTCGGAGGAGATCGCCACCTGGCCTGAGTGGTCGATAAACTCGCCCTCATTAAGCGAGCTGCGTAAAGTCGCATTCTCGCCTTCAGCCGCACGAAGACCGTTCTCATTCAAGTATGCGCGGAACGTAAGATTACTGTTATCGCTCTTGGCATCAAGCTCACCGCCGATGTCGATACGGTTGGTGGAGCTGTGTAGCTCAAAGCGCTCCGGCAGACCGCCGCTCACAGTATCACCCGACTGATCCGGCAACATCAAATCATTGAAGTTGTCGATAATGATTTGGGAGCCATTGACCACCAAATTGTCGGTAGCAATGCGGCCTAATAAACGGACCTTACCCATGCCAGGGGCAAACTCGCCAGACTCTAGGTCCAACTCCTCACGGGTAAATTGGTTGGAGAGCTTGAGGTCGTTAATAGACAGAGCAGAGTCGCTCGTATCAGCCAGCTTCAGCAAATCCGAGCTGACCTGCTCTGTGCCCAGATAGACCTGCTTAAATCCTACGATATCGCCGTAAAGCGTGATGCCATTTGGGTTAATCAGGTAGAAGTTGAGATCAGGTCCGGCCGATGATTTCCTTTTAATATCACCATGAATCAAAGAGCGTGGGCCGCCCTTGACGATGTTAAGGAAGGAAACCTCCGATTGCTTATTCTGAGAATCAACCGCAAAATACAAGGAATGATTAGCTCTCGGATATAAGTCAAAGCTATCCCAGATAACCTTGTAGTTGCTACGATTGCCAAGCCCAGTAATAGTAGCGTCGCTTGCACCAATCTTATATGCTACATTGCTATTGCATGCAGCATTGCCAAGTTGAGGGAAAGCACCATCTGCTTGCGCTGGGGTCAGGGTGGTGGCAGCGGTGAGCACCAGGGCTAAGGCCATGGAGCTTGCGACCTTACGCGCACAGCGGGTGATGCCTCCGGTGATGCGCTTGGCGATACGGCCGACGAGGCGGCCGGCGCCTTGGATGCAGGCCTTAAGCGCACGGGCGATGAAGCCGCTCCGGCGTGGTGGGGTTGAGCCTTTTAGGCTGGATGGTTGCGGTGACATATCAGTCTCCAGGGTTTGAGGGTGGACCGCAGCGTTTGAGGCTGCACTCTTAGGTGGCGCTAAGCGCATTGCTAAGCGCGGGGTTGGGGAGCACGACACTATGGGTTTCATCTTGGTTGAATCCTATTTTTGATTAGAAGGTGTAGCTCAGGGCAAAGGAGATGCGGCCTTCTTTGTCAGCGTAATTCGGGGTCGAGCCGATGCCGTGGCTTAAGTCGAGCTCGGCATTGAGGCCGTGACCGTGGTAGCTCAAAGTGATACCGGCGCTGGCGCCACTGTCGCTTGAGTAGATGCGGTCATAGACCTTGGCGTACTCAAGATGCGGGCTTAAGGTCAGCTCTTCGTAGCTGTCATAGCTGCGGGTGCTGTCGGTGGTGCCGTGCGTGGTGCGCTCATTGGTGTAGAGGCGCAAGTTGAGCGCGTTGCTCCAGACGATGCCGCTATCGCCCACTAAGGCTGAGCTGGAGTAGGCACGCAGGCCCCGGCTACCGCCTGCTTGCATCTGCTCGGAGCTATCGAGCGCGGTGTTGGCAAATTGCAGCGTAAGGCCCGTGCTGTAGCTCACGGTGTCGCTCCACCACTGGTTAAAGCCGAGCTCGACGTTGGCTAAGAAGAAGTTCTTTTCCTCAGTCAGCTCAAACTCGTCATCGCAGTACATGGCGCCATAGGAGAGGCGGCCGCGATAGGAAAAGACGGTGTGATCTTCAGGGTAGGACTTGTAGCCCGAGAGCTCGGTGTAGCCTGCGATGGAGTGCTTTTGAAACTCGAGATCAAAGGCGCTGAACTCATCGGTCAAGTCGCGATAGCGCAGGCCACTGCGCCACGTAGTCTTAGCCGTAGCGCTGCGGTAGATTGGCTCCTTGACGTAGAGCTCGCCGTTGTACTCGTGGCCCTTGGCGCCTAACACCTCATAGGCTTGGCTCAGCTCGTAATTGCTGTAGCAAAAGTCCAGGCCCAAGACCGTCGGGTGCGAGTTGATTGGCAGCTCGTAGGTCAGGCTGTAGTTGTTTTGCTGCTCGTTGGTGCGGGCGTAAAAGAACGCTAAACGGTCGGCGCTGCCGGTGACGTTGATAAAGTCGGCCATGGCACCAAAGCGATAGCGGCCTGAGCTCTCGGTGCCTTCGTTATCGGCAAAAAGCGAGAACTCAAAGTTATCGCGCTGGGGCGCGGCGACCAAATCAAGGTCGTGGTGTAAGCCGTGAACGTCCGTGGCGCTAAACTCACCGCTTAAGGAAAAGATGCCAAGGTCAGTGAGCTTGAGCAGTTGGTTATTGAGCTTTTCATGCTCAATCGGCAAGCCCACCTGATCGGCTACGCCCCCTAATAAGTAGTTAAGGTAGCTATCACGGACACCCGAGCTGTTCTCAGTGGAGATGCCATTTAAGGTTGGCGCAGCCACCACCATCGAGAGCACGCCGTCATCGACCACCTGCATCGGGAAGTAGGCTTGCGCCCCGATAAAGCCTTGGTCGCGGTAGTAGCGCGTGACCTCGCTTAAAGCCCGCTGTAAGAGCGCGGCGCTGACCGCGCGCCCACCTAAGGCCGCAAGCTTATCTTGCGCGCCCTGGGTTAAGCTGGCGTGCTCAGGCTCCGTCAGGTACGGTGCGGCGACGAGCTTGATGCCATTTAAGGTGCGCGTTTGCTGCTGCGTCCCAACATAAGTAGCCGAAGCCTGAGCGTTGCGCGCAAAGGCGCGGGCGCGCGTTCCAGCCGGAACTTGGGCCATCGATGCGCTGGTAGCGGCAGTTAGCTGCGACTCAGTGGCAGCACTTAGGCTCGGAGCGGCACTCTTCTCATTATGAGCCGCGCTACTAAGGCCGGCGCTCGGTGCGGGGTGCAGCGTGACCTGTTGATCCACGATGGTGAACTTGCTGCGCGCCTCAGCGACGGCGGCCGGGATTGTGGCGGATGCGGCACGAGCGGACGCGACATTGGCGGATGCGGCACGAGCGGACGCAGCGTTGGCGGACGCGACGTTGGCGGACACGGCACTGGCCTCAGCACCTATTGCGCCTGCCACGGCGCTGCCGGATAAGAGCGCGGTGGCCAGCAAGGCGGCCCCGGCTCGAGCAAATTTGTAAACGGCGGAAAGTTTCATGGCTTGCTCCTATAAAAGCTCCAGAAACAAAAACGCCGTAACATCAGAAGACGCTACGGCGTTATCACTACAAAACCCTATGACTAAAATTTAGCATCCGATTTTTTGGGGACCTTTTTACTTAAGACGTCCCTTGCTATAAGAATAAACCCCGCCTAAAGCCTATAAAATCGGGCTTTTTACCCCCTATCCTTCCCTACAACTACGCCCACCGCTCATTTCTCGCCGAGTCCAGATCACTCTCAAGTATCTAGCAAAACAGCAAAAATAATTTTGTCCCTCTGCCATGCCTAAGTCAGCTCACGCCAAGAGCAAGGTGCTATCAGGCTTTAAGTCGCACTAGTATCCCAGCTTAAAACGCACCATTCTGTAACTAGTTTGTAACTAGGCAAAAAGTGCCATTAACGCATTTTCCGCATAAATAAGCCCTAAACTGCACTTTGGAATAGACCTCACAATTTTCCACGACCGGCTTATTTAAGCCAAATAAAAGCTGCCCAATCTCACAAAAATAGTTTAAGCAGCGCAGAAAAATTTTGCGTTCGGTCAGCCCCATGCAGCTGCCCAATTCACCCTACTTTTAGCACGCTCAGCCTGATAAACAGGGGCCCTCGCTGCTGTACAAACTGACATACCAGTTAGGTTCTGCCTGATTTTGCGCGTTCAGGCCGTTCTGTCCCAGCCCCGCATTCTAGATACGCAGCATGCACCAGCGGCCTAGAACCTGATAAATACGGGCTTTAGCGCCCCAAACCGCCTGCTAAAAAGCACTTTTTGCCGGGATTTTGCCCACGCTGCGCCCCCATAGCGTTACCTAAGACCATGGAAGCAGTACGCGATTAAGCCTCCACGGCTTGTTCGGCCGCACTGCAGCACGCATGAGACGTACACCCACCGCTAAAGCGCACTCATTCCATCGAGCTGAAGCACCCCTCCAGTGGCTGCTGAAACGGAGCGCCCCAGAAAATGTACACCTGGCGCTGGTTAGGCGTACCTGGCCGCACAGCGACGTTACGCCCCGGAGCGTCCAGCTTGCTATGGCCGTTTGTGCGGCCACTACCTCTCATAGCGCTTAAGAAGCGGTGCGCTCCGCTTAGGTCCATCAAGCTTGCACTTGGGATAGGCGGCAAGTGATATCCACGCTAGAGTAAGCGGCTCAAGCTGCGCTGGTTCCCTACTGCGCGCACGTGCCCCCGATCGCAGTGCGCCAGCAGTATGCTTGTTGGCTATGGCACCGGCCATTTGAATGCAGCGCGTAACGACATACGGTCGCGTCCTCGGCTCTGGACGGTGCCCCGCTGGTTTCAGCACGCGGGCGGATGTGTCGCGCGACTGGATGAGTGGCACATGAGCGTCATGCGCGGCGCGCAAGGGCGCGGACACAGGTCTTGGTGCTGCGCCGCAAAAAAAAAATCGGCCCCAAATGTAGGCGAGGCCTGCACTTGGAGCCGGGAGCTCTGCCGTGCTCTTCTTCTTTTTTGGTTTAGTCCTGGTGCAAGGAGAAGAGATCGTTGAGCTGGCGATCGGAGAGCTTGCCCAGCCAGCTCTCACCGGCGGTGACCGTGAGATCGGCTAAGTCGCGCTTGCTTTGGATCATCGCATTGATGCGCTCCTCAAAGGTGTTAGCGCAGATAAAGCGATAGACCTGGACCTTATTGCGCTGGCCGATACGGTAGGCACGATCCGTGGCTTGGTTCTCAACAGCTGGGTTCCACCACAGGTCAAAGTGAATGACGTTGTTGGCTGCCGTTAAGTTAAGGCCGGTGCCCGCTGCCTTGAGCGAGAGCAGTAAGAAGCGATTGGATGGGTCATTTTGGAAATTGTCGACCATATCCATACGCTCCGAGCGCGTGAGACCACCGTAGAGGAAGTCTGGCTTGCGCTCAAAGCGCTCTTCGATCAGATTCTGGAGAATCTTGCCCATCACCACTGATTGGGTAAAGATGAGCGCCTTGCCGTTGGCGTCCGTGATGTCCTGCAATAACTCAAACAGACGCTCGACCTTGCCCGAGTCCTCAGGCTGGTACTTACCCGAGGCATCAAATTGCGCTGGGCTGTTGCAGATCGCCTTGAGCTGCTGGATCAGCTTTAAGACCAAGGCGCGGCGCATATCCGGGTCTTTGCATTGCTCAATGAAGGACATAGTTTCATTGACCACGGCTTGGTAGATCGCAGCTTGCTGCTGAGTTAAGGTGCAGAACTGATCGGAGGTGAGCTTATCTGGCAGATCGGCAATGATCGCCTTGTCGCTCTTTAAGCGGCGCATGATAAAGGGCGCGGTTAAGCGCTTAAAGCGATCGACCGCTGCTGGGTCGTGATTTTCCTCGATCGGCTTAGCAAAGTTCTTGTGGAAGGCTTTGGCCGTGCCAAAGAGGCCCCGGTTGGCAAAGTCCAAGATCGAGAAGTACTCGAGCAAGCGGTTCTCAACTGGGGTACCGGACATCGCAATGCGGTAGTCGGCCTTGACCTCACGCATCGCCTTGGAGATGGCGGTGGTGATGGTCTTGATCGCCTGAGCCTCGTCGATCACCATCACCGAGTACTCATGCTCTGTGATAGTACTCAGGCGCGCGCGGGCCGTACCGTAGGTGGTGACGATGACATCGCACTGACCAAAGCCAAAGTCCTTAACCAAGCCGTAGTAGGCATGCAGGCTCAAATCAGGGGCAAAGTGCGCGACCTCACGCTGCCAGTTGGTGACAAGCGAGGTTGGCACCACCACTAAGGCCGGACGCTCCTTGGTGAGCACGCCTTCTTGCTTGAGCTTTAGTAAGGTCGTAATCACTTGCAAGGTCTTACCCAAGCCCATGTCGTCGGCCAAGATCGAGCCCACATTGATGCGCGAATTGCGCATCAGCCACTCAAAGCCGCGCACCTGGTATGGACGCAAGGTGGCGTTGAGGCCTTCTGGCAGCGCAATCTGCTCTTCCTTGAGCATGGAGTCTAATTTGTCCTGGACCCCTGACGAAATTAAGACCGGAGTGTCCTCACAGCTGCCGGTTAACAAGGCCTCCATCAAGTCGCCTTGCGGCACAATGCCATCCTGTAAGCGCTCAAACTTGTGCTGAATCGACATGAGCAGATCAGGATCGGCGTAAACGAAGCGATCGCGGAAGCGCACGATGTTACCGGCGTTGGCCAGCAGCATCTTAAACTCAGCTAAGGACAGGGCTTCATCCCCGACGGCCACGCGCCAATTGAAGTGGAGCAAGGAATTGAGCGACATAAAGCTCTTGGCGTTCTTAAAGAGCTCATTATCCTCGGCCTCAAGCTCCATCACCGTCTTCGGGCCCTCGAGCTTAGTTAAGCTCTTAGGCAGAACCAAGCGTACGCCCATTAAGCGCAGCGCAGTTTGCGCGGTGTTAATGAGGTCGTAAAGCTCGGTGAGCGGCACAATGGCGACATTGTGGTCGTGGTTTAAGATCTCCTTTAAGCTTGCGGACAAGGTGGTCAAACGGGCTACCGTGCGCAGGCACTCTTGGCGCACTGGCTCAAAGGCCGGGTGCGAAATGATGTGGCACAGCGAGACAAAGCCGGTCTCATCCATACCGCCCACGACCTTTTGGGCCGAGTCTTCAAGCTCAACTCCGCTGTTAGGCTGCAGCCCCGTTTCATAGTCAAAGTCCTCGTCGTCGAGGGCATCAGGGTCGGCCTCAACCACCTTTGGCGCCGCAGCCTTAGTCGCAGCCGTAGTCGCAGCCGTAGTCTTTACCGCCGCATCGGCCAAGACCGCATCTTGGTTTTCAGCCAGGCGCAGCGCGTTGAGCAGGTCTTGCGAAAAGCCCACGAACCCTAACTCGATGCCGATACCACGGTTATTGGCAAAGAAGGACTCATAGTCGTTGTAGCCTAAGACCGAGTCGCCCCCGCCCTCGTTGTAGTCGTCATCGTAGTCCGCGCGGAAATCGTCACTGGCAAGGGCACGCCCCGCCACCGAGTCATCGACTGCAGGCTCGGCTTCCTTGATCTGATTTAAGAACTCCATCGACGGCGCAAAGCGCTCGAACTTGTCGATGCGCTGCTGCATCTTGCGCGCAGACTCACGGGCCTTAGCCACAATCTCGTGCTCTAACTCAAAGAACACGGTATTGAGGTAATTGCCCTGATCGCTCAAGTCAATAAAGCGCAGTACTGGAGTGTAGGAGCCCAAAGGCTGCGACAGCGGCGCGACCCAAGTCTCAAGGCGCATGCGCAGGCCTTGGTCATCGATGTCGTCGCTGACCACCGGAACACCCTCGACGTAGAACATGAAGCGCAGCTCTGGAATCGCATGATGGCCTAAGGAGACACACTTAGGATCCAAAGCAAAGCTCCAGGCCACGTAGGACTGGATAAACGGTGCTAAGGCGAGCTCACCTAAGAACTGGGGATCGAGATAATACTGACGGTCGCGGCGATAGAACAAGTAATGCTCAAAGCCTTGCAGCGCCAGGCCCACTTGGGTCACCAGCGCCTTGACCTCATCGGCGCAGGTCGCTGGCAGCCAGCGGCAGGCCAGCTCGTGCGCGCTATTAACAAAGAGCTGCGGCATAATGGCGCGTGATTTGACCAGCTGACTTGCGATAAACCAGAGGTAGTACAGGATCTGCACCTCAGCGCGCTCCTTTAAGAGCACCTTGGTGTTCTTAATAAAGCCCGAGAACATCTGGTACAGACCCGCAAAGTGATACGAGTTGGTTTGACGCGGCGGCGGCAGGACCGTGAGGCTATTAGGCTGCGGCGAGCCATAACGGTCGGTGGTGATAACGTGCATCGGCACGTTCACCTCTAAAATGCCGTTGGTGCTCAAGTAAAAGAGTGGCGGATGGGCAAAGAAGCCGTGCTCAGTTAAGCTCGTGTTGGAGAAGTTCGGGGCGCACGCAAAGAGATGGCCGTACTCATCAAAGGCCTTACGGCGTGCGGCAGCCTGCGCCAGCGCCACCTGCTCCGCGCCAGTGAGCACGCCCTCATCATCACTGCTCCCATCACTGCGCCCGCCACTGCGTGCCATAGCACTACCGGCAGCGGCGGCAATGCTGGCGGCATCCGCAGTCGGCTTTTCGCCCCCAAAGGGATCTTGGCCACGCGTCGCCCAATCGGCGCGGGGCTCATAGTTAGCCATGGAGCCGTCAAAGTCAAAGACCACCATATCGCGGTCCGTGGTGTCCTTAAGCTGCTTGGTGGCAAGCTTGGCGGCAAATTCCACGGTATGGAATACGCGATTGCGCAGATTGCCCTGGGTAAAGCCCGGCGCCGACTCGGCGAACATATTGCGGATGCTATCGCCGATATCAGCAATCGGCACGTAAATCAGGCGCTCTAAGGCCTCGATGCTACCGCGATAGCGGCGCACGTCCAAGGACCCAGAAGTAATGTTCTGGGCGGCGAGCACGGATTTGAGCAAGTCCAAGTGATTCTGAGCGCACTGAGCGCGCTCTTCGGCGGCGCGCAACATCGACTCAGCAGCCTCTGCCTTTTTCTTGCTGCGGCTCTTGGCCTTAGCCGCGACACATTCTTGCGCTAAGGACTCCGCTCCGCGAATAAAGGCCTCGTGCGCCGAAATCAGCTCATGCACCTCCAGGCCATCGCTGCCCACCGCAGCTGCCGTAGCCGCTGTAGCTGCCGCAGCCTGCTCAGCTAAGACCTGAGCCTTAGGCTTGCGCCCGCGCCGCTTCGGTGCTTCCTCAGCGACAGCAGGGGTAGTGCTGGTGACGCTTGCCGCAGGCGCGACATCATCCGGCACCACATCGTCACCGGCGTCGATGGCGTCCAGCTCCGATAAAGCATCAGCCGACAGCGCCGGAGCCTCCTCTTCCACCGGGGTAGCAGCTTCAGGCTCTTGCGGCAAATCAGCTGGGTTATAGCCTAAGATGAGCTCAGTGTTGATTACGCTTTGGGCGGCATCATCGTTATTGCGCTCAATCTCAGCGCTTAAAGCCTGGTACTTAGCTTCCAGCTCTGAAAGCTTGCTCTGAGCTTGGCTTAGCTCTTCTTTTAACTGCGTGCTGTGCTTAGCATTGGCCTCGATTTCATCGATCTTCTCTTGCCAGAAAGTCATCATCGCCTGGCGCGACGAAGCGGCGCGGATTTTCTGCGCCTTTTGCAGCTGAGCCCGATAGTTTTCGAGGTTGACGCTCTCAGTATCGGCAAATTCCTGCGCTTCAGCGATCTTAGTCTCCAGCGTCGCAATCTGGCCCTTGAGCACCTCGATCCGCTTTTTGAGCTGAGCGCACTCATCGGCCTTGCTCCCTGGCTCAAAGGCGACCTCCGCGCGTTCATAGGTGATGAGATCAGGGGCTAAGTACAGCACCTGCGCATCTTGAGCCGCGACCGGCTCTAAGGCCAAGTCAAAGTTGTACTGGGTGGCAACCTGCGCTAAGTCATGCGGGCGCATCAAGGCATGGCGATAGAGCGCGGCAAAATCAGCGGTCTTAACCTCGTCGGTCATCTCATCGAAGATGTTGCGGCTCTTAAGCTCAGCATTGAGATCGATGCCCACCAGCTCAAAGATCAAGAACGGATTGGCGTCGATAAGCTCGCTTAGCTTATAGATCACCGCCGCGATGTGCTTGCACGGTACGGCAAAATCAGGGCAGGAGCAGCTCATGCCCAGGTCAGTCCACTTACGTGGAAAGAGCAAGATGTCGTGCTTTAACGCCAAGTCATAAAGCTTAGGGTCAAGCTCACGGTTGGTCAGGGAGGCCACGATCGACAAATCGGCCAAGGCGTCATCCAAGAAGGCCTTTTTCTTATTCTCCGGCACGCGCTTAAAGGAGAGTTTGATCGTGTAGTAGGAGTAATGACTACCCGACACCGTCGCCTGAATCTTAGCTAGATGCGGGTTAATCATGACATCGACCACACGCCCATTGCGCGCGTAAGACAGGCCGCGCGGGATGCGGTTGGCGTGGTCAATTCCGGTTAAGGAATCAAGCCACTTCTTGCCCCACCAAGTCGTACCGTATTGCTTTCGCACCATGAAACCACACCTTCCAGACAACGAGAAAAGAAAAAAAAAAGAAAAGAGAAAAAATCGAACTGGCGCCGCCGCGCCGAACCCTGCTTACTCTAGCCTTGAGCGCAGCACGCCCTAACCCGACGCCTTGATCCGGCGCATAGCCCCGGCGCCTTGGGCCGGATCAGCCTGACTGCGCCCCCTCAGGCCCCAAAATCTTTAGATACGTCAACGCCTCGCTGCCACCGAAGCGACAGTGAGGCGTTGCCTCAGCGCAGCACCTGCACTTAAAAACTCAAAACCGATGGCTCAGACTGCCCATGCATAACTTGCGCTAAGCCAAGCCGCCACGCCGCGTCAGTCACGGCCTGCCGCGTCCCTGAGCAAGGGCGCACGCTGAGCGCGCGCAGGCAGTGCGCAGGCTACGGCTGAGCCCAAGTTGCGTCTGAACCAAGCTACGTTTGAGCTGGCGCTACTACTTTTTCTTAGCTACAGCTACTTTTTCTTGTTCTTGCGCTTAGCGGTGACGCGATTCTTCTTTGAGGACTTGGAGCCTTCCTTGACCTCAGAGTGAACCTTAACGCGGGTTAAGGTTGGCTGAGCGACCGCGACCGGCTGAGCTACTACCTTAGGCTTGCCGTAGCCTTCGATATCGATCAAAGGCTCATTGGAGGAGCCCAGGTTAACATTTTGCCCTGGTTGTACTGTGGCGCTAGCCCCGACTGGCACTTCCTGGGCGGTGACCGGCTGAGCGGCTTGCTGCTGGGCAGCTTGAGCCTGCTGAGCCTGCTGGGCAGCTTGAGCGGCTTGCTGCTCGGCTAAGCGCTTGGCTTGCTCAGCGTAAGCAGCCTTACGGCGCTCGACAGTCTTAGCTGAGAAGTAAGCGGAGCTCTCTAATGGACGCTTCTCCTGCTGGGCCTTTTGCATCAGTGGCTCAATGTAGGAGAGCAAGCGGTCGATGCTGTGATCTAAGGAATTTTCTTCGGCCGACTTAGCACAACGCTCGCTCCAATCCTCATTGAGGCAGCGCTCTAAGGCCTCAACCCATGGGGCAATTTCTTCGTCAGTTGGGACGCAACGATAATCACGCTGGGTGCACTCTGGAGCATCAAGCAGGATACCGCCCTCACGCACCGCCTCAGGTAAGCCGCCGCTCTTAGAGGCCAATACTGGGATACCGTTCATCACCGCTTCGGTGGCGACACAGCCCCAGGCCTCATGCCAGACCGAAGGCATCACGATGACGCGCGAGATATCGTAAATCAGGCGTGGATCGTCGGTGTGCTCGGCAACCTTGATTTGCTCAGCGCAAGTAGCGTGCTCGCCCACCAAGAACTTGGAGCCATCGGCATTGTGGAGCTGATTCATCAGCACGGCGTAATTGCCCACGCTCTTGACCACCAAGAATGGAATCTCAGGGTGCTTCTTTGAGAAGACCTCATGGAGCTTGGTGAAGATCGCCATACCCTTTTCTGGGGTTGGGTTGACCAAGGTGACGTACTTGATATTTTCCTTTTGGTCACGGCGCGTGGCTAACACACGGGCCTTATCGATAAATTGGCCGACTGACTTGACGTCCACGCCGTCTAAGTCGCGATACATCGTAGCCGACGACTCCGATGGGGTGAAGACTAAGTCGCAGTCCTCAAAGCTAAAGCCCCGGTGCAGGCCGTTGTGCAGCGCATAGACCACGGCCATACCACGGACGTGGGCCTCATGGCGCAAGTACTGCGAGAAGACGTCGCCGCTGTAGCCCATGACCAAGTCCGGCTGGAACTTATCTAAGAGCTGGACGTAGAGGTCAAAGATAATGTTTTGGTCGCCGTTGGTGACGTCATTGGAGACGTGGCCCTTGGTGTTGGCGACAAAGTACTCAATCCCAGAGTCGATAAATTGGAAAAATTTGCGGGACTTAGCGTTAGGGATCTGCTGGGCGATACGGTTGAAGACCTCCAAGCCGCGCACATCATCGCCCACTAAGGCGTTGAGCACCTTCACCTCAATACCGCGTCGAGCCAAGGCCTCGAGCATAATCTTGGAGTGAATTGCCGCGCCATTGGTATTGTCATGTAAGGACGGAATCGAATACCACAAAATCTTGTAGGCCATGACCGAAGAAATCCTAACCAGTCGGGAAAATTAAGAACGAACCTGAGAGCGTCCACGCCCGTACCGCAGCACGCACGCCACTCACCAAATTCTTTATCTTAAGCGATCTGGCCCCCAATGTCATGCCTAACGCCAGGGCTCCCGCATCTTAATTTGAGGCCGCAATACCGTACAATAACTGCGACATGAGCACTTCTGAGCTAATGGTG
>CALXOW010000017.1 GCA_944390115.1 uncultured Anaerobiospirillum sp.
AAATTCAAGTACTGATTCCAAGCGAGCTGGCAAAATATGGGGATATATCACGCGTATAACATTACGGGAGTTTGAGTGTTATCAAAAGAACAGTATATTAAGCTTTATGATGCTTGGCTCTATCATTTCTGGGATACTCTATTTACCCAACACGATATGTTAGAACGCACCCCTGAGCTGCAACGTATGCTTTTAAGTAAAGCCCGTGATTTTTGTGTCCAAAACCAAATTTCTATGGATCCGCTCAATCCTGCCAAAATTTGGCGGGCCAAGCTATATAAAGTGCTGCCTAAGGTGGAAGCCTTGTTACCTCTGCGCACCAAGCTTAAAGAGCAGTACCGTGTCGCGCGCTTGATTAAGCGCTTTAACGAGCTGCTATGATTTTTGCAAAGTAAGACTTCATTAGACCAGAGCCGTCCGGCAAGGAGCCTCTATGTCTGATGCGATAAAAATCATAACGGCGATTTTGCTGCTGCTCTCGGGCTTTATGGCCTACAACCTCTATTTTGGCTCTAAGGGCGTTGAGAAGGGGTATCGCGCCGCAGGGAGTAAAGCTGACTGGGCTTTGAGTTAAGATTTTGGGCATGGCAATTGATTGCACTCACTAAACAAGCTCCCATCGTTATTAGCGCCTAATAGTGGACATCGGATCACCGCCAACACAGCCCCAAAAATTCGGTCTAACTCTACGATATTGGTCAAACAACTCAGTGCTATACTGACATGAGGTCAGCTAATGCTCCAGGAGGTACCTATGTCTGAAACCAATCAACAGCCAGAATCCCTGCCTCTCCAGCAAGTACCAACGCCCCTGCAGCTGCCGCATATCGCAACGAATTTATCTCGATTTACCGACTTCGCCGCCAACCATGCATTGTTTGTGGACAAGACTGCTTTGCTCCAAACGCTAGTGGACCAAAAGTTCGTCTTTTTATCTCGGCCGCGCCGTTTTGGTAAGAGCCTGCTTATTTCCATGCTCAAGGATTTATTTGAGCATGGCACCACGAACTTCGCGGGTAAAGCCATTTATGACATCTGGCACGAAAAGACCTATCCTGTGCTCACTCTGTCCTTTTTGGACAAGACCAATCCCAAGACTTTTGAGGCTGACCTGTGCCGCGCCTTACGTGATGCCTTCTACGATGCTGGCTTTCATGAGGTCTATGACTTTATCCCAGATTGCAACGATTTCCGAACCTTGTCTGGACGCTTAGTACGTCAAGTGCTCAAAGGCCAGCAAGTCGTTTTGCTAATCGATGAATGGGATGATCCGCTTTCATCCAATCTTAACAACCGTGCTGATTACGAACAGCTCACGGCTATGATGCGCCACTTATATACCTGGATCCGTGAGTCTCATGCCTTTTGGTTTGTGCTGGTTACCGGTATTGTCCGCTACCAAAACACCTCCTTCTTTACCGGGGAATTTTTCACTGACATCAGCATGGAACCCTACTTTGCAGCTTTAGTAGGCTACACCCAAGAAGAGTTGCAACAGTACTTTGCTCCCTACATTACTCGCAGCGCTTGGCTTAATCACATCAGCGAAGATGAGATGCTCGAGCAAATCAAGCTCTACTATGATGGCTTTTGCTTTGACCAAGATGGTTTAGTCAAGGTCTACAGTCCATGGTCGATCAACTGCTTCTTTAGCCAAGTGGAAATATATCCCGATCGCATCCCAAGCTTTGATAGTTTTTGGATGGACAATGCTAATGCTCCCAGCGCTATCCTCTCTTATATTAAGCTTCATCGACCTAATCTCTCCTTCCTCGAACAAGTTAAGTCAAATGGTATCAAACTGTCACAATCCTATATCAAGGCAACCAACACCATTGATGATATGCCGTTTCTACGCTTGATGCTTAATACCGGCTATATGACGATCAAGGAAAAGTTGCCTCCTAACCCCGACAAGCCTAATGCTCGTAGTTACCTGTGCAACTTCACTAATATTGAAGTGGAGGAGTTATATGCCGAAATCATTATCTCTTATTTAACGGGCAATGAGGGGGCAACACTTAGTGAGGCGGTCAAAGATTACGCCGCAGTATTAGTAGCAGCCTTGAAGGCCCATGACATGCCTACTGCGGTTAATGCTATCAATACCATGCTTAGCATCATTCATTACGAATTGTGGCAAGGTAAGGATCGCGAAGCGTTATATCGCTTGCTGATTGCTTTTTTCTTGCAAATCGAAGTCACCCCTTGCTTGGTCCGCCAAGAGGTGCCCAATAATATCGGCCGCAGCGATATCGAGGCGGTCCTAGGCAACGAGCTATTTGTTTTTGAGCTCAAGTTAATCCACAACAAGCCCGGCAAAAAAGGCCAGGCTCAGGCTGAGGCCACCCCGACTCAAACTGAGACATCCTCGACTCAAGCTGAAAATACCCCAGCTCAAGCTGAGGACACCCCAGCTCTCTCCCCAAGCTCGCAAGACGCAAGCTCGGCAGCGAGCACTCCTAGCGCCAACAACATTCCAGGGGATGGGGATGATGCTCAAAACAATCTCCCTCAAGCCGAGGCCTATCCTATAAGCCTTGCCACCAAACTGAGAGTGGCCCAAAAGGCCTCAGATCAAGTGATTGACAAGCGCTATGGCTCGGGTATCTTTTCTCGCACCATTGAAAAACGGTATGGGGTGGTCTTGGTCATATCTGAGGCTGATCGCCAAGTTTGCTTCTGGCGCCATTTCACCAGCAATCAAGATCTGGGCAGTGGAGAGGTCACACCTATCAATATCAATAATCCACCCCAGGAAATTGCACCCGATCAAAGCGCGGATCCTATTTCCTAGAGCCAGCACTCTGAGGTCAAAGCATGAGAACATGACATATCGATCAATTTAGGAATATGCCGTTCATCAATGGTGGGCCACGAAAAAACGTCCCACCTTAAAACCGCGCACCGGCAATCCCATCCCAATTTAGCAAACGCCGCCCGGCAAGGAGCCACAATGTCCGACGCAATGAAAATCATAACGGCGATTTTGCTGCTGCTCTCAGGCTTTATGGCCTACAACCTCTATTTTGGCTCTAAGGGCGTTGAGACCTATAAGGGCATCGCGCAGCAGTTAGAGCGCGAAGAGCACAAGGCCCTAGAGCTGCAAAAGCGCAATCAAGAAGTTACCGACCAAGTAACCGACTTTAGGCGCCAAGGCTCAGTGGCAATCGAAGAGCTAGCGCGTAGCGAGCTCGGCCTGATCAAGCCTAACGAGCGCTTTTACCGCGTCATCGCCACGGATGAGGAAATCATCAACATGCCCCTGCCTGACTACCGCTAAGAGGAAGTCAGCGGCAGCTTGCCCGATCCCACCACCACTCAATAAACACGGCTTGATAAACATGGCTTGGGGCAGCGCAACATTTTGCAACCGCCCAAAGGTAGACCAATTGCTGTGCTCCACAGGCGTGTTTGACTCATATTGGCGCAGTGTATACAGTTGGAACTAGGACACTGTGCCACATAAATGAGTTTATCGAGCACGCTCTAGTCTACCTTAATTCCAAAAACCGTGAACTAAGTCTCTACAAGCCCCTATTGAAGCCATTTTTACCCCCACTACGCCCACCCCTAGATATCACTCATTTTTCTGTCCAAGATTGGGCACATATCACCTAATTTAGGGCAATGACGTTAAAATTTAGCCCGTGTGCTAAAGTGGTATCAGTGCGTTATGCGCTGCAACCAAGGCTTATCAATTTATGTATGTAGAGATCAAAACCCCTGCAAGCGGGCGCAAATATGTGTATCTAAAGCGCTCGGTGCGTGTTAACGGCCGCGTCAAGCACATCACGGTCGAGCGCTTCGGAGAGCTCAACGAGCTCTTAGCGCAAGATCCTGATTTCATCACCAAGCTTAACGAGAAGTGCCGTGCCGGAAGTCCTGATCTCTTTTCCGCCAAGCTCCACGCTTTTGAGCACAATTTGCAGGCGGCCCTAACCAATGCCGTCAGCACCAGCGCAGCGGTGGCCACCCCTGAGGGGACGATTCCCCCAAAGAGCCAAGTCATCGGTGAACCTAAGTGCGGCGTGCAAGATAGCGCGCACGGCACGGCTAGTGTCAGCTTGCTCTTGGCTACACCACCGTCTACCTTACAAGAGTCCGAGCTCCAAGAGCTCTTCACGGTCTACGCCCCGCACGACGCCCTAATGGACAGCTCGGGGGTATCAGGCTTTATTAAGGAGCATGGCCTCGTCGACGTGGTGGTACCGGCGGCGGGCATTGGTTCCCGCATGGGCGCGGAAGTACCTAAACAGTACCTCAAGCTCGATGACAAATGCGTCCTTGAACACACCGTGCTCAAGCTCTTAACCAGCCCCTTTGTCCACAATGTGATTGTGGCGCTCTCGCCTGACGACCCTTACTATAAATACACCTGTCTGGTGGACTTAAAGCGGGTTGAGCGCGTCAACGGCGGCAACGAGCGCGTGGACAGTGTACTCACCGGTTTAAAAGCAGCGCGTACTCCCTGGGTTATGGTGCATGACGCGGCACGCCCTTTAATCAGCCTGGCTGACATCGAGCAACTCTTACTGCAAGTGGCCCGCACCCAGCAGGGTAGCCCAAGCCACTGCGGCGGTATCTTAGTAGCCCCAATGGCCGATACGGTTAAGCAAGCCCAAAGCGTCACGGGCGGAGACCAAGCCACTATTGACTGCACCTTAGAGCGCAAGCATCTATTGCGCGCTCTCACCCCGCAGCTCTTTAAGCGCGAGGAACTTATCAGCGCCATTGAGCAAGGGCTCAAGCTCAAAGCCACGCTCACCGACGAGGCCTCAGCGATGGAGCGTTTAGGGCACAAGGTGCTGATGGTGGAAGGATCGCCGTTAAACTTTAAGCTGACCCAGCCGAGCGACCTACTCTTAACCAAGGCGCTGTTAAGCTATCTCGCCCCACGCTGCTAAAGAGGCCGCCGCTGTGCGGTGTGCTTAGCCAAGCGCTAGAGTTCTCAGTGCGGGCCGCTTGAGGCGGCCCGTGCAAGTAACTGACTAAACGCAGGCTGCGGTCTAAACGCGCGCGGCCGAGCGCACCTGCTTGAGCTCGTTGAGCTTGCCTAAGACGCGGGTCAAGGCAGGCAGGTTCACGATCATCATGTCGATGTCGATAATCGAGAGATCCTTTTGACGATCGGTGTGCGAGCGCACGCCTAAGACATTGATCTTCTCATTGGCAATGACCGTAGTGACGTCACGCAGCAGACCAGGATAGTCCGAAGCTACCACCTTAATCGTGACGGTAAAGCCATTGGCGTTGGCGTCATCGCCCCATTGCGCTGTAACCACGCGCTCCGGATTCTTCTTCATCAGGCCCTTGAGCTGCGAGCAGCTGGCCTTATGAATCGAGATACCGCGCCCTTGGGTGATAAAGCCAATGATGTCATCACCAGGGATCGGTTGGCAGCACTTGGCGATATGGGTCATCATCGTGCCGATGCCGTCGACCACGATACGGCCCTTTTGGTTGGCGTGGCGCGTCAGCAATTGCTGATTGGTCTTCTCGGAGATGAGCGATTGCAGCTCTAGCTCCTTGGTATTGCTATCACGCTTGAAGACCCGCTCCTCAAGGAAGGAGATAATCTGGTTGACCTTGATATCACCGGCGCCAATACCGGCGTAGATATCGCTGACCGACTTCACATTAAAGCGCGACAGCTTCTCCTTTAAGAACGAGGCTACTTGGTCCTTATTAAGACCCAAGCCATGGCGGGCTACCTCGCGCTCTAAGATATCGTCACCGGCGGCGAGGTTCTTATCGTAGTCGACCTTGCGGAACCAATTGATAACCTTAGCGCGGGCACGCGAGGTCTTAAGATAGCCATTATCAGCGTTGATCCAATCACGCGATGGGTTTGGTTCCTTTTGCGTGATGATCTCCACCTGCTCACCGGTCTTGAGCTTGTAGGTGTAAGGGACAATACGCCCATCGACCTTAGCGCCAATGCAGCGGTGACCCACCATAGTGTGCACTTGGTAGGCAAAATCAAGCGGGGTCGCGCCGGTTGGTAAGTCCACAACCTCACCGCGTGGGGTGAAGACGTAAACGCGATCCTCGAAGACCTGCTTTCTGAACTCATCGAGCAGGGCACCGGACTCGACCATATCGTCGCGCCACGCTAAGAGCTTACGCAGCCAATTGATGCGCTGCTCCACACCCGAGCCTAAGCCGCCACCTTCCTTGTATTTCCAGTGCGCGGCCACACCGAGCTCGGCCATTTGGTGCATGTCCTTGGTACGAAATTGAATTTCGACCACCTTGTTGCCATCACCATAGACCACGGTGTGAATCGACTGATAGCCGTTAGGCTTTGGATTGGCGATGTAATCGTCAAACTCTTTTTCGATATGGGACCAGCGGCTGTGGACGATACTCAAGGCAGCGTAGCAGTCCTCGATCTTGTCCACGATCACGCGTACCGCACGCACATCGTAGAGCTCGCTAAACGGCAGATGCTTGCGCTGCATCTTGCGCCAAATCGAGTAGATATGCTTCGGACGGCCATAGACTTCGGCGTTCTTAATCCCGTTTTGCTCGAGCAAGGAACGCAGTTCCGCCACAAAGTTCTCAATATAACGCTCACGCTCGACGCGCTTCTCACCCAAGTCGCGCGCAATCTCCTTATAGTAATCGTTATGGAGGAAGCGGAAGGCGAGATCTTCAAGCTCCCACTTGAGCTGACCGATACCCAAGCGGTTAGCCAGCGGGGCGTAGATATTGGCAATCTCGCGGGCGATCGCGAGCTTGGTCTCATCATCAGCGTGCTTGGCAGCACGGATCACCGCAATACGCTCGGCCAGCTTGATAACTACGGCGCGCACATCATCGACCATCGACAAGAGCATGCGACGGACGCGGTCGACCTGGGCCTCAGCGCCCTTACTCGAGTTGAGGTTTTGTAAGAAGCGAATGGCTTCCATATCCTTAACTTTGAGTAAGAGCTTTCTGATACTCAAGCCAAATTTGGCCTCGACCTCATCTAAATCGAGCGCCTTAGCCTCGAAGGCCGGGTACAAGAAGGCGACCATGAGTGACTCCAAATCCATATTCAGAGTCATCAAAATCGAGATAATCTCCGCCGAGAGATTGGTCATGCTCTTTTCATCTAAGAGCTTAGCCCGCGCCAGTCCTAGGCCCTTTTCTGAGCCCTTATCGGCACTCTTTTCCGCGCTTTTGTCCGCCTTGGCCTCGCCTTCTTCGACTTTTTTAGCCTCGGCGGCCTGCTTTTCGGCCTGCTTGTGCATGCAGGAGACGACGTAAGTATGGCATTCTTGCAGCTTCTCTTTTTGCTCGGCAGGCAGATTGAGCTTATCGGCCCACGCCTCAAAATCAAAAGACGCTTCGTGCGTGTCTCGTAACGCCACCATCGTTCAGTACTCCTTCATGCCAAAAAAATCCAGGCACTTATTTTAGTCGCGGGTGAAGACCAGCATAATCTCCACATGACTGGTGTGCGGGAACATATCAAAAGCACCCCACGTCTCTATTTTATAGTGGGAGCTGAGCAATTGCGAACAATCGCGCGCCGCCGCTAAAGGATTGCACGAAATCATGACAATCTTGGCAGGTTGCAGCTTACCCATAAACTGTACCGCACGCTTGGCGCCCATCCGGCCAGGATCCATCACTACGACGTCGTACTTATCCTTAGCCCAGAGCTGATTTTCAAAAGGCTCCTCTAAGTCAGCGACATAGAACTTAGCACGCTCAGCGACACCGTTGACCGCCGCATTGGCATTAGCGCGGCGCACCATATCAAAGACGATATCAACGCCCACCACCGAGCTGCCTGCCGCCGCTAAAGGCAAGGAGAAATTGCCAAGGCCCGAGAACAAGTCGAGTACCTTTTGCCCAGCATGAGGTGCCACCGCCTCGCTTACGCGGCGCAGCATGGCATTATTCATAGCCGCATTGACCTGGACAAAGCAGCTTGGCGAGCAATAGATCTTGCTGCCTAAGCTTTGTACCATAATCTGCTGCTCGGCCTCAGCAAAGCCTGATTCAACTGGCTCTGACCCGAGCAAGCGCTCTCGCAGCACATCACTGTCATCAAGCTGCTTATACGGCTCCAAAACAAACATAGCGAGGTCATGCTCACGCCCAAAGGCAATCAGCGCAGCTTCATCGGCCGCAGTCAACTTTTGGGTCATACGCATCAGTACCGCCACCTTAAGGTCGCTATCTAACAGCTCGACATGGCCGATGCTCTTCTTTTGCTCCAATGTGTTAACCAGGACGGTCAAAGGTCCTAAAAGCGCATTCAAACGCTCAGTGAGCACGGCGCACGATGAAATTGGCACGAGCTCTGAGCTCTTATCCTTACGAAAGCCCAAGTACAGCTTGCCGTGATCAGCGCGAATCGCGAGGCGGCAGGCGCGGCGATACCCCGTAGTAGAGCCCGTCTCAGTAAAGCTGGGGGCACCGACCTTAGCTGCAGCCTCACGGCTTAAGGCCGCCAGCTCCGAGGCGCGAGCTGCGTTCTTTGCAGCAGCATGCTTTTGCGCCAGCGCTTGCTTGATGGTGCTGTTGCGCCCTAAGCGCGATGAGCCAACCGCCGCGCTCGCCTTACCGGACTTGGCCTCCAAGGTACCTTGGAGCACGGTCTTAACTAAGAGCTTAGCCACGCCTTGGACCTTAGCATCAAAGGCCATTTGTGGCGGCACATGCATCAGGGGACAGCCGCCGCATGCATCTTGGTGATCACAGCAAGGGGTAACACGCTCCGGCGCAGCGGCAATCAGCTTAGTGATCACGCCTGAGGCGGTCTTATCGGCGTCCACGGTAGGTAAAATGCGGGCACGCTCACCGGGCAACAGACCTGGAATGAAATAGACCTTGTCCTCATGCTTGCATACGCCGCGACCTAAGATATCGAGGCTCAAGCATTGCGTCTCAAAGGCCTTCGGTGCGGCCGTTTTCTTCTCTTGCTTGTAGATATTTACCATTAAAATCCCTTTCCCTGACTGAGCCCCAGCTCAGTCTTAAAAAATCGTGCCCGGTCCTACTGTTTTACTGCCGGCTTCTTACGCCGCCGCCGATTGAGGCTGGCATCAAGCGTCATAAGCATGCTCTCATCATAAGGCGAGGTCGCCATACGCTCTTGTTCGGCTGCAATCCGTGCCTCAGCCTCCGCTTTAGCCTTAGCTTTAAGCTGAGCCTTTGTTAGCTTTTTTAGCTTTTTGACTTTAACCGGCGCCTCCGGCTCTACTTCCTGGGGAGCCAAGATCAACAACTCATCATCCAAGGCTTCAAGCTCAGGGCCCTGAGTAATCACTACCGGTTCAGGCTCTTCCTGCTGTGAAGACTCAACCGTGCCCGTAACCTCAGACGCGCGCTGACGCGCCGAGCGCTTTGAGCTGGCTTTAGCTTTAGTGCCTTTAGCTGAAGTGGACTTGCTCTTAGCACCACTAGATGACTTAGCCTTGGTCGAACGTTTAGGTTTAGCCGGAGCTTCAGCGAGCTCAGAAGCAAGCGACTCCTCCGGCGCCATATTGGCCACATCTGAATCGGACTCTGCGACTAAAGCAGTTTTCTTGGACTTGCGTTTAACAGACTTAGTGCTCTTAGCTTTCTTTGAAACCTTGGCAGTAAGTTCAGCTGAAGCCTCAGAATCGGTTGATGCCTCAATAGTCTCATTCTGGCTAGCTTGAGTCGCCTCAGCGCCCGCAACATGCTCAACCTCAACTGCTAGTGCAGCAGTCTCTAAGGACGTTACAGGCACTGGATTAGTCTCAGGCTCAACAGACGCCTCGCTTTCACCCTCAGAGGTCGTTGCACTGGTCTCTAAGGACGCTTCAGGCACATCCTGGCTAGCTTGAGCCGTATCAGCGCCCGCGCCTTGCTCGACCTCAACCGCAGAATCGTTCTCTAAGGACGCTACAGGCATTGGATTAGCCTCAGGCTCAACAGAAGCCTCGCTTTCACCCTCAGAGGTCGTTGCACTGGTCTTTAAGGAGGAAGTGGCCTCAGTCTCTAACTCTGGTGACGCAACAACAGTCTCATCCTGGCTAGATTGAGACTCATCAGCGCCCGCAACTTGCTCAGTTTCAACCGTAAGTTCAGCAGTCTCTAAGGACGTTACAGGCACTGGATTAGCCTCAGTCTCAACAGGCCCATCGCTTTCACCCTCAAAAGCAGTGGCACTGGTCTCTAAGGAGGAAGAGACCTCAGTCTCATCCTGGCCAGCTTGAGCCGCCTCGGCGCCCGCACCTTGCTCATCCTCAACAGTTGGTTCAGCAGTCTCTAAGGACGTTACAGGCACTGGATTAGTCTCAGGCCCAGCTGAAGCCACCGGAGCGGTCACTTGAGGCTTCGTTGGTACAGTTGATGGGGCGGGCGCTGCAACGGCACTTGCCGCTGGCTGTGGCGCTGGCGCCATTGGAGCAACCACCTGAGTTGGAGCAGGCGTTGCGGCCGTAGCGACCGCTGGAGCCGGGGCGGGTGCTGCTTTAGGTGCTGTCGGAGCGGGCGCCTGAGCGGCAGCTTGCTTTTGCTTACACAGGTGCAAGTATTCACGGTAGAGCTTGCGGCTGTTGAGCTCAACGCCACCGGTGAGGCGGTTGATCACGCTTGCAGTTAAGAGCTTGGCGTTATGAGCGCTGTGCGGCAGCTTGCACTCTAAACTTACAATGTCTTGGATCTCAGCGCCGGTCAGGATTGGGCCTAAGAGATCAGCTCCGTACTCGTAATAGCGCTGGATGACACTACTGGAAAAGCCTTGCTCTAAGGCGCGCTTAACCCAGGCCTCTTGGCCAGGGGCTTGGCTTGGTCTCGACTCGGCCATTTTAGGGCCGCGAATCTTGGACTTAGCAAAGAGCATGGCGTTGTCCGCGCCCGTCTCGGGCTGCGGCACAGGTGCTGGCGCCGCTGTGGTCTTTTGACTTTGGGTGCGCATGACCTGAGCCATGAACTCCGGATCCACCTCGACGAAGCCTATACCAAAGCAAAATCTGTAGCTTTGGTCGGCCTTGACCGGCTCACCTTGCTCATCTAAGGGACTGATAGCGTAGCCTAGGCTTTTGAGCAAATGGAGCTCAAAGCTGCGCAGATGATGCTCAATGTTGTCCTTATGCTCAATCGCCTCTAGAGTGGCGATGTAATGGCCAAAGAGCAGCTTGTCTGATTCCTTGCCGTGGTAGAGCAAGTGCAAGAGCTCATTGAGATAGAAGGCGCAAAAGGACTCGGGGATCGCGAAATGATAGCCGCCGGGGCAGTACTCATAGTCCTTGAGATAGTACAGATCACCCTTTTGCCCCAGCTGCAGCGAGAGGAGCAATGGGGTAAAAGGCTGAAACAGACCTTGTAGGGGTGAATCCGGGCGCTTAGCGCCGCGCGCCAAGATCGCAATCGCGCCCAGATTGAGCGAGATCGCCTCCAAAATCAGGCTGTGCTCTTGGTACTCGCGCATGCTGTAGATATAGCACGGCTCACGCTCGATCAGCGCCATCACCCCCTCCTTGCGGCTTTAGAGATCCTCAAAATCTGCGTAGCCTAAGCTCTTTAAGGCGCGCTCATCGTCGGCCCAACCCGCCTTGACCTTCACAAAGAGCTCAAGATAGACCTTGGTCTCCAAGAGCTTTTCGATATCCTTACGGGCCTCGGAGCCAATGAGCTTGATGCGGGCGCCCTTAGCGCCAATCACCATCTTCTTTTGGCCACTGCGCTCCACCAGAATCGCGGCGTGAATCGTGGTCACGCCCTTGTCATTGGTGGCAAATTGCTCGATTTCGATGGTAGCGGAGTACGGCAGCTCCTCGCCCATCTGGCGCATCAGCTTCTCGCGGATGATTTCAGCCACCATAAAGCGCACTGGGCGATCAGTGATGCTATCGTCGCTGTACAGGTGTGGGCCCTCAGGCAACACGGCCTTAATCATGTCCTTTAACACCTGTAAGTTGCTGCCCTTTAAGGCCGAAACTGGAATAATGTCCTTGAACTTCAAGGTGTTCTGGAGGCGGTCGATTAAAGGTAAGAGCTTCTCTTTATTGGCGATCTTGTCGACCTTGTTGATCACAAGCACAATCGGAGCGTGGGCCTGCTCTAACTTGCCGCGCACCATGTCATCGTCATCAGTCCACGAGGTGGCGTCGACTACCCATAAGATCAGCTCGACATCACCTAAGGACGACTCTGCGGCACGGTTCATCAAGCGGTTGATCGCGCGCTTTTCAACCTTGTGCAGACCTGGGGTATCGACATAGACGGTCTGATACGGGCCATCGGTATCGATACCTAAGACGCGGTTACGCGTCGTTTGCGGCTTACGCGAGGTAATCGAAATCTTTTGGCCAATTAAGTGATTCATTAAGGTCGACTTGCCCACATTAGGACGGCCGACAATCGCGACAAAACCAAACTTCGTCTCTTCCAACAAGAAATTCCTCGATGAACGCAGGACAAGGCTCTAGGCTGGGACTACCAAGATCTTGGTAGTTGCAAGCAAGCCCCGATGCCTTGTCCTGCGCAATAGGAAAATTATAGGAAGGGGCAGCTTGGGCTAGTGAAAACGCATTAAGCCGCGCACGGCGGCTGGAATCAAAAGGTTGAACTGATAACTATCAGCTTAACTTAAGGGATGAGTACGCAGGTAATCGAGCACAATGCTGGCGGCCTTTTGCTCGGCACGACGACGCGACGAGCCGCGCCCATGGAATACCTGCTTGATGTCTTGAACCACCACCGAGACCTCAAAGACTTGGTTATTGTCCGTGCCAATGATGTTCTCGATACGATAGACCGGCAGTTCCTTATGTTGCGACTGTAAGTACTCTTGCAGCGCCGACTTAGGATCCTTTTGCGAAACGCTTGGATTAATCGCCAAGAGGCGCTCATGGAACCAAGTTAAGACCAGCTGGCGCACAATCTCAAAGTGCTCATTGCTATCTAAGAAGATAGCGCCAATGATGGACTCAACAGCGTCCGCTAAGAGCGAATCACGGCGCGAACCGCCTGATTTGAGCTCACCTGGGCCCAAGAGCAAGCAATCGCCGATCTTAAACTCGCGCGCCAGCTCAGCTAAGGTGGTTTCACGCACCAAGACCGAGCGCATGCGAGTTAAATCGCCCTCAGGGCTATCTGGGAACTGAGCAAAGAGCTCCTTGGCGATAATCATGCCTAAGATCGAATCGCCCAAGAACTCCAAACGCTCGTTGTGGTGGGGACCAAAGGAGCGGTGCGTCAGCGCCTGCTCTAAGAGCGCGATATTTTGAAAGGAGTAACCAATCGTTTGCTCTAAGTGTTGGATACGATGCAGAAAACTGGAATCGTTGATCATCTCTTTGCCTGTGTGCAAAAAGTGCTCACCCTATAACCCCCCATCGCAGCAGAGCAAGCCTCAAGCTTGCGCTGAGCACCGCCACCGCGCAAGAAGTAAGCTAAAACTTCCATCCTTGGTCGGTCTGGACTGAAGGGCTATAGGGTGCACACTAAGGTGCTTACACTAAGGCTCGCCCCAAAGGGCTTGAGCCTTGTTCGTCACGCAGCACTTGCTGGCGACACATAAGGCATAGTATAGCAAGCCTGATGTTTTTGCGCCTTATTTGCGGCACGAAAAGGCTAATCTACGCCATTTGTCGCACAAATTCGCCCCGTGCTGTGCACAGCAAGCACAGTAAGCACAAATCTCAGCACGGTGCACTTAGTGGGCCTAGGCCCACCAAGCTTATGCTTACTCTAAGCCGCCCATGCGCTCAAAGCGAATGGCGCTTGGGATAAAGTCAGGCAGGAGGCGGTCAGGATCGTTGCTGAACTCTAACGAGAGCCAGACACCGACGGTGCGCCCGACCAGATTCTCCTCTGGGACAAAGCCCCAGAAACGGCTGTCCTTACTGTTGTCGCGGTTATCGCCCATGACAAAGTAATGGCCCTCTGGTACTACCCAAGAACCACGCATCGCCCCTTGCTGGCGGTAATAGTACTGCGAGAGATCAGGAACCCGTGGATTGATCTGAATGCGGTGCGGCTGGTTACCTAAGAGCTCCTTAAAGACTAAATAGTTCTCGGAGTACGTGCCGCCCTCATGCGTGATAGTACCCAGCTCTTCGAGCTTAACGGCCTCAGGCGAATCACAAGCGCTCTTGCTAGCCGTGCTCTCAATCGCAGTTGGGGTTGCGGTGACATTGCAAGCCTTGCGCAGATAGACGCGCTTGTTAGCAAAGATCACCTCATCGCCCGGCAGGCCCACCACGCGCTTGATATAGTCGATACTTGGGTCTTCAGGATATTTAAAGACCACGACATCACCGCGCTCTGGCTTACCCGTTTCGATCATGACACTGTTGGTTAGAGGATTGCGAATACCGTAGGACCACTTGGAGACCGCAATAAAGTCACCTGCGACTAAGGTCGGCTCCATCGATCCTGAAGGAATACGAAACGGCTCGTAGATAAAGGCGCGAAAGAGGAACACGATGAGCAAGATCGGGAACAGACCTGCGATCTGAACCACCACGCCTGAGCCCTCACGCAGCTCGCGTTGCTCTCTTTTGCCTAAAGTCGGGCATTGCTCTAAGGCCCGCTTGAGATTGGCCTTACGCTGCGGGCGTTGCTTGATCACGTCATAGACGTAAAACAGGCCCGTCACCACGGTGGCTATAACTAAGATTAAGGAAAAGGTGTTCATAACTCTTTTTCCCACCCCAATCAGGATGGGCCTGTATTGCCCCACTCCTATCTGGAGTGAGCCTGAAATATCCTTATCCCAGCTGGGATAGGTTTAGATTGTACCAGCCAAGTCAGGATGAACTTAGCCAATCCTGCCCCAAAAGGGCGGGATTGGCTTATCCCAACCCAAGCTGGGTCAGGGTTAGTCCTTACCGACCTTGAGAATTGCCAGGAAGGCCTCTTGTGGTACTTCCACGCGGCCTAATTGCTTCATGCGCTTCTTACCGGCCTTTTGCTTCTCTAAGAGCTTGCGCTTACGAGTGATATCACCACCATAGCACTTAGCCAGCACGTCCTTGCGCAGCGCTTTGACCGTGCAGCGCGCAATAATCTGGCCGCCGATCGCCGCTTGAATCGCGATATCGAACATCTGGCGCGGAATCAGCTCCTTCATCTTCTCGACTAAGGCACGACCACGGCTTTGGGCAATCGAACGGTGCACGATGATCGCCAGAGCATCGACGCGCTCACCGGCAATCAAGATGTCCACACGCACTAAGTCGCCGCGCTCAAAGCGCTTGAAACTGTAATCAAGCGAAGCATAGCCACGCGAGGTCGACTTTAAGCGATCGAAGAAGTCGAGCACGACTTCGCTCATCGGCAACTCATAAGTTAAGGCCACTTGGTCGGCGTGATAGACCATCGAGGTCTGCACACCGCGCTTTTCTTGGCACAGGGTCATAACCGCGCCAACGTAGTCCGATGGCATTAACATGCGGCACTCCGCGATTGGCTCGCGGATCTCAGCGATATTGCTGATTGGTGGCAGCGCGGCAGGGCTGTCGATGTGGGTCACCTCACCTGAGGTCAGCAAGATCTCATAGATTACGGTTGGAGCCGTAGTGATGAGGTTTAAGTTGTACTCACGCTCGAGGCGCTCTTGGATAATCTCCATATGGAGCATACCCAAGAAGCCGCAGCGGAAACCAAAGCCTAATGCGGTCGAGTTCTCAGGCTCAAAGAAGAGCGAGGCGTCGTTGAGCGAGAGCTTATCTAAGGCGTCACGGAAAGCGTTGTAATCATCGGTATCAACCGGGAACATACCGGCATAGACCTGAGGCTTGGCCTTCTTAAAGCCAGGCAGCGGGGCGGCTGCTTCATTGCGGGCATGGGTGATGGTATCGCCTACCGGAGCACCGTGAATGGTCTTAATACCGCAGACCACCCAACCTACTTCACCGCAGTTTAATACCGGTACGTCAACGCGCTTTGGCGTGGAGATACCAAGACGCTCCACTTCCCAAGCCTGGCCCGTGCTCATAACCTTGATCTTATCGCCCTTGCGCAAGGTACCATTCTTAACCCGCACTAAGGACACTACGCCTAAATAATCATCAAAGTACGAGTCGATAATTAAGGCTTGCAACGGAGCATTTGGATCACCATTAGGCGCAGGAATGGAGTGCACTAAACGCTCGAGTACGTCAATCACGCCCACACCGGTCTTAGCGCTGCAACGGCAGGCGTCATGGGCCTCCAGACCTACGATATCTTCGATCTCAAAGATAACCTTCTCAGGATCAGCGGCTGGTAAATCAATCTTGTTTAAGACCGGGATGACCTCGAGATCAAGCTCAATGGCCTGATAGCAGTTGGCCAAAGTCTGCGCTTCCACGCCTTGACCTGCGTCCACGACCAAGAGGGCACCTTCGCAAGCAAACAAGGAGCGCGAGACCTCATAGGAGAAGTCCACGTGACCTGGAGTGTCGATGAAGTTGAGCTCGTAGGTCTTACCATCTTGGGCCTTATATTTTAAGGTCACGGCCTGAGCCTTAATGGTAATACCACGTTCACGCTCGATATCCATCGAGTCGAGCACCTGAGCCTGCATTTCACGATCAGACAGGCCGCCGCACTCTTGGATAAAGCGATCCGAGAGGGTCGACTTGCCATGATCGATATGGGCAATAATCGAGAAGTTACGTACTAAACTTTGGTCAAAAGTGTCTGCCATACCGTCCTAAACCTAAGCGAGGCACCCAGCCTCAAACAGCACAAACCCAAAAAACTGTGCTACAACCAAAACCCAAAAAGGACGCCTACCGCGTCCTGTCACTAAAGCTTAAATCAGATAGAACCCGCTATTATAAGCGCACAATGTGATGTTCTGGGCGATCACCAATAGTGGATCGGTCAAACTCATCATTGGCATGCCAATAATGACCCATTGGATAGGCCACGAAGGTACGCAAATTATGGTAGCCAATCATACCTAACAGATAATCAGAGACCAGTCGCACTGGGTATCCCTTCTCCAATAAGACCTCACAAGCCCTCGGAGTTACCACATAAAATACGGCACCAAAGCAAATGCGACGGCGATTGAAGATCGCATCCAAGGTGGCGTTATGCATACCGGTACGTGAAAAGTACATATCGCGCTTTTTATCAAAATAGTACTTACGAGAGCAAGGTAAATTTTTAATACCTGACACAGCGGAGAAGTGCACCACATCCCAAGGTTCGGTAATTACATTGAGATTATTAAGCGCTAAGAATGAGTCATCGTTTAGCACTTCATCATCCTCTAAGATCACGGCTCGCTCTAAACCTTGATCCAAGATGTGTTGATAAAGACGCAGATGCGACAGAGCACAGCCAATCTCAGCAGGACTCATCTTATCTTTAACCATAAACTTACGACCACCGGCCATCTCCAAGATCACCTGATCGGAAGTCCCAACCTTTTGCTCTTCCTCTGCGGTTAAAGCACGCCCGTCGGTAGCCTCAAAAATCTCATAATCAACACCGTATTTATCAAGGTGCTCACACATGAGCTTACGGCGTTCCGTCGAACGCTTGAGATTAATGACGAAAAACTTTAGCTTCATGGCATTGAGCTCTTAACAGCAAAAGAAAGGTAACAAGATCTCGTTTATTGCGCCCCAATACGGGCTAAGACAAACTCAGCAAGGTTGACGGGCACTTCACCTACTACCGAGTACTCGTAGCGGCTGTTTTGCTTGCGCACAATGCTGATCGTGCCATTGGTCAGAACCGGATAATAAATCGTAGTCACACGATTGCGATACACCCGAAACGAAGTCAGGCCATCCGAGTACTCCTGATAAATGCAGTCTTGACCGCCTTCATCAAAGCGACCTTCGGCCACGATATTATAGACGGTTGGGATATTAAGTTCAGGCCACCGCTTCAACGCCACCGCATTATTAAGATCATGACGGCTCTGCACCCCATCACTCAAACCACCTCCGTCCACGGTGGCACCTGCACTCTCAGTTGGTTCTGGTAAAACCAATTGAATTGAGTTATCACGACCTCCGGCCGCTGGGCCCTGTCTTGCCACCCGATCTTTGAAGTTTTGAGCTTGCCAGCTACCTTGCGGCGCTTCCTGGGTTGCAGTGGCAGCGCCCTCATGAATAGTCCCGGTTAAGCTTGAGTTTTGCCCCAAGGCACTTGGCATCGGCAGTTGAGTTTGCTCGAGCCGATCGAAGATATCATCGCTTACCGGGAAAGTTACACCCGTGATGATCCGGCTGTCCATCACGGTCAAGCGCGAGGCGACCTTACCCTCATGGTCAATGATGGTAAGTTCAACCGGGAAGTCCGACTCATCTTCCTTGGCAATCATATAGGAATAGCGCAAGCCCTCTTGCGGGATCAAACGCAGTAAGCTCACCCGCTTGCCCATCACCCGAGTGCGCCCCGTGAGCACGCACGAATAGTTGCGCGGCTCCTTGTTGGAGTTAAAGAGATTATCCCAAATCAAGGTTGGATGCCACGACAAAGGCAGTGGCGTACCGGCACTATTGGTGTAGTCAAAGCCTTTGCCATCGCGCAGGGCATAACCACGGATCTCGCCATTTAATGTTTGCCACAGGATATAGCGCCGGTCATCATCACTCTTAGTCTGCAAAGTGATATATGGGGCCACGCCGTTAGTACTCGAGAGCATCAACACCGATTGGAGATTATTACCCAATACCTTAGAGCGCGTTTCATGAAATGATTCAATGCACGATAGCCCCGAGCTAACCGGGGCCTCATCCTGCACTGAACCTTGCCCAGCGAGCACCGGAGCATCATATGACGGCATGCTTCGTGTGCTCGCAGGCGCTTGCTCCACGATGCCATAAGAAGCATTTGCGTCATAAGTTTCCTCAGCCCCAACCGGCAAGGTCACACTCAACAGCAGACCTAACACAGGCACACTGAAGTTACGACTTAAGCGCAAAAACTCAGGCTGGAGGAAAATTCGCATGATGCCACCTTTTACCGCAGGCGCTTGCCCCACCAAAAAGCGGCAAGCTCATGCTCCTATGATACCTAAGCTCACTTAGGGTTAACCAAGTTCAGCGTAATTTAGCCCTGGCACTAGGATTACTGCTGACGCGCAGCAATGAGCTTGAGGGTGCGTTGCGCGATAAAATCACGGCACATCTGAGCAAATGTTTGGTAATGCTGCTCATAGCTCTCGTCGGTGGCTTTCCAGTTCTCAAGCAGAATTTGGTAGCGACATTGGTTGATACCGACACTCGGCTTATGCTGGCGTGAGGCCAGCTGCCCCATACCATTAGCTACCCAGCGCGGGCAATCATAGTCGGGCATCATCTCGCAGACGTCCTGGAATGAGTTTGGCTAGGAGCATTGTGTTCTGGTTGCAGACGCAATGGATCTCAGCTTGTGGAAACATGGTCCGCAGCATTAAGAAGAATGGCTGGTACTCCATAGTGTCGCCTAAGGCCGAATGAGAATTAACGATGATACGCTCGGGATTGAGTTTCACGGCAAGATTTCCTGATCTGACCCTATATCAGCACTTGAAGCAGACTGTTCACTGCGCCCAAATGCAATTCAGCTCCTGCATCTTACGACACAAGAGCTGAATCATGAACCTTATTTAAAGTTTGACTTTAATTAGCGGCGGTCTCGAGCATGTATCCTTGGACGTAGAGGTTAATGCGATCAAGCTCAGCCTTCTGCTCAGCGCGCACCTCAGCATCAGTCAAGTCTTTATTTTGATCTTCTGGCGTATTGACTTGAGGTTGTTGTGGCATGAGCTCAGGATTCATGATCAAGTCGTTATCAGAGTTCTGATAGCTTGCGAGGTTCAAGCCATTAACCGGGCCCACCTGAGTCACGGCACTGGTAGCTACCGGGTTATTGAGCTCAGGCTGCGAAGCGTTGTACAGCTGAACTCCCACGACCGCGACCACGGCCACCGAGGCTGCGATCGCCGCTTGTCCTAACCATGAGCCCACGCGCTTGAAGGTCAGCACTGGATGGCGCTGAGCTGGCTTGTGCGGGGCGGTGTTCAAAGTTGCTTGGTCAAACTCAACTGCGGCACGTTGAGCATTGAGGTTAGCAACCAAGGATGCGTACTCGTGAGCAACCTTTTGCTCCGAGTTGGCGCTCAATGGGCCTGGATTACTCCACTTACCTTGCAACATCGAAGGCAGATCAGAGTCGCGCGTTGACTCAATTGGTGGAACCCAAGCACTCTCGGCAGGTGGTACCCAAGCGCTCTCAGCATCAAGCTGAGCCATAACCTTGTCGGAGAAGTTAAGGTCAATGCGCTCTGGTAATTCATGGCGCAGAGCCGCACCAATTAAAGACCAGCGCTTTAAATGGCGATGCATCTCATCAGCACTTACCTCATCAGAGCCGCGCAAGGCCTCTAAGGCTTCAGGGTTCTGATAGTTTTGTCCATCAAAAACCTCCGAGGCGTGCATAAGATGCTCGTATTTTTTTGATGACAGGTGTTGCATAGTCTGCTCCAAACAATGTCTAGGTGTCAGCTCTCAGCACAGTGAGCACTGTACTTAGAAGTCTCTGCTCAAGAGGCTTTACTGACCTCTTAAGGTTCAAGCTGGCACCAGACCTTGCAGCTTGAAGCAGGACTTAAGTCCCCAGAGTATCTAACCTACAGCAAGCTGCAGCTTAGATCAAAAAACCTTGTGCTCTCCAAAAAGACTTACGCTTTCTTGCCCCAAGCCTTCTTGTTAGCACCCAAATTCCGCCATTTTCTCTTCGATAAACTGGCGTGCCCGAAAAATACGGGAACGCACCGTACCGATCGGTGTATCCATCTGTTGCGCGATTTCCTCATACGAGAGGCCTTCGACTTCACGCAAGTAGATGGCGCGGCGCAAATCAACGGGAAGCGCATTCATCGCGTCAGTGATCACTTTTTGCAGCTCTTCTGACTCAATCAAGGCATCAGGCGAGTCCAAAGTGGTCAGCTGACCGCGCACATCATGTTGGTTATCAAAATCTGGCGCATCGATATCGACACTGTAGCGACGCTTCTGGTTTTGTTCCAGAAAGGACTTAGCTGCATTAGTGACGATGCGATAGAGCCAAGTGTAAAAGGAGCTCTCCCCCCTAAAGTTGCCAATCGCACGGTAAGCGCGAATAAACGCTTCCTGGGCAATATCATTGGCGTCAACGTAATTGTTGACGTACTTATAGGCGAGATCGCACACCTTGTACTGATAACGCAACACTAAGATGTTGAAGGCTTCTTTGTCACCTTGCTGCACCCGCTTGACGATCGCAAGGTCGCTGAGGGCGCGCGTATCATCTTGAGCGCTAGTAGTCATAATCCTTCTAACATCCCTTATAACCAATAGACCGAGCCTAAGTGCAGATAGTTCCCACAAGCCGCACGCTCAAGTTCCGCTCACAAAGCTCAAACTCCAGCAAAATGGCTTATTTATCAGCTTTTATTCTCAAATCAGAAGTTCTTACCCTAAAGCGCCCGCCCCTTAACCTACAGCGCAAAATGGCTTAAATATCACGTTTAAGCACAGTTTGATCGTTGTCGTACAAGTTACAACCACAGGCTAGGCACAAAATTCACAGTATAAGGCAAAAGCCATAGCGTCTCCTTAGGGCCGAGTAAGTTCTCAACCCAGCATCAGACCTGATTCTGTCTTGCCAAACCAACAGCTTAGAGTACTATGGCCCTAGAGCCAACGCTCATTTTGGTGCAAAAGGCTCTGCTCTTAATATGCTGTTTACAATTCACAGGATTGGGTACCGTCCCCTGGCTGGGAGCGCGCCTCAATCACGACTGAGACAATGCCCCCAAGCATGGTCTCTTTTTGGTGTCATTCGTCTTACTGGGTAGAATTACCATGGATTACACAACAGACTGCCTTATCATCGGCAGCGGCGCAGCAGGTCTGACTTTAGCCTTAGGTATCGCTAAAAAAGCCAAAGTAATCGTTTTATCTAAATCTGACGTCTGTGCCGGTTCCACCAACTATGCGCAAGGTGGTATCGCCGGTGTCTATAACCCTAAAGACGATCAAGACTCGATCGAGGCTCATATTAAAGACACTTGCATCGCAGGCTCCTTTATCTGCGATGAGAAGGTAGTACGTTACGTCGCTGAGCACGCCCACGACTCGATCCAATGGTTAATCGATGCTGGTGTTCCATTCGATCTCAAGGAGAGCGCTGCTGGGCAAGAGCAGTCGCCTTATCACCTGCACCGTGAGGGTGGCCACTCGCACCGCCGTATCTTCCACGCAGAGGATCACACCGGTAAGTCGATCCAAGAGACCTTGGTACAGCGCGCTAAAGAGAACCCTAATATCACCATTTTGGAAGATCGTTACGCCATCGATCTCATCACCACCAAGAAGCTCAATCTGCCAGGCAATCGCGTCTTAGGTGCCTACGTCTTAAATGAAAAGAGCGATCACATCGAAACCATTAAGGCCAGATTCGTCGCCCTATGCTCTGGTGGTGCCTCCAAGGTGTACCAATACACCTGCAACCCTGAGGTCAGCTCCGGCGATGGTATCGCTATGGCTTGGCGCGCCGGTTGCCGTGTTGCCAATATGGAGTTCAACCAGTTCCACCCAACCACGCTCTATAACGCTGCCGACCGCAACTTCCTCTTAACCGAAGCTCTGCGTGGCGAGGGCGCTACCTTAGAGCGCAAGGATGGCACCCGCTTCATGCCAGAGTACGACGAGCGCTGTGAGTTAGCTCCGCGTGATATCGTGGCTCGCGCCATTGACCACGAGATGAAGAAGACTGGCGCCGACTGCATGTACTTAAACATCAGCCACAAGCCAGCTGACTTCATCAAGAAGCACTTCCCTACTATCTACGAGCGCTGCTTAAAGGTCGGCATCGATATCACCAAGCAACCAATCCCGATTGTCCCAGCCGCTCACTTTACCTGCGGTGGTGTCATGGTCGATAACAAGGCCCGCACCGATATTCAAGGCCTCTATGCCATCGGTGAGGTTGCCTACACCGGCCTGCACGGCGCAAATCGCTTAGCCTCGAACTCCTTGCTTGAGTGCGTGGTCTATGGCCAAGCCGCTGCCCGCAACATCCTTAAGCACTTAGACGATGACGACGAAGAATTTTCGGCTCTGGCTATCCCAGCCTGGGATGAAAGCCGCGTTACCGACTCGGATGAAGAGGTCATCATTACCCACAACTGGCACGAGCTGCGCCTGATGATGTGGGACTACGTGGGCATTGTCCGCACCAACAAGCGCTTAGAGCGTGCCATGCACCGCATCAATCTGTTAAAGCGCGAGGTCAGCGAGTACTACAGCAACTTCAAGGTCAGCAAGAATCTGTTAGAGCTGCGTAACCTGTTGCAAGTAGCTGAGCTCATCGTGCGCTCTGCTCAGCGTCGCCACGAGTCACGCGGCCTGCACTACTCACTTGATTACCCATTCCAGCTCGAGCACAGCGGCCCAACCATTTTGTCCAAGGACAATATTGACCAATAAACAAACTCAAGCATTGCTCAAAAACGATTAGCTGCCATAACCCCAGCTGATATGTGCCTAGCTTGAGCAGCGTATCTTGGTTCAAACTCAGCTCCAATCGCACCAAAGATTGGGGCTGTTTTTTTTTTATGTGCATAAAAAAGCCTAAATCACAAACCGACAGGGAAGATCATGGCATAATGCCCCATAGACCATTGCTGTTTTTATGCTCCCAGCAAACGGTCGCAGATTCTAGTTCGAGTCTAGTTTCAGCATGTGAGCACCGCTCATTAAGCCATCCAGAGATGTCCTATGCCTAAAGTATCAGTACTTATGCCCGTCTATAAGACACCTGAAAACTACCTAAGAGAGGCCATCGAAAGCATTCTCAATCAGACCTATACTGACTTTGAGTTTCTGATTTTAGATGACTGTCCGGAAGAGCGGCGGGAAGATGTGGTGAAGTCATACCAAGACCCACGAATCAAGTACTACCAAAATGAGGTTAATCTAGGTATTTCTGATGCACGTAACCGCTTACTCGAGCTAGCCCAAGGCGAGTATTTGGCTGTTTTTGATCATGATGACATATCTAAACCAGCCCGCTTAGAACAGCAAGTTGCATTTTTAGATCAGCATCCTGACTATGGCGTAGTTAGCTGTCAAAGTTTTAATATAGTTAGCAATACTCCATATAACATTCCATGTACTGATAAAGAAATTAGAGTGGGTTTAATGCATGGGTGTCCTATCCAGCACTCTGCCTGTATGATACGTAACTCAGTACTTAAAGAGCACAACATCCGATATGAAGCCCAGTACTCTCCTGCTGAAGATTATGCATTATTTTGTCGTCTGATTCCTTACACTAAATTTTATAATTTAGATGAGGAGTTATTTCTTTACCGTGACCATGAAGGGAACACGTCTCATCGCCAACAAGATCGCATGAGAAATTCCTCTTTAGCGATTTATGCCATGGTACGCACTGCTCATCCAGAGCTATATCAGTTGTACCGTTTTCATTTAACCGAACGAACCAAATACAAACTCTTTGGCCGCATTAGATTATTCACTGTTTGTCGCACATATAACTGCACCAAAGTTTACTGCTTCAACGAAAAAGTTTTATTACTAAAACTAGAGCACCATCACGAGCTTAATCTTTAATTAATTTTAAAGACACTAAGTATCAATACACGTTAAATCGTTTTTTTTTAATATTGTTTTTTTTTACAATATTTCAAATGATTACACAATAAGAAGCGAGTGTTCTATGAAAGGAATCTTATTGGCTGGCGGTAAGGGAACAAGACTTTACCCTTTAACCCAAACCATATCCAAGCAACTGTTGCCTGTTTATGACAAGCCGATGATTTACTATCCTTTATCAACTCTAATGCTTTTTGGCATTAAGGAGATCTTAGTAATTTCGACTCCTCATGACTTGCCTCATATCAAGAAGCTGTTAGGCGATGGTTCCAGTTTTGGTCTACACCTAAGCTATGCAGAACAGCCTGAACCTAACGGTATTGCAGAAGCCTTTAAAATCGGGGCTGATTTCATCGGTCAGGACAATGTTTGCTTAATCTTAGGTGATAACATCTTCTACATGGGCGAACAAATACATCAGTTTGCAGATGAAGTTGCTGCATATGGTCAGAGCAAAGCTACCATCTTTGCCTACCATGTCTCCAACCCACGACGCTTTGGTGTAGTCGAGTTCGACCAAAATAAAAACGCTATATCGATCGAAGAAAAGCCGGAACACCCTAAGTCCAACTTTGTATCTGTCGGACTCTACTTCTACCCAAACGATGTAGTGACCAAGGTCAAACAGCTGCGACCTTCAGCCCGAGGTGAATATGAGATTACTGATCTTAACAATCTCTATTTGCAAGAGGGTAGGCTGTCAGTCATTCCAATGCACCGAGGCAACGCTTGGCTTGATGCCGGAACCCCTGACAGTCTGATGGACTCAAGCATCTTTGTCCAGATCATCGAGCAGCGCCAAGGATTAAAGATCGCTTGTCTGGAAGAAATTGCCTATCGTCACGGCTTTATCTCCAAAAACACCTTGGCGGAGCAAGTCAGCAAGCTACCTACTGGTGCCTACAAAGACTATCTACTCAATGTACTGCAAGGAGATTGCTAAACAGTCCGTTTTGCAGTAACACTGTTCATAAATATAGTCGCTTGGCCGAGCGGCCTATTCTTGCTCTAACTGGTTTTGTTTATGAATTTCACACCTACTGAAATTTCTGATGTTATTTTAATTGAACCTAAGGTCTTTGGTGATAATCGCGGCTATTTCTTTGAAAGCTATAACGAGCGCGAATTTCACGAACATGGCATCACCACTCATTTTGTTCAAGATAATCAATCACTTTCAAGTTATGGCGTAATCCGAGGCTTACACTGCCAGCTTGGCTCCCACGCTCAAGCCAAGTTAGTGCGGGTTTTAGCTGGTGAAGTGCTTGATGTCGCCGTTGATACCCGTCCCAACTCTCCCACCTTTGGGCAACACGTAGCTGTAAAGCTCTCCTCAGACAACCAAAAGATGCTCTTCATTCCGCGCGGCTTTTTACATGGCTTTGCGGTCTTAAGCGCACAAGCTATTTTCTCTTACAAGTGTGATAATTTCTGGTGTCCTGAGGCTGAGTTTGGCATTCGCTATGATGATCCCGAAATTGGAGTAAAGTGGCCAATTCCTGAAGATAAAATAATTACCTCCCCTAAAGACCGCCAGGCTCACAGCCTGCAAGACCTTCTAAACTTGGAACAAGCTTAAGTATGGCTTCAACATTAGCAGATATCGCACAACAGGCACTGCGGCACCTCAATCCTAAGCACATCTTAATTACCGGCGCTAAAGGACAATTAGGCACCTGCCTCCGCGCATTATTGCCTGAAGCTCAGGCTATGGGCCATACTGAGCTTGATATATGCGATCTTGGAGCAGTGCATGATTTTGTCAATGTACATGATATTAAGCTCATTATTAACTGTGCAGCGTACACAAATGTTGAGCAGGCTGAAGATGATAAGGATGCTTGCTCGCGGCTCAACTGTGAGGGACCACGAAATTTAGCCGCGACCGGCTGTCAACTCATCCATGTCTCCACCGACTACGTATTTTCAGGAACAAGCTGTAAGCCCTATACCACCGAGGATCATACTGATCCCATTAACGTCTATGGCTTGAGCAAGCTTGCAGGTGAACAAGCTATCCTGGCAGAAAATCCTTCAGCGATCATTGTGCGCACTTCGTGGCTGTACTCGGCTTTTGGTAAGAACTTTGTGAAGACCATTCATGCTTTAAGTGCTGAACGCAATGAGCTTAAGGTAGTATGCGATCAAGTGGGCAGCCCCACTTGGGCTCATGATTTAGCCCTTGCCTTAGTCGTAGCAGCTGCCAATTACGACGGCCACGGAGGCATCTACCACTTCAGCAACGAAGGTGTCTGTTCCTGGTACGACTTGGCCCATGCTGTAGTAAAGTTTAGTGCTCACAAAAATTGTGCTGTACTGCCAGTACCATCGTCGGCCTACCCCACCAAGGCAGCACGCCCACATTATTCAGTACTTGATAAGAGCAAGTTTGCCTCTACCTTTAACGTCACTATTCCACATTGGCAAGAGAGTTTAGAACAGTGTCTCAAGCAATTTTAATCACTGGGGGCGCGGGCTTTATCGGCTCCAACTTTGTCCCCTACTTCTGCCGTAAGTATCCCCAGTACTACGTAGTCAACCTGGACAAGCTCACCTATGCAGGCAACCTCGACAATCTTAGAGACTGCATTGGCCTACCAAACTACGAATTTGTCCAAGGTGATATCTGTGATGCCGACCTCTTAACCGAGCTCTTCTATCGCTATGACTTTAGAGGCGTAATTCACTTTGCCGCCGAAAGCCACGTTGACAATTCCATTACTGGCCCAAAAATCTTTGTAACCACCAATGTTGAAGGTACCTTTAACCTCCTGGCAGCAGCCTATGCGCATTGGATGAATGGCCCCCATCAAGTGAAACCTGGCTATGAGCAGTGCCGTTTTCACCACATTTCTACCGATGAGGTTTACGGCACCTTAGGATCTGAAGGCTTTTTCACCGAAACTACCCCCTACGCTCCTAACTCACCTTACTCTGCGAGCAAAGCCAGCTCGGACTTCATGGTGCGCGCCTACTACCACACCTACGGATTGAACGTCACGACCTCCAACTGCTCCAACAACTATGGCCCAAAACAGCATCGTGAAAAGCTCATTCCTAAGACTATTGAGAATTGCCTAAATGAGCAGCCTATCCCAATTTATGGCAATGGCCTTAATGTGCGGGACTGGCTCTACGTAGGCGATCACTGCCGCGCTATCGACCAAATCTTTCACCAAGGCCGTGCCGGCGAAACCTACAATGTAGGCGGGCGCAACGAGCAAAACAACTTACATTTAGTGCAAACCATCTGCACCATACTCGATAACAAATGCCCACGAGCCAACGGTCTTAGCTACAAAGAGCTCATCACCTACGTTACTGATCGCCCCGGCCATGACCTACGTTACGCCATCGATCCAAGTAAGATTGAGCGTGAATTAGGCTGGCGCGCAGAAACACCATTTGAAGCGGGCTTACAGCAAACCATAGAATGGTACTGGCAACGCTAACACTCACTCACTCACTAATTACAATTATATGTTGACTATAATTTCATAAAATTATTTTAATTTACAGGTTATAGTCAACGTATTTTTATATATATATCAAATACAATTAACAAAATTTTACTACAACAAACCTCAGTATAATTACCAAAATCAGTTATTATGAAACCAATCTTAATTATTGCACATATTTATTACTTAGCACAATGGTCACAAATAAAAGCAACTATAGACAATATGCTAGATTTTGCTCATGACATCTATATCACGTCACCTCACGATAACGAAGAGTTCAAGCAGAGCGTTTATACATCTTTTCCACAAGCTAAACTCATTAAAGTTGGCAACATTGGTTACGACATATATCCCTTTATAAGGGTAATTAACCAAATCAATCTATCAAACTATAGCTATATAGTTAAACTTCATACAAAGCGAGATATTGATCACAATGTATTTGCTAGCAACGAATGGCGCTTAGCACTAATGCAATTTGCTCAATCAAAAAACATTTTTTCCAAGCATATATCGCATCTAGAAAGCCATCAGCAAGCAGGCATGTTATCATGCTACAAAACAATCGTCACCTCTAACTACGATCCAGATAAGGCTGCCAGTATATTTTTAGAAAAATTTATAACTCAACATAATTGGCCTATTCTACCATACCGCTTTGTTGCAGGGACAATGTTTATTGTTCGTGCCAATATTTTACAATCTTTACAAAACTTAAAGTTAACATCAGAAAATTTCGACGAAGCTAACAATCATAAGTCCGGCTTCGCTCATATGGTCGAGCGATTGTTTGGCTATTTAGTTTACAAAGATGGCTATCAACTGCAAGATATAATAGCACCTAAAATATTACAAAGTTTCTTCTTCAATTTCCTTCTGCGTTACCCAAATTTTTATCGCAGACATACAGTCGGAAAAGGTCGTCTTGTTATAAAAATAATGGGATTACGTGTTTATATGTCAAGACGCGGTCGACTTCCTCCTGAGCAAAAATAGAAAAAGAAAATAATAAAACCCGGCGCTCAGCTAGGAGATCCGGGTTTTATGAAGGAGGCAATCCAGAGAATGCCACCTAAAATACGTACTTAACGCAATTACTTAGCAGCTTGAGCACGGGCAGCAGCATCGTCAATGGAGAGCTTAGCAGCAGCGGCCTTTAACTCATCCAGCGACATAGCAGCTAAAGCCTTGATTTCCTCAGCATTGTAAGGAAGGGCCTGCTCGAAGTACTTGTCGTAATCGCCATAATCCTCTGGCGAGGATACGAACAGATAAGGGAAGGTCAGGTCGATGAATTGACCCGAGTAATCACCTTCGGACTTAACTGCGTTGTAAACCAGCATTAAGGCATAGAGTGGATCGCAGTAGTGACCACCCGATTGACCAGCCATCGAGCCGTTCTTTAAACGCTCGCCTAAATCAGGTAAGAAGTCAGTCGAAACTACAGCGATGTCGTTGATCTTACCGGCACGCTCAACAGCAGCAACAGCACCTAATAATGGGTCACCACCACCACCAGCTGGGATTAAAGCGTCCAAGCTTGGATCAGCAGCCATTAAAGCCTCAGCAGCCTTGGAACCACCCTCAGAGGAAGTACCAGCATACTGTGGCTCAGATAACTTGGCTTGATCATCTGGGTGAGCCTTATTCCACTTCTCTACACCAGCACGATAGCCTTCCCAACGGCCCAGCCAAGTAGCATCACCTTGCTCCCAGCCAATCAGACCGATATTGCGGCATCCCTTCTCTAACAGGATGTTAACTAAGGCTTCACCGTTAGCAGGCTCGTCTTCGTGAACAGCACCTACGAAGTATGGCGACGACTCAGCCATCTTGTAGATCTGAGGGTTAGCACTCTGGGAGATAATGCGATAGAACTGAGCTAAATAGACTTCGTTGTCGTTGCAGGTCTTAATGGCCGAAACCATTTCAGTATCAGCAGAGTTGCAAACGATGATGCCTTGGCAGCCAGCAGCAACTAACTGCTCAATCGAAGCAGTAACACGCTCCGAAACGTGGCCTTGGTCAACGTATTGGAGTTCGATGTCTAAGGCATCAGCGGCGGCATCAAGCATACGCTTACTGTCAGAGCCTAATACATCGGTCGAGGACCAAATCGAAACACCAATCTTGATGTCATCAGCAGCAAAGGCCGACGAGCTTACAGCGCCAACAGTAGTAGCAAGAGCGATAGCACTGACCGCTTGGCACAGCTTCTTTAACTTCATAGAGACCCCACTTAACAATCCTGTAAGCCCACAGAGCCAAGTGCGCCAGCACTTACGCTCCGTGATTAGTTTGGCTAATAGTAATGAAAAGAATGTCGCTAAAGGGCTTTGTAGATCTCATTTTTGGGAAAAGGTGCCGCCCCAAAAGTTCCTTTTGTCCAAAATTGTGAGCTAAATCGTAATTTGCAAACGTGTGCGTTATCACGACACCAAATAAAACTCCCAAAAGAGCCCACAAATGTGGCATTTATCGAAGGATAGAACGCTCAGCTAGCGCAACTTACGTAAACGCTTACAGAAAGAGCATCTCACAGCAAGCCCCACAGGCTAGTCAAAAATGCTAACATCGCGCCATGACAAGAATGAAAAGGAATGACCTCTATGGATTGCCTCTTTAAAGTAGGACATGGTTTTGATGTCCATCGTTTCGGCGGGGAAGGTCCCTGCACTTTAGGCGGCGTTAAGGTGCCTTATGAGCGTGGACTGATCGCCCACTCCGATGGCGATGTGGTGCTGCACGCTCTGTGCGATGCTCTGTTAGGCGCCGTAGCCCTAGGTGATATCGGAGAGCTCTATCCTGACAATGACGACGCATTCTTAGGCGTTGATAGCCGCAAGTTGCTGCGCGACACTTATCTCCGAGTCAAAGAGCATGGCTTTGTGATCGGCAACGTCGATATTACGGTTATGGCCCAAGAGCCCAAGCTCAAGCCATATAAGGAGCAGATGCGCGCCTGCATTGCCCAAGATCTTGAATGCGACATTGCTCAGGTGAGCGTCAAAGCCACCACCACTGAAAAGCTCGGATTTGTCGGACGCAAAGAAGGCATTGCCTGCGAAGCTGTGGCCTTGCTGCAACGCCTCCAAGGTTAAGCGCACAGTAGAGGAGCTTACTCATGAGTCATAAGCCAAACGCATTCAAACGACTCAATCACTGGCGCATCCGCAAAACCAGGGAGCTACGCAACTTCATTCAACGTGCTTGGTATCGTGCTGCTTACGAACAAAAACGCGTACGTCTGCCACTAAGCGAGCTCCCCAAGTGTCACAGCATCGCAATTATGATGCTCGGCACAGGCATTGGCGATGCGATCGTAGTATCCGGCTTTATCAGCGCTATGCGCCAAGCTGGGCGCAGCGTTCATTGTATTTGCAATCAGAAAACAGCCCAAATTCTCGAAGGCATGATTGAGAATGATGGGCTTCATGTACTGCCCGATAAGCCTTCCCGTCAGGACGTGCTAAGCCTCCAGCTTAACTTTGATGCCGTGGTACTAATATCTGACCCCGATAAAAACATCGGGCGCGATATGCGCGTACTCACAGCTATCACTCACCGCTATGCCATAGGTTTTAACCAGAAAGATCTGCGTTTCTTTGATCTCAGCATCACACGCGACGAGCTTGGTTGCCACTGGATGGAACGGCTTAAGGATGCTGCCAGCCACTTGGGAGTTACGATCGAAGATTACCGGTACAACATCCACTTTAGTCCTGAGTGTCTAAGTGCGGTCAATCATTTCACCCAAGAGCTCGGTGCACCAGGTTTTGTCCTGTTCAATCCGATTGCCTCAGATAAATTCCGTTGTTTAGCGCCCGAGGTAGTGCGCAGCACCATTGACTACCTCACACACAACAGTTCGCACCGTGTCGTGGTCTTCAATGTCACAGATGCTGCGCTCCGCCATGACTATCCTCAAGTAATTTTCAGCCCGTTTGCTGAGCTTGATCGTTGCCTTGCGCTCGTAGGCCGCTGTGCATGTCTCATCACCGTCGATACTTCTTTTGTTCATGCCGCGCGCTTCTTTGAAGTTCCTTTGATCGCTATCTACAACAACCGTCTATCCTTTGGTCGTTACGATAATAATGTGCAGTGGGGTCCAGGTTACGCTAAGGCGCTCCAAGTATTCTCCTTAGATCATGACCAGACTGAAACCGGCGACGATCTGCGGCGGCTGCCATTTGAAGTACTCAAACAAGCCTTGGAGCAATATCCGGCTGTACACTAAAAGCCCTTTCGCAAATTCCGAAACTTATGCCCGCAGGCACCAACGCACTCGTTTTGCCCCCAACAAGCGCACACGCGGCGTCAGTACACTTGGTCAAAGTCATATCTACGCCAACAAGCTATAGTACAGGTAACTAAAAAGCCCCACGCTTAGAGCGTCAAATAAGGTTGCGCTCTCAGCGTGGGCCATTATTAGTCCTGAGTAACAGCAAGCTGCTCCAAAAGGTAGGATCCCACAATCGCAGCTCCTGCCAACGATAGGTGGGCCCCGTCGCTAAAGACCAATAACTCCTCATCAGTGATTACGCGGCACAAGCCATCACGGCACAAAGCTTCGTTGGGATCGATGAAGTGCAGATTGGAGCGCTGCTCACAGATTGAACGCAAGAACTGATTGATTAGGTTAGGTAAAGTAAAGTCAGCTGCGATTATATGAGGACAATCTAAGGAGCTGAAAATATCCCGTATCAATGGATGACGACTATTTTTGAGCAAGATACAATCTTCGCCTACGCGCGGATCGACGATAGGCAAACCAATAAGATAAAAATCTTTACTCTGATAGTGATCTACTAAATCAAGCACTCCAGCTATCACCGCTTGCTTGCGCTGTTCTTGCTCCTGTGGTTGTGCACCATATTGAACACCTAAGTTGCAGTTCAACAAGTAGTTACGCCAATTGTGACCTATCACTACCTTAGACGCGCTAGTCTGAGCTAAAACCCGACTATAGTTCTCAAAGTAAATTTGGTACTCACTATCAGGCAATTTCTTAAAAACCGGCCATACATGCACATTATTAAACTGCATTTGGCCGTCAGAGAAAACACCTACAAACGGTATTTTCTGCTGATTTAAGTAATTAGCATACTGCCGAATATAAGAGTCTCCAATCAGCATTACTTTATCTGTACCAGGCGTCGTACCATGATAGATGGAACCAAACTCAGGAATATCTCTGCCACCATAATAGGTCTCATGATAACTCTTGCCTCCCAAATAGTTATCATTAAAGTAGGTTGCGCCATCATAGCGTACTCCCACTTGCCCCAAAGCCCCTGTTGCCACATAAATGATCATAATTGCCCAATGCCAGCTGCGCTTTGTTTCGATCAAATGATAGGACAAGACAGAATAGGCAAGGATGAAACCGCTCAACAAGACAAAATGGTGCAACAATCCTAATTTGCTACAAATACTGATCACCGGCCAATGAATAAGATACATCGAGTAAGAGATCTTACCGATGTACTGCATGACCACATTGGACAACAATGAACGTTCGACCTTAAGACACAGCAGCAGTGCACTAGCAACTACCCCAGGCAATACCTGCCAGGCTTCCCATCCCTGCATCGGCTCGGCCAATGCCATATTCAAGAAGATCACCAATAAAGCTGTAACTTCAAGAAACAGTGAAAGCGGAGGATTGAATTTGAGCGGAGGTAGAGTAAAGATGATGCCGCCAATCAAAAGTTCCCAAGCACGGGTGTAGAGCATGAAATAGGACTTATTGTCCGTCAGCACGAAAGATGTGCCCAAACTCACGATAAAGAGCGCGGCTATGAAATGTGGCAGGGTTCGCAGCGAACAGAACTTAGCCCAAGCCCAGAGCAACAGTGGATAAACTAGGTAAAACTGCCACTCCACAGAGAGCGACCAAGTATGAAGTAAAGACTTATTGACTGCAGCATCAGCAAAATAGCCTTGATCACGTGCAAACCAGAAGTTGCTGATAAAGAGCAAGGCCCGCATGACTTCGCGGCAGCTCTCTTCATATACATAGGGCGGTTGAATCACGAACCCAACCAGCAAGACCAAGACGCAGACAGCTAACAAAGCCGGACAGATACGTGAGGCACGCCTTTTCCAGAAGTCCCAAACGCTAAAAGTGCCTGCTTGAAGTCGTCTCACTATGATCGCAGTCATAAGGAAGCCTGAGATCACAAAGAAGATATCAACTCCTATATAGCCGCCACCAAAGTAGTCAAAACTGGAGGATGTCCCCTTAAGATACGAGAACATATGAAAGAGCAATACCGCTAAAACAGCGACAGCTCTCAGCCCATTAATATCTTGTCGAAAATTGTTAGTGTTCATAGGCATGATGCAATATCATTACCGCAATACCATTAAATTGTTGGCTGATATGTTAAGGGCTAATTATGACAATATTCAATATTTAGAAAATGCTAAGTGATTTTAACCACAAAAGAGATATCATCTATAACGCCGCATTAATACTGCAGCACAGCTTAACCCAAATATTCAAACAATCAAAAAACCTTTCTGCATTAACACAGAAAGGTTTTTAGCTAAAATGAAAAGCAAAAGCTATTGCTTAATTTGATTTAAAATATAATCACCAACAATTTCAGCACCTGATAAAGACATATGGGTACCATCACTAAAAATCAGAAGATTATCATCTGTCACTACTCGGCAGTTTTCACCCTGACACAATGGCGTGCTCGGATCGATAAAATACAAGTTAGTCCTCTGCGCGCAGACCGATTTTAAGAAAGCGTTATATTCATTTGGTTTAGTAAAATCAGGTTTAACAATGGCAGGACATTCTAAAAAGCTAAAAATCGAGCTAATGAACTTATGATTACTATTTTTAAGAATCAAACAATCTTCACCAGAACGAGGATCGGCAAATGGTTGACCAATTATATAAATATTTTTATCCTGATAATTATCAGCCAAATAAAGAATACCCTGGGCAATTGCCTTTCTGCGTTCATCCTGATCAGTTGGTTCTGCCGAGTATCCTTCTTTCATGTTTTCATTATCTAAATAGATACTCCAATTATGAGCAAAGATCACCGACTGAGCCGCAGTTGTAGCTAAGATTTTTGTATAATTTTTAAAATAAACAGGATATACCTCTGAGGGAAGTTCTTTAAAAATTGGATAGACATGTATTCCCCTAAACTCCATATGTCCATCTGAAAAAACACCAACAAAAGGAATTCTCTTATTTAAGAAATTAGCATACTGTCTGGCATAAGAGTCACCAAATATTACTAATTGGGGCTCACCTGACATTTCACCTTGATAGATTTCACCTTCCTGAGGAATATTCTTACCGCCATAATACGCATCGTGATATCTCATTGTGCCGATAGGGTTGTCATTAAAAGGAGTTACGCCTTTTAATTTTGTCTCAACTTGAGCACATACAATTGCTAATATATAGAATAATAGAATTAGCCAATGCCACCGACGTTTAGTTTCAATAAGATGATACGACACTGTTGAATAAACAACAATAAAACCAAGTATTGGAATAATGTTATTTAAGAGCCCTAATTTACTGCAAAATACAATAACTGGCCAATGAATAAGGTACATTGAATATGAAATTTTGCCAGTGTACTGTAATATCACGTTAGACAGTAAAGAGCGTTCAATATTAAGCCACAAAAGAACGGCGCTTGCTAAAATACTAGGTAAGATCTGCCATGGTTCCCATCCTTGCATAGGCTTAGCAAGAGCGATATTAACGAAAATTACTACTAACACAGTAACTTCAAGTATGCGGCTAAGCACTGGAGTTAACTTCAATGGCGGTAAAGTAAAGATAATACCGCCGATCAAAAGTTCCCAAGCACGGGTGTAGAGCATGAAATAGGACTTATTGTCCGTGAGTACAAAAGATGCGCCCAAACTCAGGATAAAGAGCGCGGCAATGAAATGCGGCAGTGTCCGCAGAGAACAGAACTTAGCCCAAGCCCAAAGCAACAGTGGATAAATCAGGTAAAACTGCCATTCAACTGATAAAGACCACGTATGAAGCAAGCTCTTATTGACTACTGCTTCAGCAAAATATCCCTCATCACGAGCGAACCAGAAGTTGCTGATAAATAACAGGGAACGCAAGGCCTCGCGGCAACTTTCCAAATAGAGATAAGGTACTTGAGTAAAGAAGCCAACAAAAAGAACTAAAGCTACAACTACGAGCAGTGCGGGACAAATACGCGCAGCGCGCCGTTTCCAGAAGTCCCAGACACTAAAAGCGTCCGCCCTAAGACGTCTCATAATGATCGAGGTCATCAGATACCCCGATATCACGAAAAAGATATCAACTCCGATATAACCGCCGCCAAAATAATCGAAGCTGGAGGTGTTTCCTTTTAGATACGAGAACATATGAAAGAGCAATACCGCTAAAACAGCGACTGCTCTCAGTCCATTAATATCCTTACGGAAATTATGGGGGGGGGGTATTGTTTTTATACATATTTTCAAAAGACACTTTAGTACCACTCATGATAGCGAACAAGTTCTGACAAGCAGTACTCCAAAAATAATGCAGCAAAGAGCTGGTTGCACGCATTTTATCACGGTGGCTAGAAGCCAGACTCTTCGAGCTCCGCCATAAGCCCAAATTAGTTAGTTCCGAGCTATACGAGCAGTTACCTTGCCTGCCCCTTGTGGACTCTTACTATCTGGGAGCAGATTAGCGTTCTAGTCAATCGATTTTCATCAGTAGCCAGCAAACTTCAAGGCTCTTGCCTAACAAGGCACTCCAATCGCATCGGTGTACCGCCCCCACAGGGCGAATTTTTAGCGCGCTCACCACTCGGAAATTACCTCTTCAATGCCCGACAGCAATGCAGCACTAGCGATTAACTTCTTAGCTCCTAGTCATTAATAATCCATCTTGATGCCACATCACGTGAACTGCAGAGTGGTGCATATATCGCATATTTGGCACCAGAGTTAGCGAATTAAGTTGCTATGTCTGCTGCTGATGCCTGGTTCCAACTGCTCAATGAGCTATAAGTCTCAGGCATCAAGAATTTGTCCCAGGCTGGGCCCAGCGCCACAAGCAAGTTCAAGTTCGTGTTGTTGATGCCTTCTAGCCTAATCTGGCCGGTGACTGAATCTTCTACAACGACCAAAGCATGGCGTTTCATGAAATAGGTAATACGCGTGATGGTTGGCTTTTGCTCGTACCCTGTACCACGTTGGTCAGGCATCACAAATTTACCTTCCTCAACTGCCTTACGAACCTTGATCTCAACGAGCTTGTTGGCAAGCAAGGTCATCGCAGTTAGGGTGAGCAGGCCTTCAATGCGATCCGGTCTGTGGATGTTAATGCTGTTGATGCTCATACGGCGGTTCTTAAAGAGCGACCACATGGCCTCAATCATTTGATTGCCCTTGTACAGCCCAAGGATATCCGCTGCCGTAAGCTCAGGATCAAGGTTCGTGCAGACCAGCACATAGCAACGCTCACGCTCAATAGCTGATTGGATCTTGACCTCATCAATCTCAACAGAGCAGCTAACCCTGATCCACCTAATGTCCTTTTTCGCATCTTGTGATGGGCGCCCACGCCGCTTATACACCGACTTGCAGTCAAACAGCCACGAGCCATCGTTTGCTTCTTCATCGAGGTACGGAGTCACGCTGCAATACTTATTCTTGGCTTGGAGCTTGAGCACATGTTCTTTGGCGTCGGGACCACACTTAAACTTCTCCTTAAGGCTCTTAAGGAGCGCCTCTTTTTCCTTGCGCGCTCGGCGGCGAATGGTCGCCTCTTTAGGCTTAGAGAGGTTTGGATTGTCAACCAGTAAGAGCCTAACCTTGTACCCGTACATCACCCCATCGGTTAGGAATCCAAGGTAGCTATCACCATCGTGATCTTGATAGTCAATTGGCTGTAGCTTATCCCCAAGCTCATAACGGTTCTTGATAAGGTCAGATGCTTGCGTGTAGCCGTCTGGCACACGCGTTAGGCAGTACATCCCGTTCTTATGCAGCGCATCGAAGCTGGCCTTAGTGCATAGAGCTGAGTCACCCGTGATGTATTGGAGGGATGAAAAAGTCTCCTTCAAAGCTTTGACCATAGCCCCCGCTATGACTGCGAATGTAGTCTTGTCACTGGCATCTCCATCCTTAACGGTGAAGAGCAGCGGCAAGCCAAACATGCTGTCAACTACAGCGGCAATGATCAGTTGGCCAAGGTCAGTACGCCTATTCTTAGAGTGACCACGTTTGATAGTTGCCGGAGTATTGGCGGTAGCATTCTGTTCTTGCTCCGTTTGAGCTGAGGCGAGGTTCTCATCGGCTCCAATTTCATCGGCTACCCCCGCTGGCACAGCTGCGCTCTCAGTTTCACCAACATAATGGTAAGCGGGAATAGTGGAAGTGTCCAAGACTGCTGACTTGGGAGCGAAGTCATTCTCAAGCATTTTAGGGATGGCATAGGCAGCAAGCTCACGGAAGAGTTTCTCATGACCGTACTCAAAGATTGCTTCAAGCGCATCCGTGACAAGGTCATGGTTGAAGTCATCGGCGTTAATGTTTGGAGCCAATCCCAGCATGTCTCTAACGGGGATTTGCTTGATCTGCTCCAGCATGCCCAGAATGCTCTTGTATTGGCCTGATGCCATGCACAATAGAATTGTGCAGATGACCTCCCCACGATTGATAAAGTGCTCCTTGCTCTTCCCCAAACGCTCGTTAAAAAAGCTGACCAAGGCAGTTTGGCCGATAAATCCGGCCATGATCACGGTGTGGTGAATGGACATGGCCACTCTGGACACACCATTGCGCTCAAGGATATGCCGCATCCGACTGAGAGTTTGATCTTGAGTTATCAGGGTGCCGAGCTGAAGTAAGTGCCGCTTACGCTGGCTTTTTTGGCGGGCCTGATCACGCTTGAAATGATTGCGGGCTTGTTCCTTATTAAGCTGAGTGTATCCCTTACGCACCATAGTCCATACTGTCCAAACTCCAAGAATGCCCTATGTTACCTGACCCGATCTGAGCTCCCAAGAAAATCGACAGCTCTGGTGCCAAATGTGCGTTTTAGTGTCACAAGAAGAGGCTACAGATGGTGCTGCCGTGAATCAAGCTGCGCAAACCATCCCTATCAGGGCATTGTTGGTCAAGAACCCTGGACTTGAGCCATCTAAAAAGCGATCGCTCACCAAGAAAGCCAAGCGGGAGCAGGAACAACTAAGCAAGGAGCTACAGCACAAGTTCTTGTGTGGTCCCGACGCCCAAGCAGCTGTGGAAGCAGCTCAAGCTAAAGCTAAGTACTGCACCATTAAGGAAATACGGTATGACATCAAGCTCAAACAGTCACGCCGAGGAAGGCCTTCTAAGGACAGCTCAAGTAACAAGATCAAGATCGCGTCTGTTGCTGCTGTCGTTGAGGTTAGCATCGATCAAGCTCGATTATCCCAGTTGATTGAGCGAGAGTGCTTGTACGTCATTATCACTACTGATGTTGAGCGTAACTGGACAATGCGTGAGTTGCTTGAGCTTTACCATGGCAACTCAGTCATTGAGCGCTACTGGCGCAGCTCAAAGAGCGACAAATTGCTGCCACGCATATCGTTGGAGAATGAGGATCGGATCGAGACCTTGGTTTGGCTAAAACACATCGCCGTCTTAGCGCGTTGTGTCATTGAGTACAAGTTACGCGAGGTCGCTAAGGAAGATCCGCTGGTCGTACCTCCTCCGCATGAGCCAAACATTCCTGAGACCGAGGTGACGATCGAGCGCGTTATGAACTACTTGGACAAAAGGCCTGTCTGCTTGCAGTTCAACCAAGAGACAGGAAAAGCTTACTTTACCAATTTAAGCACTTGGGCTAAATCCATATTCCGCGCTCTTGGCCCAACTTGGATAAGGCTACTGTCCCCTAATCTGTACAAAATGGAACACTTCAATATTGTTCATGGGTGACTCCGCAGTCCACGACATCAAAGCATCTAAAGCGTTTATCACAGATACAACGTTTAACTAATTAAAAAGACACGGCAGTTACCTGTCGTGTCTTTTTAGGTGGCCCCTTGGGGCCTCTGCAACATTTGTTAGGGATTAGCCCTGACGTTGCTTGTGCTTTGGATTGTCGCAAATGATGCGGACGACACCGTGGCGACGGACGACCTTGCAGTTGCGGCAGATCTTCTTAACAGATGCACCTACTTTCATGATTAAACTCCGTGTACTGCAGGCAAAGGCACTGCCTTAGCCTGCTGGCTGAGCCTATTAACGCCCGTAATTCCTGAGATTGGCCTTGCGCATTAAGTCGCCATATTGCTGGTTCATGCGGTGGCTTTGCAGCTGAGCTACGAAGTCCATGATAACCACGACAATAATGAGCAGCGAGGTACCGCCGAAGTAGAACTGAACGTTGAACCAGTTCATTAAAAGCTGTGGCACCAAGCACACTAAAACCATGTAAATCGAACCAGACAGGGTCAGACGAGTCATCACCTTGTCGATGAAACGAGCCGTCTGCTCGCCTGGACGAATACCAGGAATAAACGCACCACTCTTCTTTAAGTTATCGGCCATATCGCGTGGGCTGAAGACCAGCGCGGTATAGAAGAAGGTGAAGAAGACAATCGCAGCAGCGTACAAGAGCTCATAGAGCGGCTGACCTGGTTGCAAGAAGAGCGAAATCTCTTGCAGCACATTGGCCACTGGATTCTCGCCCTGACCAAACCAAGATACGATCGTACCTGGGAATAAGATGATCGAGGAAGCGAAAATCGCTGGAATAACGCCCGCCAGCGTGAGCTTGAGCGGGAGGCTGCTACGTGGTTGCGAATAAATACGGTTGCCCATCTGGCGCTTGGCGTAGTCGATTGGAATACGACGTTGACCACGCTCGACGAACACAACGAAGAATGTAACGAGAACCACTACCACGCCGATGATCAGCAGTGCAATGGTGGAGAGATCGCCTTGGCGCGCTTGCTCGAAAGTCGAAGCTAAAGCCGAAGGTAAACCTGCCACGATACCGGCGAAAATGATAAGAGAGATACCATTACCAATACCGCGCTCAGTGATCTGCTCACCTAACCACATCAGGAACATGGTGCCAGTAACCAAGGAGATGGTCGTTACAAAGTAAAAACCAAAGCCAGGGTTATCAACCAAACCAGGCATCATATTCGGGATGCCGGTGGCAATACCCACTGCCTGCAATGCTGCCAGGAAGAGGGTGGCAATACGTGTGTACTGACTGATCTTGCGTCTACCCGACTCACCTTCTTTGCGAAGCTCAGCTAAGGTAGGGTTAATCACTGCCAATAATTGAATGATAATCGACGCAGAGATGTACGGCATGATGCCCAGCGCCAGCACGGAGGCACGCTCCAATGCACCGCCACTGAACATGTTGAACATGCCGATGATGGTTCCGCTCTGATCATCAAAGAGACGCTGTAAGACATCAGCATTGACGCCTGGTACAGGAATGTATGATCCAAGTCTGAACATTACCAGACCGATCAAGACGAAGAGCAGGCGGGAGCGTAATTCGCTGCTGCCACCCTTGGCCTGAGCCTGTACCTCGCGCCCCTTCTCTAGGAGCGATTTTCTAGCCATGCAAATCTCCAAAGAACGCGGCTAAGACCCCAAAGCTTTATGCCTTGGTTTCCTAGCGCGCTCCATCTTACGGCGACCTAACTAGATTGTAGTTGGGCCCGCGTGCGATTACTTGTTCTTAGCAGCCTTCTCAGCCTTGTCAGCCTTATCCTTCTTGGCTGGCTTGACGATGCCGGTTGCAGCCAGCTTGTCCTGCAGCATCTGCTTCTTAGCAGCAGAACGCTTAGCGGACTTCTCGCGACGTGCAGCGGCGTCTAAGGTGTACTGAGCAACCTCAACGGTGCCACCAGCGGCCTCAATGGCAGCCTTAGCACCACGGGTGATACCCAGGCCCTTAACCTCGAGCTTGCGGGTTAAGTTAGGAACCTTAGATAAGACGATCTTGACGTACTTAATCTTCTTGGTGATTAAGCGGGCCTTTAACAGGCTTGCCATATCGACGACATCACCCTCGATGCGGTTGAGGTCGTTTAATAAAACCTCAGCGGTAACATCGGACTTAGGGCTGTAGAAGCCGAACTTAGGCAGGCGGATCTTTAAAGGCATCTGACCGCCTTCAAAGCCTGGACGAACGTTAGGGCTCTTACGAGCACCCGAACCCTTGATACCACGGCCGCAGGTCTTACCCAGGCCCGAGCCAATGCCGCGGCCTACGCGTACGTGACGACGACGGGAACCCTCAGCAGGCTTAAGAGTATAGAGATGCATTAGTGTTACTCCTCAACCTTAACCATGTAGCTGACCTTGTTGATCATGCCGCGAACCGATGGGGTATCCTCGAGCTCAACGGTGTGACGGATACGGCGTAAACCGAGGCCACGGATAGTAGCAACGTGATCTGGCTTGCGGCCAATAATGCTACGTACTTGGGTAACTTTGATGGTCTTCTTCTCTGCCATTTTTTACTCCAAGATTTCCTGAACAGTGAGGCCGCGCTTAGCAGCGATCTGCTCTGGAGTGCGCTGCGAAGCTAAAGCAGCAACGGTGGCACGAACTACATTGATTGGGTTGGTCGAGCCGTAGGTCTTAGCTAAGACGTTACGAACACCTGCAACCTCTAATACGGCGCGCATAGCACCGCCGGCGATAATACCCGAACCTTCAGCAGCTGGCTGCATGTAAACCATGGAACCAGAGTGCTCGCCCTTAACGGCGTGGAAGAGGGTACCATCGTTTAAGGAGATATCCTTATTGATGTTACGACGAGCCTGCTCAATTGCCTTTTGAATAGCAGCAGGAACTTCGGAAGCCTTGCCGTAGCCGAAGCCAACGTGGCCATTGCCGTCACCAACTACAGTTAAAGCGGTGAACGAGAAAATACGACCACCCTTAACTACCTTGGCAACGCGGTTAACAGCGACTAACTTCTCCTGAAGCTCGCCTACTTGAGTCTCTTCTTTGTGTTGCATTGAGTCCACTCCTAGAACTTGAGGCCAGCTTCACGAGCGGCGTCAGCTAAAGCGGCGACACGGCCGTGATACTTGTAACCAGAACGGTCGAAAGCAACGCTCTCAACCTTAGCAGCTAAAGCGCGCTCGGCAACAGTCTTGCCGATGACCTTAGCAGCCTCGATATTACCGGTGTACTTGAGATCCTTGATCAGATCCTTCTCTAAGGTGCTAGCGCAAGCTAAGACATGGCTGTCCTTGTCGATGATCTGAGCGTAGATGTGACGTGGAGTACGAGTAACGACGAGGCGAGTGACTCCCAACTCGTGCATCTTAGCGCGTGACTTGGTAGCACGGCGGATGCGAGACTGTTTCTTATCGAACATGGTAATTACCTCAATCCTTACTTCTTCTTAGCTTCCTTGATGCGGACGACTTCGTCAGCATAACGGACACCCTTGCCCTTGTAAGGCTCAGGCTCACGGTAAGCGCGAATATCGGCAGCGACCTGACCTAAGAGCGCCTTATCGAAGGCCTTCAGGACGATTTCGGTCTGAGATGGGGTTTCGCAGGTTACACCCTCTGGGAGCTCGTGCTCGATTGGGTGGGAGAAGCCTAAGTTCAGGTTTAAAACCTTGCCCTTAGCCTGAGCGCGGAAACCAACGCCAACTAAGGTTAACTTCTTCTCGTAGCCCTTATCTAAACCGACTACCATGTTGTGCAGCAAAGCACGGGTGGTGCCCGACTGCATATTGGCCTCAGCAGAGTCGTCCACGACCTTGACGTGTAAAGCGTTGTCAGTGAAGTCAACCTTTACCTTATCGTGAACGCGGTGCTGCAGTTGGCCCTTCTTGGACTTAATAGTAATTAACTGGCCGTCGATGGAGACCTCGACGCCCTGAGGAACGATGACTGGTTCCTTAGCAATACGTGACATGTCCCTCTCCTTTATGCGACGTAGCAAACAACTTCGCCGCCTAAACCGTCCTTACGGGCGGCACGGTCGGTCATAAGGCCCTTGGAGGTCGAAATGACCGCAATGCCTAAGCCATTCATGATGCGTGGCAGGTCACGGCACTTCTTGTAAATGCGCAGACCAGGACGGGACACACGCTGGATCATCTCAACTACAGGCTTACCCTCGTAGTACTTGAGACCGATCTCTAAAACCTTCTTGGTATCGCCGGTTACGTTAACCGAAGCGATATAACCCTCTTTTAACAGGAGGTTGGCGATAGCCAGCTTCTGCTTAGAGGAAGGCATGGAGACCATGACCTTGCCTGAAGCTTGGCCGTTACGGATACGGGTCAGCAAATCCGCGATAGGATCTTGCATGCTCATGTCTCTCTCTCCTCTTACCAGCTTGCCTTGTGGAGGCCAGGAATTTCACCGCGCATCATGTGCTCACGGAGCTTGATGCGGCATAAGCCGAACTTGCGCAGATAACCGTGTGGACGACCAGTCTCAGAGCAACGGTTGCGCTGACGGCATGGGCTCGAGTCACGTGGCAGAGCAGCTAAAGCTTGCACTGCGGCAAAACGCTCTTCGTCAGACAAAGAGAGATTGGAAATCTTTTGCTTGAGCTCTTGGCGCTTGGCAAAGTACTTATTGGCAAGACGCTCGCGCTTGAGCTCGCGATTTTTCATGGAAGTTTTAGCCATTGAAGGTTCGTCCTAATTACTTAGTCTGAGAGCGGAATGGGAACTTGAATGCCTCAAGCAGGGCACGGCCCTCTTCATCAGTCTTGGCAGTGGTGGTGATGGTGATATCAAGACCACGGATAGCGTCGACCTTGTCGTAATCGATCTCAGGGAAGATGATCTGCTCACGAACACCCATCGAGTAATTGCCACGGCCGTCAAAGGACTTAGCCGATAAACCACGGAAGTCGCGGATACGTGGGATCGAGATTACGATTAAACGCTCTAAGAACTCCCACATGCGCTCACCGCGCAGGGTTACCTTGCAACCAATTGGGTAGCCCTCACGAATATGGAAGCCCGCTACAGACTTGCGAACCTTGGTGATCAATGGCTTCTGGCCGGAGATAGCAGCCATATCGCGTGCTGCGTTCTCTAAGACCTTCTTATCAGCAACTGCTTCACCAACACCCATGTTAAGGGTGATCTTCACAATTCGAGGGACTTGCATGACTGTTTTGTAACCAAACTTCTCCATTAAAGCTTTGATTACTTCCTGCTTGTATTGATCATGCAGTTTCGCCATCGTTATTACTCCTGATAAAAACTGCTATTAAGCCTTAGTAGGAATGATCTCGCCCGAGGACTTGAAGAAGCGAACCTTCTTGCCGTCTTCAAAGCGGAAGCCAACCTTGTCAGCCTTGTTGGTGGTTGGGTTGAGGATAGCTACATTAGAAATGTGTAATGGAGCTTCCTTCTTGGTGATACCACCTTCGATCTGAAGGTTTGGATTAGGCTTAACGTGCTTGGTAACCTGGTTTACGCCCTCAACTAAGACCTTTTGCTCCTTAGTGTAAACGGCGGTAACCTTGCCGGTTTGACCCTTGCACTTACCTGCGATTACGATTACTTCATCGTTGCGGCGGATTTTCGCTGCCATTATTTAATACCCCTACCTGAACTGATTAGAGGACTTCTGGAGCTAACGACACGATCTTCATGAACTGCTCACCGCGCAGCTCACGGGTAACAGGTCCGAAGATACGAGTGCCGATTGGCTCGTGCTGATTGTTCAACAGAACAGCAGCGTTAGAATCAAAGCGAATGACGGAGCCGTCTGGACGACGTACACCCTTCTTGGTGCGTACGACAACAGCGTCGCATACATCACCCTTCTTGACCTTGCCGCGTGGGATAGCTTCCTTGACGGACACCTTGATGATGTCGCCAATTGCGGCGTAACGGCGATGAGATCCACCCAGGACCTTAATGCACATTACGCTGCGTGCACCCGAGTTGTCAGCAACGTCGAGCATGGATTGCATCTGGATCATTTAATAATGCTCCAAAGGTTTAACAAAAATACCCACCCAAGACTTACGACCACAAACTCAGTGGAGCTGCCCCATCTTGGTGAGGGGCCCAATAAGTCAAAGGGCGCTGAATCTTACCATGAAAATCACGAAAGCACAAGTTTTTGCGGACTACATCTCATTTTTTCAAAACTTTGCTCCCCACTAACCTCCACCCCGGCACCGTCAAGACTACGTAAAACCCAGGTAAAACGGGCGTTAGCGCCCCTGCGCTCGGTGATCCACGGTTAATTTAACATAAGTTATTGAGCTGAAGGTAAAAAAGGGATCCCAAGGGATCCCTTTTTATCAAGATGGGGCTGCACGCAGCCCCAGGCTAGATCTCTACCCTTGCGGGTCTAGATTACTGAGCCTTCTCGATAACCGATACTAAGGTCCAAGCAATGGTCTTAGCCACTGGACGGCACTCACGGATCTCAACGAAATCGCCCTTTTGAGCCTCGTTGTTGACATCCTGAACGTGGAACTTAGTGGTACGCTTTAAGATCTTGCCGTAGATTGGGTGCTTAACACGACGCTCAACGGCAACGACGCAGGCCTTCTGCATCTTATCGCTAACAACGCGACCACGGAGGGTGCGTGCTACCTTAGGGGTGTTCTCAGACATTTCGCACTACCTCTATTGAGCGCTTTGAGCGCGCAGCTTCTCGGACAGGACGGTGTTGATGCGAGCGATATCACGACGGACCTTGCGCACATCATCGGTGCTCTGAAGCTGGCCTAACTTGTGTTGGAAGCGCAGATTGAACTGCTCACGGAGCTTGCCAGCAAGCTCAGTCTTCAGCTCCTCTACGGACTTAGAACGTAACTCGTTTGCCTTCATTAGATCACCGCCTTACGAACGAAAGTAGTGGTAACCGATAACTTGGCTGCAGCAAGACGGAAAGCCTCACGTGCAACTTCCTCAGAAATGCCACTGATTTCAAAGAGAACTTTGCCAGGCTGAATTGGGCAAACCCAGTACTCAACGGTACCCTTACCCTTACCCATACGAACACCCAGAGCCTTCTGAGTGATTGGCTTGTCTGGGAATACGCGGATCCAGACCTTACCAACACGCTTCATCTCACGGGTGAAAGCACGACGAGCAGCCTCAATCTCACGAGCGGTGAGTTCGCCACGGGAGGTAGCCTTTAAGCCGAAATCGCCGAAGGATACTTCGCTACCTGCGTAGGCTAAGCCCTCGTTACGACCCTTTTGGGTCTTGCGATACTTGGTACGCTTTGGTTGTAACATTTAACCTATCCTCCAGTTACTCAGCAGAAGCTGGGGCGGCAGGTGCGGCAGCAGCTGCGTCAGCCTGAGGCTTCTTTTGGCCCTGAGAACGATCGAAACGACCACCGCGACGGTTGGTGCGAGCACCATTATCGTTGCGACGACGGCCCTTACGCTCTGGAGCGGCATTGCGCTCCTCAGTCTCCTCTTGATTAAGAGGTAACTGACCTAAAACCTCGCCCTTGAAGATCCAGACCTTAACACCAATTACGCCGTAAGTGGTGACGGCCTCGGATAAGGCGTAGTCGATGTCAGCACGTAAGGTGTGCAGAGGTACGCGACCTTCACGTAACCACTCCGAGCGTGCGATTTCAGCACCACCTAAACGGCCCGAAACCTCGACCTTAATGCCCTTGGCACCAACACGCATAGCGTTTTGGATAGCCTTCTTCATAGCGCGGCGGAACATGACGCGGCGCTCTAACTGGGAGGCGATCGAGTCAGCAACTAACTTAGCGTCTAAGTCAGGCTTGCGGACTTCGCTGATGTTGACTTGAGCTGGAACGCCAGCGATCTCAGTGATCTTCTTGCGCAGCTTCTCAACATCCTCACCCTTCTTGCCGATGACGATGCCTGGACGAGCAGTGTGGATAGTAACACGGATGCTCTTAGCAGGACGATCGATCACGATCTTGGAGACAGAGGCATTCTTAAGCTCAGTGGTTAAGTACTTACGAACCTCGGCATCGCTCTTGATGTTATCTGCGAACTTGGCAGAAGAAGCGTACCAGGTCGAAACGTAAGGCTTAGTAATACCAAGTCTGATTCCGATTGGATTAACCTTTTGACCCATCTTAAGTAGCTCCTGTTAGCGCTCGGCAACGTAAACGGTGATGTGAGAGGTTCTCTTCACGATACGATCGGCACGACCCTTAGCACGTGGCATAACACGCTTTAAGGATGGGCCCTCATCGATCATGATGCGCGAAATAAACAGCTTGGAAGGCTCCATGCCGTTGTTATTCACTGCGTTGCTTACCGCCGAGTTAACGACCAGACGGATCAAGTTCGAGGCCTTGCGTGGGCTGAACTTTAACAGGTCCAGGGCCTTGTCAGTGCTCATACCACGAACCTGGTCGGCAACTAAACGGGCCTTTTGAGCGGAAGTACGAGCAAAACGATGTACAGCCTTTACTTCAGTCATGTTTTAACTCCTACTTACCCTTCTTGTCCGTGGCAGCGTGACCACGGAAAGTACGAGTTGGGGCAAACTCGCCCAACTTGTGGCCTACCATTTCGTCGGATACGTAAACAGGTACGTGCTGACGGCCATTGTGCACAGCAATCGTCATACCGATCATGGCAGGAATAATCATTGAACGGCGCGACCAAGTCTTAATAGGCTTCTTGTCGGTGCTTGCCTGTGCCTGTTCAACCTTCTTCAATAAGTGCGCGTCGATAAACGGGCCTTTCTTTAAAGAACGTGGCATCTTAATTCCTCACTAACGATTAACGGTGACGAACAATGTACTTGTCAGTACGCTTGTTCTTGCGGGTCTTGAAGCCCTTGCATGGGGTACCCCATGGCGAACGAGGCTGAATACCCTTATTGCGGCCCTCACCACCACCGTGTGGGTGGTCGATTGGGTTCATGGACATACCACGTACAGTAGGACGAACACCACGCCAACGGTTGGCACCAGCCTTACCTAATTGACGGAGCATGTGCTCGCTGTTACCTACTTCACCGATCGTGGCACGACCGTTAGCGAGAACGCGACGCATTTCACCAGAACGCATACGTAAGGTAACGTAGTCACCATCACGAGCTAAGATCTGGCAGAAAGCACCAGCGGAACGGGCAAATTGAGCACCCTGGCCTGGTACTAACTCAACGTTGTGCACGTTGGTACCAACCGGGATGTTGCGCAGAGGCAGAGCGTTACCAACCTTGATTGGAGCGCTGTCGCCGCTCATAATCTTATCGCCAACCTGCAGGCCCTTAGGGGCTAAGATATAGCGACGCTCACCGTCCAGGTAAACCACTAAAGCTAAGTGGGCCGAACGGTTTGGATCGTACTCCAGGCGCTCAACGCGACCCTCGATACCATCCTTTTGGCGCTTGAAATCGATTAAACGATAGCGCTGCTTGTGACCACCACCGATGTGACGGGTCGAGATGTGACCGTAGTTGTCACGACCGCCAGTCTTACGCTTCTCAACGACTAAGGAGCGGCAAGGGGCACCCTTCCAGAGATCAGGGTTCTTGATCTGGATAACGTGACGGCGACCTGCGGAGGTTGGCTTAGTCTTAATGATTGCCATTAGTTGCTCTCCTTGTCAGCAAGACCGTTAGTTACATCAATAGCGGAATCTTGAGCTAAAGTAACGTAAGCCTTCTTCCAGTCGGAACGAACACCGATGCCATGAGCAGAGCGACGCTTCTTGCCCTGAACATTGCAAGTGTGAACCTTCTCAACCTTGACGTTAAATAAGGTCTCGACGGCCTGCTTGATCTCAGCCTTGGTTGCGTCTGGTAATACCTTGAAGACAGTGGTGTTGCTCTTGCGAACTAACTCCGACTTCTCGGTAATAACAGGGGCGCGAAGGATGTTCATTAAACGAGCTTGCATCATTTGGTGATATCCTCCTCAACCTTCTTGAGAGCAGCAGCGGTAATTAATACCTTGTCGAAGCTAACAAGATTTACTGGGTTAAAGCCAGCGGTACCTGGTTGGCAAACCTCAACCTTGTACAGGTTGTTGGAAGCGTAACGCAGGTTGTCATCGTCCTCAGCGGTAACGATTAAAACGCGCTTTAACTCGAGCTCCTTGAGCTTAGCAACTAAAGTCTTGGTCTTGTGGTCAGCGATCTTGAAATCCTCAACGACCACTAAGCGGTCCTGACGGATTAACTCAGACATAATGCTGCTCATAGCAGCACGGTACATCTTGCGGTTGACCTTCTGCGACCAATCTTGTGGCTTGGCTGCGAAGATGGTGCCACCAGCACGCCATAATGGCGAACGGGTCGAACCAGCGCGGGCACGGCCGGTGCCCTTTTGGCGGAATGGCTTCTTGCCGCCGCCGGAGACTTCCGAACGAGTCTTCTGAGCCTTGGTACCAGCACGAGCGGTGCTCAGGTAAGCTACGACTACCTGATGTACCAGCGCCTCATTGAACTCACGACCAAAGGCGCTCTCGGAGACCTGTAGTGGCTGCTCGGCGCCAATCATCTTTAATTCCATGGTTCCTATACCTCAGGTTAAGCTTTAACACTTGGCCTTACGATCAGATCGCCGTTGTTAGCGCCTGGAACTGCACCCTTAACGAGGAGCAGATTACGCTCGGTGTCGATACGAACGAGCTCTAAGCACATAACGGTGACCTTCTCGCTGCCCATATGGCCGACCATCTTCTTGCCCTTGAACACGCGACCTGGGGTCTGGTTTTGACCAGTGGAACCAGGAACACGGTGCGAGCGCGAGTTACCGTGAGTAAAGTCCTGAGTACGGAAATTGTAGCGCTTAACGGTACCAGCAGTGCCCTTACCCTTGGACTGGCCAGTGACATCTACCTTCTTGACACCGTCAAAAGCATCTACCTTGATTTCAGAGCCAACTTGATAGGCTTCAAGCTCGGAAGGCTCTAAACGGAACTCCCATAAACCACGACCAGCGGCAACGCCGGACTTAGCAAAGTGACCTTGCTCAGCCTTGGTCATACGGGAAGCCTTACGCTCACCGGTGGTAACTTGGATAGCGCAGTAACCATCGTTATCCAGATTCTTGATCTGAGTAACACGGTTTGGCTCAACTTGGATTACAGTTACTGGAACTGACTTACCGTCCTCGTTAAAGATTCGGGTCATACCAAGCTTGCGGCCGATTAAACCGATTGACATTGTAATTCCCCCCCTCGTTAGCGAAGGCTGATTTGAACATCTACGCCAGCAGCAAGATCAAGACGCATTAAGGCGTCAACAGTCTTCTCAGTTGGCTCCACGATGTCGACTAAACGCTTGTGAGTACGGATTTCGTACTGATCACGGGCATCCTTGTTGACGTGTGGGGAGATGAGGATGGTGTAGCGCTCCTTGCGGGTTGGGAGCGGGATCGGACCGCGAACTTGAGCGCCGGTGCGCTTAGCAGTCTCAACGATTTCAGCAGTCGAGTGATCGATTAATCTGTGGTCGTAGGCCTTGAGGCGGATCCGAATTCTTTGGTTCTGCATTACAGACTCCGAAATAAAAAAGAACATGTAGACGCATGCCTTCCTATCCCTATTTCACCAAGAAAATAAAGACAGGAGGAAGCGTTACAATCATTTCCCCCAAGTTTAGGGGGAGTATCTCAGCCACAGTCAATTGCTGGAGGGCTGGTCTGTGCGATGGGCTAAGCAAGCTTAGCGGTAACGTTTACCACATCCGTGACGTGGCGCACAGAAAACGGGCCCCATTATACGGATCAGAACCGCTATTTCAAGCCCATTGCCACAAAATTCAAAAATTTTTTCGCGCCCCTCCCCAAAACCGCGTCCGCACCACCTGCAAACCCGCCGCCCACCGATATTTATGCCACTGCCACGCTCTACCAAGCAGGCCACAGCAACGGCTCTTAAACTCCACTCAATTGCGTCGCCCCCATTGCAGGGCCCGGTGGTTAAGGCGCACGGCTTTGTAACTGCCTCTTATCGCCGCAGCGGCCCACTGCGACGGCTTATGTCTGCTGGCGCTCAATTTCAGCTGGGTCTAGGGCGCATGTGGTTAGTGCGCAGGGCTCTGCTCTCTGCATCACCTATTAGCCGCCGCAGCAACTTGGCCCGCCCACCCACCCTACGGGCCGCTGCGGCGGCTTAGGCCTGCTGGCGCTCACTACGCAGTTCTGGGTTCGCGGCCCCTGGGCTCGCGTGAGGATAGGAACCTTAGTTCTGGGCTCATAGCCGCCGCAGCGACTCACCCACCCGCCCACCCAATGAGCCGCTGCGGCGGCCAGAAAAAACTAAGCCCCCAGCCACCGCGTGTTAAGGCGGCAGCTGAGGGCTATAGGGCGCGTGATTGCGCTAAGACTTAAGTCTTACTTGCCTAAGGAGGCGTTGATAAAGCCGTTTAAGTCGGCCTTGGAGAGGGCGCCTACGTGCTGGCCGACCTTCTCACCCTTGTCAAAAATCATTAAGGTTGGGATGCTCATAACCGCCTTTTGGGTGGCAACAACCTGGTACTCATCAATATTGAGCTTGCAGATCTTGATGTCGTCACGCTCTTGAGCCAGCTCCTCTAAGATAGGAGTGATCATGCGGCATGGCCCACACCATGGAGCCCAGAAGTCAAGCAGTACTGGGACGTCAGACTTTAAGACTTCGGTCTCAAACGAATCATCGGTTACGTGAACAATCTCGCTCATAGGAAAATTTCCTCACTGAAAACGGTGCGCTTATCTTACCACACCCACGCAAGGGCCACTGAAGCCTGACAATTTTGCTCAGATTTGGGGGCACATCAGGGCTTAAAGGGCTCTCCAGGATGCAAAAACGCAACGAAAAACCAGGACTACAGCAAGCCGAGACTAGTGCCAGGACGCAAGCGGCTGCTCATACAAAGTCGCGCCCTGCTCGTCGAGCTTAAAGTAGCTGAGGTTCTGCCCCCAGGCCCCTAGGACATAGCGCGCCTTAAGGCCGGGTACCTCATTGTGGTAGGTGCCCAAGACGTGGATGTGACCGTGCACTAAGAGATCGACGTTATGGCAGTACTGCGCTACGGTCTGGGTCACGACTCCGTAGATCTCACTTTGATAGCGGACACTGCTCGCGCTCTGCTGGCGAATCTTTGCCCCAATGGCGCGGCGCCGACTTAAGGGCAGGCGCCGAAAGAGCCATTGCAGCAACTTGTTGTTGACCTTGCGCTGATAGGCTTGGTACTTGAGGTCGTTGCTGCAAAAGATATCGCCGTGGGTTAAGAGCAAACGCTGGCTAAAGCGCTCGAGGTAATAGAGCTTAGGCAATAAGGTGAGATTAAGTAGCTCCGCTTCACGCTTTGAGAGTAAAAAGTCGCGATTGCCGTGAATAAAGTAGCAGGCCACGCCATTCTCGTGCGCCTTACCCATCATCTCAGCGACCGCCTGCTGGGCGACGTCCTCGGGATCTAAGCCCACAAAGAAGTTAAAGAGGTCACCTATGATATAGAGCTCATCTTGGGGCTTAAGGCTTGCCACAAAGGTGCGCAAGGCCTGCGTCAGCTCGGGACGAGTGACATCTAAATGCAGGTCGGCAATAACGTAGCAGGCCATGATTTGTCCTCTTCTTCTTTTTTCTGCTGGGCCCAGAATAAAAAAAAATAAGGTCTGTCTCACACCCCTTGGAGGCTAGGACCAGACCCTATCTTTCTTTCAATTGCAGCTAAACAGGTGCACGCGTCTATTCTGGAATAGCGTCGATGATCTCAGCGCTCTCGATAATGACCGGCTCAACTGGAACATCGCGGTGTGGGAAGTAGGTGCGGTTGTCGGTCTTAACGCCCTCAATGGCTAAGACCACATCCTGCCCCTTGACCACGCGACCAAAGACGCAGTAACCCCAGTCACCAGTTCTTGGCTTGTAGTTTAAGAAGTCATTATCAACCGTGTTGATAAAGAACTGGCTTGTAGCCGAGTGTGGCTCGGAGGTGCGGGCCATGGCAATGGTGAAGGCGTCGTTGCTCAGACCGTTGTTGGCCTCGTTGACGATTGGCTCGTTGGTTGGCTTTTGCTGCATATCAGGGGTCATGCCGCCGCCTTGAATCATAAAGCCTGGGATGACGCGATGGAAGATCGTGCCGTTGTAGTGGCCGCTCTTGACGTACTCAAGGAAATTCTTGCAGGTGACTGGAGCCTTTTCCTCGTTCAGCTCAATAACGATATCACCCTTGTTGGTCTTCAAAATTACCATTTCAAAACCCCATTGCCTTGCTAAAATATGCGCTCAACAGGCCTCAAGCTGACCTGACAGCACCTGACCTTAGTCCTAGTGCAAGCCAGGCACCAAGTCAGAGCTTGTTCGCTCCAAGCTTATCCTAAGGCTAACCTTTCACTTTAGCACAACGTCGCACCAGTGAGATCGCAAATGCTACAAATTCACAATACCATTACGCGCAAAAAAGAGGACTTTGTACCAATCACCCCAGGCGAAATTGGTATGTACGTGTGTGGTGTCACGGTCTATGACCTGTGCCATATCGGCCACGCCCGTACCTTTGTCAGCTTCGATATGATTGTGCGCTATCTGCGCTACTTAGGCTATAAGGTCAAGTACGTGCGCAACATCACCGATATCGACGATAAGATCATCAAGCGCGCCCAAGAAAAGGGGGTATCCGCCAAGGACCTGGCCGAGCACTTTATCGGCGAAATGTACGCCGACTTTGACGCGCTCAATATCGCCCGCCCAGACATTGAGCCCCGCGCTACCGAGAATATCGACGCCATCATCGCCCTGGTCCAGCGCTTAATTGATAAGGGCCACGCCTATGTCGCCGACAACGGCGATGTCATGTTCGCCTTAGATAGCTTCAAGAACTACGGCCGCTTATCGGGCCAAAAGCTCGACGAGCTCAACGCCGGTGCCCGTGTCGCGATCGAGAAGACCAAGCGCAATCCTTTTGACTTCGTGCTCTGGAAGATGTCCAAGGAAGGCGAACCGGCGTGGGACTCGCCTTGGGGTGCCGGCCGCCCAGGCTGGCATATCGAGTGCTCGGCGATGAACTCTAATATCTTAGGCACCACCTTTGATATCCACGGCGGTGGTTCTGACCTCATCTTCCCACACCACGAAAATGAGATTGCCCAAAGCTGCTGCGCCTTTGACACCAAGTACGTCAACTATTGGATGCACTCGGGCATGGTCATGATCAACAAGGAGAAGATGTCGAAGTCCTTAAACAACTTCTTCACGATTCGTGACGTATTAAAGGAGTACGACGCCGAGACCGTGCGCTACTTCTTAATCTCGGCCCAATACCGCAGCGCCCTCAACTACTCGCAAGAGAACTTAGATAGCGCCCGCACCGCTCTGTCCCGTCTCTACACGGCCTTAAAGAATGTGAAGGTCGCCGCCCCTCAAGGCGGTGAGGAGTACGTAGAGCGCTTTAAGGCCGCGATGGACGATGACTTCAATACCCCAGCCGCCCTAGCCGTACTCTTTGACCTAGCCAAGGCGATCAACACCGCTAAGGACGAAGCCGAGGCTTCAGGCCTGGCCGGTCGCTTAGTCGAGTTAGGCGGCATCTTAGGCATCCTCTATCAAGATCCAGTCAAGTTCTTACAAAGCGGTGCTGCCGTAAGTGGTGCTGACGACGAGGTCGCCAAGATCGAGGCTTTAATCGAGCAGCGCAAGCAGGCCCGCGCTAACAAGGACTACGCTGCCGCTGACGCCGCCCGCAACGAGCTCACCGCGATGGGCATTGTGCTCGAGGATGGCCCGAACGGTACGACCTGGCGCCGTGCCTAATAAAAAAGAACACTCCCCCTACTCTCTTTGTGGAGGCTTTTCATGCAAGATTACCAGCGTAAATTCATTGAGTTAGCCCTCAAGCGCGGTGTGCTCAAGTTTGGCAGCTTCACCTTAAAGTCGGGCCGCCAAAGCCCATACTTCTTCAATGCCGGTGGCTTTTGCACTGGTGAAGACCTCTACACCTTAGGCTCGTGCTACGCCCATGCCCTGGTCGACAGCAAGATCAAGTTTGACGTGCTCTTTGGCCCAGCCTACAAGGGCATTCCTTTAGCCTGCGCTACCGCGATGGCCTTAAGCGCTGAGCACCACATCAACACCCCATGGTGCTTTAACCGCAAGGAAGCCAAGGACCACGGCGAGGGCGGCAATTTAGTTGGTGCCCCGCTCAAGGGCGACATCATGTTGATTGACGACGTGATCACCGCCGGTACTGCCATTCGTGAGTCTGACGCCATCATCAAGGCCAATGGTGCTCACTTCAAGGCCGCCTTAATTGCCTTAAACCGCAAGGAAAAGGGCCAAGGCAACGAGAGCGCAATCGATGAGGCCAAGCGTACCTTAGGCATCGAGATTGTCTCGATCGTATCCTTTGATGATTTAGTCACCTACATCAAGAACGACGCTGAGTTAAGCTCGCACTTAGACGCGATGCTCGCCTACCGTGAGCAATACGGCGCCTAAGATCCCGACCTAACCCCCAACAAAAAACCGCCCTGAGGGCGGTTTTTTGTTGGGTGCGGCTCAGCCTCAGGCGGGCTTTAGCTTGCAATTTGGCTTGAGCTGAGTGCTTGAGCGCACACCTAATTACGACTTGGAATCACCAGCTGAAGCATTGGTGCGCTCAGAAGGATGCTGCGCATCTCCTGAGGACACATCAGCGGGCTGAGTTGCAACGGCCTCCCCCTCCGGCGCCGCAGCGCTCTTGGTCTCACCCTCTGGCGTCTCAGAGGCGGCTTTAGCGCTATAGTCCTCAAAGGGGACATAGCCTGCCCAAGTCGGCAGCGGCTCGGTAAACGGCTTTCTGCGGTGTTCGTAGTCAATCTTAATATCCGGGCGCTTAATGCCGTGGCAATTAGCGTAGATATCGACAAAGTAGCGCTGATCCGGTACGGTCTTGAACAGTCGCAAGAACCACATGTACTGCTCAGGGTATTGTCGCAGTTCTTGCTCAAAAGCCTGATTCATGGCGGCGACATCGGCCTTAGCATCGGAGCTGGGAAAGCCTGGCAGATCATGGAAACTCAGCTCAAAGTTGGCGCTCTTGAGATTGTAGCTCGAGCATAAGACCACCACCTTGGCCTTGGCTACAGCCGCCAAGCGCGGCACCGAGCCTAAGGTAGCCTTAGGCACGCCAAAGTAATCGACGAAGTAGGCGCTCTCGCCACCTAAATCCTCATCGCAAGCAATGTAGAGGTGACGGCCTTGCTTTAAGGCCTTGAGCATCGAGCGAAAGCCCGAGCTGCGCACATGAATCGAGCCGCCAAAGATAATGCGCTGGTAGTTCAAGAACCAGTCAAAAACCGGGTTTTGTTGGTCGTTGACCATGGCGAACATGGGCAAGCCCGCGTAAGACAGGTACAGGCCACCTCGGTCGAGGTAAAAGGAGTGCGGCACGCAAAAGATAATCGGCTGACCTGAGGCTACCGCTGCATCCAGGACCTCCTTGTGCTTTAAGACCCAGCGCCGCCCGAGCCATGACTTAGGCAGAAACACCGGCTCGCCATAGGAGAGCGCTGCAATGAGCGCATGACACAGCATCTTGCGGTAAAAGGAGCGGTACTCAGGCTCACTAAGGCCTGGGAGGGCCAGATGCAAATTGGCCAGAGTCACTTTTTTAAAGCGCGGATTAGGTAAGGACAGCGGCCATGAGAGGAGCCAGGCCAAGGCGTCACGCACCCGGTTTGGGACATAGGAAATCACAGCTAAGAGGCCTAAGCACAGCCACGAGAGCCAATGCTTAGGACCTAAGAGCTTGCGCCAGGCTTGAGGATCGAAGCCTGCGTTTTCGTACAGCTTATGACCCTGCGCTTGCTTAGTCTCCATATTTGCCTCGCCCCTCTTGATCCAACTACCTGAGCCTGGGTGCTCACTGCAAGCTTACGAGCTCTGTTGCGCCCACGCAACTGCCTGAGCGCGCCCGACATCTAGTGCTGAGAGCGCTTGCCCAGCGGCAGCGCGCCTTGAGTCTGGCTTTACCCGCACCGCAGGCACACCTACCGCTCCCGCCTACCATGAACTACCGACTGACTTACGTCAGCGGTTTCGCAGCGTCGCAACTGCTTTTAGTAATGCTCCGCAATCAGCTT
>CALXOW010000018.1 GCA_944390115.1 uncultured Anaerobiospirillum sp.
CCTTTTGTAGGGTTTTCTAAAACTAACTACAGAAGGGGACGGTAATTCACCAAAAGTAGCTGCTCAGTCACGGTTAAGGAGCGATTCCTGCTGGGACATTGGCTTTGTGGTGCGCATGCTGCGATTATGCCTGGGGCCAAATGCCAAGAGTGCCTTAAGCGCGCTGGGCCTGAGATTCTAGCAACTGTTGAGATGAGGGGCATTCTAGCGGGGGACTCTGACGACTTTAGAGTTGAGGTCGGGCTTTATGGTGAGATGGTGGCCTGACGGCTTAAGGGGAGTGGGGTGCAGCAATAAAAAAGCAGGCCGAAGCCTGCTTTGGATAATGAAATGCTCAGTTGAGCAGAGCAGGTGGTGGTGACACCTGCCCGAGGTGTGTTATTGCTTAGAGCTCAATAATGGCCGAGCTGCCCTCTGCGACCTTGACCTTGCAGCAGTCGGTGCACAGCTTGACGTCGCCCGAGCTTAATAACAAGGTCGACTCCTTGTTAATGTCGAAGACAACTGGCTCAGCACCGAAGTTGGCGATGACCATAATGGTCTGGTCGTGACCTTGGCGTAAGTAAGCTAAGGTGTGATCGTTAGGATCCTCTAAGGCAATGAAGTTGCCGTAGGTGAAGGTCTTGATGTACTTAGGATCCTTACGTAAGGCAATGACCTTCTTGTAGTAGTTGAGAACCGAATCAGGATCTGCACTCTCGCTCTTAACATTGACGGTCTTGTAATCCTGGTTGACCTTCATCCAAGGCTTGGCGCTGGAGAAGCCTGCGTTCTCGGAATCATCCCAGGACATTGGAACACGACCGTGGTCACGAGCTTGGTCATTTAAGATCTGCAGAGCTACGGCATTGGATAAGCCATGGCGCATGCAGTTCTCGTATTGATCCTTGGATTGGCAGTCATCTAACTCATCGATATGATCGAAGTGAGTGTTGAGCATGCCCAGCTCTTGGCCTTGGAATACGAATGGAATGCCCTTTAAGGTCAGGTTAACGGTACCTAAAGCCTTAGCACCACGAGCGTTGTGCCACATTAAAGGCAGGTAGGTCGAAACACCACGTGGCTCGTCGTGGTTCTCGATAACTGGGGCTAAGAAGCCAACATTGCCAGCGGTCTCTTGGGCACCGAAGGTAACCTCACGGTACTGCTTTACCGAAAGCTTCTCAAAGCCGTAGAAGCAGTAGTGCTTGGTTAAAGCCTCACGAGCCGAGAAGTCGAAGATCGAGCCGAAGACACCATCATCACCGATGATCTCCTTGACATTCTCCTTGGTGATACCAAAGACTTCACCGACCGAGAACTTGTCGTGTGGAATGAAGGTGTTATCGTTCATCTCGTGTAAGAACTTCAGAGCGACATCAACGTTCTGAGAGTTCATCACACCGCACGCGCACATGCCGTCACCGACTGAATCGGCTGGGTACATTGGGAAGGTTGGATCCTTACCAATCGACATAATAGCGTCAACGCGGAAACCGGCGATGCCCATGTCAACTAACCACCAATTCATCATGTCGTAGATCTTCTGGCGCAGCTTAGGGTTGAACCAGTTGAGATCTGGCTGCTTCTTGTGGAACCAGTGGCAGTAGTAGAGGTTGTTTTGACCTGGAACTGGCTCCCAAACCGAGCCACCAAAGCAAGCACGTAAGTTGTTTGGAACCTGGCCATCCTTGCCCTCACGGAAGATGAAGTAGGAAGCTTCTTCGCAGGTTGGGTCGGCGCAGGCCTTCTTGAACCACTCGTGTTCATCGGAGCAGTGGTTGACCACTAAGTCCATGATGATGCCGATGCCGTACTTGTCAGCCTCAGCCTTGAGCTTCTTGAAATCTTCCATGCTGCCGAAGATTGGGTCGATATCTTGGTAGTCAGCGATATCGTAGCCCTGGTCAGCAAATGGGGACTTGTAGATTGGGGAGATCCACAGCAGATCGATGCCTAAATCGTGCAGGTAAGGGATCTTCTCGATGATGCCAGGTAAATCACCAAAGCCATCACCATTGGTGTCCTTAAAGGACTTTGGATAGATTTGATAAGCAACTTTGCCGTGCCACCACTTAGTCTGCATTTGTCTCACTCCTAGATGAGTCAGGAAGCCTAGACTCAAGAAATAAACTGACTTAGAGGAAAAAAGAAGTTGGGCCCGGAGTTTTAACGCTGCTCCAGCGCCCGGAAAATCTGGTAATAAGCAAGCCTGTCTCATAGGAAGCCTGATTCCTAATCTAAGTTTGGCTTGCTTTAGTTACGAGGTGTGTCACCACTGAGAATTGAACTCAGATGGAACTGCATTCAGTGGTTAAAAGTATAGGGGGCGACGGGCGGTCTTTGTTACGCCGAATTAGCCAAAAACTACACTGAATTAACATCAAACCCCGTCATGCGCCTTTCCCGGCCGCAAAAAGTGACAGCACTCACAAAATTTGCGTGGCGCGATCGCTCAATTGGTCTTTTGGGGGGTGCTCTTTGAGCGTGCACTAGGCCCCAAGGGCGTGCCTGAGCATATTACACCGCATAGTCCCGAGAGTGAGAGCGGGACTTGCCGCGTAAATATGGGCTAATCGATAGGGCTACCCAGTGAATCCTGGTCAAGTGGGGGCAGTTTGACGGGGCCTATTCGGCTTGCTCAGTTTGCAGGGCGCGGGCTGGGGCCCGGCCCTGGCAATAATGATGAGGCCGCAAATGAGCGCAGCACCTACGACGGAGCGCCGTACCTACGGTGGAGCGCAGCACCTACGGTGGAGCGCCGTACCTACGACGGAGCGCAGCGCTTTTAGCTTGGCTTTTTGCGGTTGAAGCCACGTTTGCCATTTTGGCGCGGCTTGATGAGCTGCTCAATCGAGGCCTGGAATGGGCGGATCGTACCGTCGACCGGCCGATGAGTGGTTGGACCTACGTCTGGACTTACGCCGTCGTAAGGCTCTAATTCTTGCTCAATGGGCTGGCTATCAGCATTGAGATCAGGCTCGGCTTCATCAAACCATTCCTCACCCCAAGCATTGATACTGCCAGTCAAGTGGTTCATGGCGTTAAGCTTGGCTTGCGCAGGATGAACATAGATCGGACGCACGTCATTGGCGTCAATGATGCCTTGCTCATCGGCAAGTTGTGCCACTTCTGGGGCTACCCCTTGTCCCTCTAAACGCTGCTGCACCGTTCGTGGGGACTTACTTTGAGGCGCGGCAGGGCTTTCTGCTTTATCCGCGTTTTTAGTGGGAACTACGTTCTCGGCCTGAGGCTCTTCTATCTTTACCACTGAACCACAAGGGTTGGGTGGGTTTAATTGTCCGCTCAGGCTTTGCTCGAGTGCAAAGTCGGAGTTTTCGTCGAGCTCGAGATCTGAGTCAGGCTCGTACTCTTCTTCGTAGTACTCGTGGACTTGCGGCATAGGGTAGCCCGAGGCATCACGCTTGACCGGATGTTGCTGCTGGTAATTGTAGGCAGCGCTATAGCGCTTGATGGTGGCAGCCGGATCCTCAATCACTTCTTCATTAGGCTCATCACGCAGCTCTGGGTTCTTGGCGGCTAGCTCCGCCTCTAAGGCCTCATCGCGTGCGGCAATGGCGGCCACCTGCTCGGAGCTTAATGGGGCTTGCGCTTGGGCTGCATCGATATAGCTTTGGACTGTTTCGCGTACACTCTGACCACGGGTTAAGGTGTGATCAAGGTCGGTGGCGCTTAGAGCCGGTTTAGGCTCGTTGATCTCGACCTCGCTGTCCTTGCCTGAACCTAAGTGGATCTTGCGGTACTGCATCGGGGTGATGCCGAACTTCTTCTTGAAGCTCTTAAAGAAGTAGCCTGCGTTCTCAAAGCCGTGATCGTAGGAAATGTCGGAGATAGCACGGGAGCTGAGCTCAATCTCCTTGGCGGCTCGCCGCAGGCGCAAGTCGTTTAAGTACTCGGTAAAGGACATGCCGGTGGCATGCTTAAAGTAGCGGCAGAAGTACTGGTCGGAAAAGCCCACGCGCATCGAGGCATCCTTGACCGTCATCGGGCCAGCGTAATGCGAATCAATATAGTTGAGCAAGTCCTTGAGCTTGTCTTGCTTGGTGCGATTGGCGCCGCTGTGCACGTCCTTGCGCGTGAGCAGGCCGTACTCATGGTACAAGGCTAAGATCTCCATGAGCTTAGCCTTGATGATGAGGCGCATCGCTGCATTGCTGGTGGTACCGTAGCGGGCGCAATAGCGATAGAGCTTGTCGATACGGTTAAAGGCTTGGTGCTCGGGCGTGATAATCGGCGGCAGCGGAATATTGCTTGAGATCAAAGCCTCGAAGATTTCCGACTGAAGCTCATCGTAGCCTTGGAGCATCAGCATCTTGGGGTCAAAGACGATCGCGCTTTCCTCGCAATGCGGCGGCAGGATAAAGGTGTGCATCACATTGCCCGGCAGCAAGAGGAAAGCATCGCCTTCGATTTCCATCTCATGCATGTCGATCGCGATCTTAAACTTACCCTTGGCAAAACGCACTAACTCGGCCTCGCGGTGCCAGTGGAGCGAGACACGCGTGGTGTAGTTTTGCGGTTCCCAAACATAGGAGGCAAAAGGGAATACCGAGGTGCCGTGTTGGGTGTTCTCAAAGAGCTCTTTTTTGAGATTTTGGTGCGGCGTGCGCGCGGCCGCGATATTTTGTTGCGCCTTAGAGCTCTGTTTGAGCAATTCAATAGGAGATGGAGCGCTCAGAGCGTTGTGCTCGGACGCTGCTGCGGAAGGCACAGCTTGAGCTGTGCGCGAAGGGGCCTTAGCCATAAACACACCTGCAACTTCTGAATGCAATTGGGCGCTGCGCACCAGTCCGCTCATTCCACCACTTAGCTCTGACGTCAGGCTCGGTCAGAAGCTGGGACGGTGCGACACGCTCGATTCGATAGTGTACAGATTTGACCTACAAAAGGCATGAGCTACATCACCCTTTGCGTAATTGCCTCCCCCAATGCTTTATGAAAAGCACGTAAAATAGCTATTATTGCGTTGGGATGGTTGGTAGTTGCGAAACTAGGTCTTAGCTTCCCGACTACACTATTTTGACTTTTTGTGCCACCATCCCAGTCCCATATTGTGGGTGGCTAGTCTCCACTCAATTTTGCGCTGTTAGAGCTCACTCTTGGCTTGGCCCCCAAACAATGTGGGGGCGTTTTGGTGAAAAGATGGGGCTGGAGTGCTACCACACTTGCACCTGGGCGCGGCACTGATCCATTTTGCCAGCGGCGAAATCATCGCAGTCAATGAAGACGGTGAAAACGTAATTGTTGACGGTGTACCAGGAAGGATAGAGCTTATTGCCCTGTTCGTCCTTCAGAGTGCCAATCTCCAAGAGCAGAATATCATCAGGATATTGCTGATCGGGCTGAGTTAAATTCGAGGCATAGCCCAACATTTGGTTGCGCTGCTGATAGTCGTGATCGAAGATGTCATAGCCATCACGCTCCGCGATTGCGTAGTTGAGCTCCTCGTAGTCGTATTCAATCGCATCCCAGCGCTCTTGGGTGAGAACATGGTCGGGCGCATCCTCGAAGTAGTCGTCATCATAAGGAACTACGCCGTCAATCGGGAACGACCACTCGGCATGGGCGGCCAGAGGTAGCTGCGGCAAAATGAGGGATTTGACAAGGCGCGCATTAGCAGTGACTTCAGCTGGGTCATTGCGCTTATGCTCGATGAGATCTGTGGTGTGCTCAAAATAGCGCACTACGCATTGGCATGGTCCATCTGTGAATTCCATGCAGGTGCCGAGGACAAAGAAGGCTAAGATGCCGTGGTCCGGCAATAATCTTTCGAGATCATATTTGGCCACATCAGCCAGATCAATCTGGAGATAGAAGACCATCGGCACATCAAATAGTTGGTCACTCAGTTTTAACTTAGCCGTAGGCCACTTGAAGTCAAAAGGCAAGACTGGATTGCCGCCGACAAAGGAGCGCTCTGAGAGCGGCTCGCCTGCAAATGGTAGATTTTGGGTTACCGTGTCTAAAATAACGCATGGGCGAGCCAGCTTAGCGAGCCTATTACAGCAGCGCAAAGCCTTGAGAATAGGCTTTGGTTTGGTGCTTTTCTTGGTTGGCATAGTAGCTCCTTAATAGCATTGCATGTCGCCCACGACACGCTCGAAGGCGCGGGCTTTAAGGTCTGAGGTTTTAAGCGCAAAGTAGAGCGCCCCAGCGTCACCATAGAGGGTGACCCACTCATTGTGCGCGTTATCAAAAAAGGAATTGAGGGTCAAAAGCAAGGTACTGTCAGGTCCTTGGATGTCATTGCCTTGGATAAAGTGGCCGTAGCCCAGCATTTGGCTACGCTCAGCGAACTCATTAGACTCGACATCGATACCATCTTGCTCCTTGAGCTCAGCGGCTAAGTCCTCAAGATTGTCCCAAATCTCCTCCATCACTTGAACCGATAGCCCTAAAGACGCAAGCAGAGCGTCTGCGTTTTCATCTTCAGAGCTTGGAGCATCAATTGGGAACGACCAGTCGCGTTGGGCACTGAGCTCTAAGTGTGGCAGCTCCAGATTCTCTTTTTTAGGGTCAACGCCAGCGACCACGGGGCGTGGGTGTTCACACAGTTGGTCGTAGTGCTCAAAGTAGCGCACCACAAAGCTGTGCTCAGGTTCGTTGAAGTTGAAGCTGTCACCTACCGAGAAAAAGGCCAAGATGCCGTGATCGGGCAATTCCTGGTATGCGTCGTAAGGCACCAGCTCGCTTAAGTCGAGCTGCAAGCAAAAGGCCAAGGGCACTGGCAGCTTGTCATCGGAGCCGTCTGGGGTAAAGGACGCACACGGCCACTCAAAGTCAGGTGGGAGCAGCGGTGTGCCACCAAAGAAGGATCGTCCTGAGAGCTTAGTGCCTACGACTTCGTTATCAGGCAAGACCGGATGCAGGGTAATGCAGGAGCGGGCGTGTTGAGCCAAGAGGTTTTGGCACTTCAGTGGAGTAAGGGGCGCAAGGGGCATAAAGGGCCTCCAAGGTGAGGGAATGACTAGCACTTAGTATAGTTGAAAAGGGCGTAAAATCGGATCGTGCGCTAGGGCACATCGGCACGTTATGCCCCCAGCCCTGAGCTGGTGCCCCTTGCCGCTTTGGGCACGGCACACAATATGCCTAATGTTGCAACTCAGGCTCGTTTGGGCCGCTGTCATTGTGGGCCTCACTTTTTCAGAGGAGATCTTCTCTTTGAGTCAGCTTACCCCCTCGCAATTTAATCTTGCCCTGTGCAAGCTTATGGGCTTTAGTAATTGGCAAGTTGATGCCGCAGCAATCACCTGCGAGCTTAACCTTGAGCTGATGGAGAAGTTTGATGACTTCAAGTTTGTAACGGGCCGCATGCTGGAGCAAGCTTTGGCCCAAAGCGACTTGAGTAACGTGGAGTACAACTATCCCACGACCTTTGCCCACTCCAATCAATCGGTCTTAGCCAGCATCTTAAATCGGCTTGACCCGATCGTATTAAGCCCAGAAATCGCGCTGGCCTGCGACAATTTGCCTTTAAACCAGAACCGTTTGAGCGTGAAGGCTGCGTTGCTGTGGCCTGAGGTCTGTGAAGTTTATCGGCAAAAGTTCCAAGAGCGCATCAAGCAAGAACAAGCAGCTGCTAAAGAGGCCGCTGAGAAAGAAGTGGCTGAGAAAGATGCTGCCGAAAAAGAAGCGGCTGCAAAGGCTGCGGCTGACGCCGCATCTGCTGATGCCGCCTCAGCTGAACCAACTGCCGCGCCGCAGGAACAGAACGAGGTTCAGCCTGCCCTAGAGGCCGCTGCGCAAGAGGCGTCTGAAGCAGAAACTCCTGAAGAGGCGCCGGAGCAAGATGCGGTAACTGAGGAAAGCGCGGCAACGGATGAGATCCCCTGCGATGTCGTGGTGGAAGATCCCATCCTAGAAGAAATTCAAGCGCAGCTGGTGGCACAGCACCGCTACCAAGGCCGTAAGGTCAAGCTCCACTTTATTATGGGCTGGGATGGTAACGACGCCTCGATGCTGTGGAGCCTCAATACCATTCATTACCAATCGGGTATCGTGGACTCAGGCCTTACCGATGTACTGCGCGATGTCTTTGTCTATGAGTGGTTTGACAAGCAAAGCGCAGACTTTAAGGCGGCCTTAGGGGCTCAGTCTTGTGACCTTGATGCTCTCTATCAGAGCCTGGAGCTCTCGGACATCGTCTTCTTGCCTGATGGCAAGTCGGTGTTGTGGTATCGCTTAACTAAGTCGCTGTTAGGGCCTACGGTCGAAGGCTTCGGTGTGGATATCGATCCCCCGTTTAAGCACAATTATGCGATCGGCGTAAAGCATGTCTTTATGGGCAAGCTCGAGGATTACCCGACCATCAACCTCTATCGGACTATGCTGAGCCATGAGGGCTTAAAGAGCGTGGTCACCGGGTGCCACTTTACCCCACCTGATAACATCTCGCCGTTCTCCTTAGAGGAGACCACGCAGCAGATGACCTTTATCAATGATGCCTACTTGATCTTTGATCTGCCGCTCAAGCTTACCCCAGGCAGCAAGCACAAGATCAAGAACATTGAGGTTCTGGTGCGCTATAACGAGGCCGAGTTTGATTTAGATGCGATCACCGCGCGCTTAAAGCAGCTGCAAGAGCAAGATCTGGCCGATATCGAGCAGCTCAATGCTGATATCGTCAGCACAATTGCTGAGCCGATCATTGCGATGAAGAATCAGCAAGAAGAGAAGCGCCGCGCCAAAGATCCTGAGTACGCCACCTATACCTTCAAGGATCCGATCCATCGCAATGAGTTTACGCTCAAGCAATTCATGCAGCAGTACGCGCTCACCATGGATCGCATCATTATCAACGACCACGAGTTCAAGTTCTTATTCCCAACCAGCCTCTTTGCCTTTAGCGACAAGGATGATGACAAGTTCCAAGAAGACAACAAAACCTTAGGTTTAGTGCACGCTGATGCGATCGTGGTGACCTTGGTGCAGCAAGACAGTGGTCTTGATTTCAGCAGCATCGATTTGGTGGATTGCGTCCAAATCCCATTTGGCATGCACCAAAACCAAGACATCGCGACCTATAGCGGCCATGGCCTGCGCGATCTGTTAGTTGATCTCAATACTCCGCTGGACCCACAGTGGCAAGAGTGGCTCAACCAGATCCGCTCCAAGGTGATGGAGCTGCGCGCCAAAGCCAGTGCCCCGAGCATATATGACGAGGTTCGAGCACGCGCCCGTGAAAAGACCATCAAGACGCGCGAGCGTCGCCGCCAAGAGCGCAAGAAAAAGAACAAGAAGAAGTAGGCCTTTATGAGGCCTTTCTGGCGCAAGCAGGGCCCCAGCCATTGGCTGGGGCTCTGCTCTTTGCGGCGTGGTGCGCCGCCCGACTGTTACTGCTAGCGTGTAGCTCCGACTTGCAGGACTTGCTTATTTGGCCCAATGGCTCATTTTTGCTGTGCACGCCGGTGCTGTTTTTATAGCTCGAGCAATTGCTTGAGCTCATTAAGCCCTTGCATGGTCGAGCTGTTATTTGAGGTAAGCTCAGAGAGCATAGCGCTGAGCGCTTGGTTTGATTGAGCGATGTCATGCTCAATGGCGCTTGGGGTGACCTGATACTTGGTGATCAGAGCGGCGAGGTCTTGCGCAGCCCGTTCAATTTCATGTGTGAAGAGGGCCGCCAGTTGCTCTTGCAGCGGGTTGAACCACTTAATCTCAAGCAAGGCTAAAGCTTCTTGTTGGTTGAGCTGTTTTAAGATCTGCGCTGCCTTTTCTTCGAGTTCAGCTCGTGCTTGCTTGTTTGCCTTTTCCAAATTGCCCTTTTCCTTGAGCAATTTAGCGGCACGGGTCATGGTGTCATTCAGCTCAGGCAGATTCTTGAGTTCGGCTTTGACTTCGGGCCGCTTGAGCTGGGCGGTAATACCGCTTTTATTCCAAGCATCACCCGCCTCGTTCAAGGCGGCCACCACGAAATACAGCTCCTTGTCTTCATCGCTTAACGACTCAAGTAAGCTTTGCAACTGAGACTCGCATTCGGCTAAAGGCTGCTCCAAGGCATTGAGTGCTTCAAGCAGGTCTAGGCAGTAACGCTCTTTGATCAGATCGAGAGGAATGATGTGGCCAGATTGACTAACGATCTTGGTCACTAACTCGCCTTTCTTGTTTTTCTTGGTTTCGGTTTTAGCATCGACCTTATTTAAAACGGTTAGGCCTTCACTTTGTAAGACTTCAAGATCATCATTAACGAACAAACAGGTCTCATAGAGGCGTTGGTAGGCATCATACGGCGCAACAATAAAGCGGTCGGCATGGTTGCTTGCTACCAGCTGCGCAAACAAGGACTTTTGCAGTTCAGGCAAGAGCTGCATTGGGTGGAGCTCTGACAGCTGAGCTTGCATCTTTTCTGGGGTGAAGTAAGCCTTGAAATCTTCAAGGAAAGCTGTGACCCCTTTGAGGTATTGGCTTTGCTGAGCTTGCACTTCCGAGTCTGAGTCAAATTGGCCCTTAAGATAGGTGGCAAGGTCGTATCTATTGCGCTGTTGCAAAAGCTCCGGAGTTAAAGCCACATAATCCTGACTGTCAGTGCTTGAGAAAAGATGGTGCTGTAATTGCGGGAAATAAGGGGTGAAATGCAGCGTAGCAAGCTCACGGGTTGGGATTTGCCCTAAGGTTAAGCCCGCCAGATCCCAGTGCTCACTTTCTTGAGTGGCGCTCACGTAGCGGGTTAGGTTGAGGTTATAGCCATTTTGGGCTACCTCTTCTAGGCTAACAGCTCGTGAGAAGTGCGGAATAGAGCTGCGGGTAATGACGGCATCGACTACCTTTTGGATATCTTGCGCGCGCAGTAAATTGTTCTTGCCATCCTTGATAAAGCCTTGGGAGGCATCGACCATCAAGATGTCGCGCTCAGTGCGGGTACGCTTGAGCACCATCACGATAGTTGGAATGCCGGTACCAAAGAAAATGTTAGCGGGTAAACCGATAATAGCGTCGATATGATTGCGCTTGAGCAATTGCTCACGGATCTTGCCTTCTTCGCCGCCTCGGAAGAGCACACCATGGGGCAGCACAATGGTCATGATGCCATTTTTATTGAGATGGTAGAGGTCATGGAGCAAAAAGGCATAATCAGCCTTGGAGCTAGGGGCTAAACCAAAGCTTTGGAAGCGTGGGTCAAGCTCCTTATTTTCGTTATCCCATTGCTGCGAATAAGGAGGGTTGGAGACCACGGCATCGACATGCAGCGGCTGGGCGGGCTGAAGCTTAGCTGCGGCATCAAAGGTGGTCTCAAGCGGCCAATCTTTTTCCAAAGTGTCAGCATTGTTAACCTCAATATTGCCCGGAGCAATGCCGCGCATCACTAAGTTCATGCGGGTGAGGTTATAAGTATTAGCCTTAAGTTCTTGGGCATAGTAGTGAATGTTAGAGCGAGGAACGTGGTACTGTTCCAGACTGCTACCCATAGTGATCAACAAGGAACCTGAACCACTGGTCGGGTCATAGATCTTCACCTCATTACGATCTTTAAGATGGAAGGCCACAATCTTGGACATAAGCTCTGAGACTTGATGTGGGGTGTAGAACTCGCCTGCCTTTTTACCGGCGCCAGCGGCAAAATGGCTGATCAAGTACTCATAGACAAAGCCTAGGACATCGTAATTTTGCTCTTCACTGATTGGGATATCACTGATGATGTTGATGATGCCGCGCAAGGCCTTAGTTTGGGCACCCGCGCTCTCACCGAGCTTTGATAAGCCGGTTTCCAAGCTCTCAAAGATATTCTCGAACAGTGGCTTGTGCACATGGTAGAGACTGCGATTAAAGGCCGAAATCGCTGTGCTGACTGATTCAACACTGAAATTGTTATGAGGGTTGCACCAAGATGAGAACAGGTCTTGGTAGCGAATGCAATAGCCCAAGCTTTGGCGCACCATATCAACGGTGGGCTTGTCTTGGTCAAACTCACTGATGGAATCGTCATCCCAGCCTTGATCGTACAGGAAAAGCTCCTCGTTGTTGGAGAGGTACATATAGAACATCAGGCCTAAGATGTAGTCCTTGTACTCATAGGCTTCGATTTTGGAGCGCAGAGTATCAGCGGAGGACCAGATTTTGGCAGCGAGTTGTTGCTTATTCATAAGATTGACCTTAACAGAGAAAAGGGGAGTGGTTTAGGCTAAATGAGCAGGACATTAAGGCTCAAGACGATACTCTCCATCAGATAATAAGAATGGCCGCACATGTTGGCGCAAATGCGCTTTTACCAGTGGAGGACTCAGTTTGCGGTGCTCGTGACTTTCCAGATAATTTCGGGCCTGCGCCACATTGCATTCGTTGATTAAAGCTTTGTAGTCAGGATTTTGATCGAGCAGCTTTTCTGGTAAGCGCTGCTTGAGTAAGGAGCGCAGTTTGGGCTCATTTAAACCCAAGGTCTGGGCGAAAGCATGGACGTTGTCGTCGTAGTCGCGTTGGAGATAGTCTGTGATGTAGTCCCGGAAAGTCTTATCAGTATCGGGATCGATCTTGAGATCACCGCTTTCAATGTCGCTTAAGAATAAGGTTGCCGCCTTTTGCTCCTCTTGTGTGAGGTAGGCAAAAGTTTGGTGCAGCTCTTGACGGGCGCTTTCGATCTGCGCACTTTCAGCCCGATCGAGCAAACGCTTTAAGTACTTGGTAAAGCGGCTATTCATGTAGTCAGTGTCGATCTTGCCGCTATCGATCGAGGTGATGTAGCCTTCAAGGTCGTAGGGGACATCACCGTCTTTTTCGCTGTTCTGATGATCTCCTCCCAGCACCGCCAAGAGGTCTTGTGAACGCGTGACCAGCATGGTGTAAAGGTGCTCATTGAGGTAATCGTCTTGCAGCTCATCTAAAGACGGATTCTCACACTCACTGGTTGTGGTTGTAGCGGCGCTCTTAGCGCTAGCAACAGATGTTGTCTCGGTGCCATCAACTGTGCTCAATGAAGGAAGCTCGTCCCAAGTGAGACCTTGGATGCGCGCCGCACGCAGTGCTTGATTGAGCATATTGAAATGCTTAACAAACTGTTGGCGCTTGGTCTCATCTTCAGGTAGCTTGCTCCAATCTACCTCGCCTGCTTCGTTGGTAAAGAGTTTTTTGAGCTGTTTAAAGGCAGCTTGAGCTTTACAGGCGTGCTTTTGTTTGCTTTCGACAAAGAGACCTAAAGGACGATCCCCAGAGTACAGTTTTACCGCTGCCTCAATGTTGCGCTTCATGGTGTAGGGCTTGCGGTAGTATTTGATGATACCAAAGGGCTTATCTGCATCGAACAGTCGGTTGGTGCGCGAGAAAGCTTGAATAATGCTCTCGTAAATTAAGACCTTATCGAGGTACAAGGTGTTAAGCCACGGCGAGTCAAAGCCAGTGAGCATTTGATCGACCACAATGAGCAAATCAAGCTGCTTGGCTGGAGTAAGCTCAACTTGGCAGTAAGGCCCTTTATGTGCTAGCCGTGCGGCCACATCGCGCTTAAAGTCGGCAAAGGTTGGGATAGAAAAATTGGTGTCGTAGCGCTGGTTGTAGTCAGCAAGGAAGCGTTTCATACCCCATTCCTTGTTCAGTGCATGCTCGACATTATCGTTATCGATGCTGGAATCAAACAGGCAGGTAACCTTAAGCTCGGGATAATCTCTAAAAAGCTCATAATATTCCAAAGCCTCAGAGATGCTGGAGGTGGCAAGAAGGGCATGAAATTTATGGCCGACACTGAGGCGCGGAAATTCCTGCACGATGTCGCTCACGACCGCCTGTTGGTGAGCGGTGGTACGGTACTGGCTCGTGGGCAGAAAGTCTTCAATGCCATCAAAAGGACGGCCAGCCTCATCAACGCCACCGACCATAGGCACATCGTTCAGATAGTGCAGATAGACTGCCTTCTTTTGGGGATCGCCTAAGGCTTCACTAAGCGATGAAGCTTTAGCTTGGTCTAAAGCCACTACCTCGCGCACTGCGCTTGGTTTGAAGGTGGCGACTTGATAGCAGTCAAAGCCCAAGACATTGTGATCGCGAATGCCATCGGCGATGCTATAGCGATGAAGCTCATTGCCAAACAGTGCGGCGGTAGTCAGCTCCTTTTTCTTATTTTCATCGTGGATCGGCGTGCCGGTAAAGCCAAAGAAAATGGCATGAGGAAAAGTTCGGCGGATTTGGTAGCTCATCTCACCGAAGTTAGAACGGTGGCACTCATCGACGATGATGACTAAGCGCTTAGTCTTCAGCGTACGGGCATAGCGCTCACTTAGCACATAACTACCAATACCATCAGCACTGGCTGTGCCATCGTTCTTATCAGCGCTAGGTAGGCGCAAGCGGCTGAGTTTTTGGATTGAGGTGACGATTAAACGATCATCATAGTGCTCACTCAGTAGCAGCCTGATTAAGTCAGCAGTACTATCCGTTCCTTGGACGCTTTCACTATCCAAGGCAAAGCCTCGGTATTCGTTTAAGCTTTGGGTTCCCAGTTCAATGCGGTCGACTAAGAAGATTACCTTGTCGGCATCTCCTGAGGAGGCAATCAGTTGGGCTGATTTAAATGAGGTCATAGTCTTGCCCGAGCCGGTGGTGTGCCAGATATAGCCACCGTGCTGAGGATGGGCTACTTCCTCATGATTAAGTTTAGGGAAGATCTCGCGTACCACCTTGGCGATGGCATCGGCAGCATAAAATTGGTAGCTGCGCATGACCTTAAGCGTCCAATCGCGCGGATTAGCGCTAGCGGACTTATCGGCTACTGTGTAAAAGCCTACCAGCTGATGTGCCATAGGAATGGAGAGCAGAGATTTGATCATTTCACGCCAATCAGTGACCGGCTCATTGTTGAAATCAGCCCATTGGAAGTAGAACTCGCGGCGAAAGGTACCATCAGAGCCGGGATTGGCAAAGTACAAGGTTTGATCAGGTGTCATCGCGACAAAAACTTGAATCAGGGAAAAGAGATTTCCCCGAAACAGGTTTTCGCGCGAGTAGCGCTCGATTTGGTTGCACGCTTGACTTACGGGTATGCCGCTCCGTTTAAGCTCGATGTGAATCACGGGCATGCCGTTGATGAGTAAAAGCAAGTCACCCCGGCGCTGGGACAACAAGTCTCCAGCGGCATCAAAGCGTGGTTGTCGTACAATCTGATAGCGGCTTTGTCCCGCAGCAATCTCAGTGCGACTGTAGATTTTAAGCGCGACTTCATGCCCTAGGTGAGCCACATCATCAGGATTGTCGCGCTTGAGCAAGACGCTGCCACCATTGATGAACTCATTGAGGGCGCAGGGATAGCGAGCTTCACGGATTTTGGTTAAGAGCTGTTGCTTTTCCGTGGCGGTCAATGGGCAGTAGTTGAGATGATCCTCATCGCAATTGTTGTCAAAGAGGATCTGGGCCCAGTTGTCGATAAGGGCAGCCTCATCAACGTAGGATAAGACTTCTTCCCAGCCATAGCGCCGCAGCTGAGTAATTACAGCTTCTTCAAAGTCGCTTTCTTTAGCAAAGATCGTCATGACTTACCCCAAAATCCACAGGTACAAAACAGCTAAAGCACCCCTAAACGAACATCTGCTCCAGCAAAGCCTTTTTGAGCTGTTCAAGCTTCTCAATCTTGGACCGCTGCAGCGCTAAACGCTCATCTAAGGCCTGGAAGAAAGCCCCAATCCGCTCTTGCTCGGCAAGTGAAGGTATTAGCAGATACATAACTTCCATCTGTTTGCCAGATACTTCTTTGAACGTCGAACCGCCGCCAACGTTTTCGCCGTAGGCCTTTAATTGGTTAGTACATGAAAAAATAAAGTATGAGTCAAGTAACTTAGGGTTAGGAACTATGGATTGAAATCCCTGATTGGTCGTGCTCGGTGTTGTCAATATGGCTGTTTTGCCAATGCCAGCGCGTGAGGTAAAAAGCACAGTTCCTTGGGGCAGGAGCTTGGCTGAGCTTTGTTCAACGCCTTGTTGGGTAATTTGCCTCTCGCTATGACTGACGAAAACTTGATCGCCCAATTCAGCTGGAGTAAACCAGTTGATGGAACCGTCCCAATAAGCCTTGATTGATGTGGATGGCGTGCCCCCACCAATAATTTGTGCAAGATCACGTAGTTGGCGTTGTTGCCAAGGCTCAGTGAACCCATCAAAGCGCAGGCGAGGAACGTCCTCACCTTCTTGTGGGAACATCTGCTCCAGCATGCTGGTCTTGAGCTGGGTCAGCTTTTCAAGCTGCGCCCGGTTGAGGCTTAGGTTACGGTCAAGCTCCTTGAACAGCGCGCCAATGCGTTGCTGTACAGCTAAAGATGGTACTGGAACAAGCATTTGTAATAGAGTCTCTTGAGTAATCCCTTTGACTGTTGAGCCTCTGCCGTATGCTTGCAATTCACCTGATGAGGCATGGAGGAAGTAGAGAAGATACCATGGATCAACTTTTGTTAAATTAGGTACTAATGCCCTTAGATCCTGATTTATAGCAGTATCTTTCGTTGCAAGAGCAATCTTTCCTACCCCGATATGCATGCCGACTAAAATCGAGCCTGCTTTAGCTAATTTAGAGCTACTATTTTTTAAACCGAGTTCAGAAATAAAATCAGATGTAGTCGTGAGCAGGTTAGATGTAATGTCTTTTGTAGTTGCCCACTGTATATCACCGTTCCAATATTCTGGAACATTGGTTGGTGGTGTACCTCCAGAAAACGAATCCTCAATAAGCTCTGAAAGCTGAACACTTGAAACATTGCCATTCCCGTTTTGGTAGTTTAAGTAAAACAGCTTGGACACTGATGCCCTAGCTCTATTTAAGTCATCCTTAGCTTCAGGAGCTTGAGATAATACGGTGGCTTCCTCATGCGCCATCATCTGCTCCAAGGGCAGAATGTCTTCTTGATTGGCGGAGCGTGCGGGGCGGGCGCTGCCTGATTTAGCTTGGGCGTGAGGCTTGGTCATGGCTTTGGTTCCTATCATTGCACAGCCTGGCTCTAAAGATAACCAGCGCTATTGGTAACTAGCATAAAGTTTAAACTGTTGACCTTAAAAAGGCAATGACCTTACGCCAAATGACTTATTTATGCTGCTTGGGTGAGCAGGTACTGCTTTTGGTAGGTGGATCTGTGGGCAGGTGCGGGCGAGATTTTGCGAGCTGGGTGGCAAAATTGTAGCTAGGTACAGCGCTGAGCTGGCTAGGTACTTTCGCTGCGCTGTAAAGTCCCGTACAATTTGGAACCTGTGACGGTCTGGTCACGATGACTTTGCCTAATGAGATGATTGGCAATTTCTCAAAAAGTTCCCGGCGTGCGGGACATTATCGTGACTGTTGAGCCAATCTGGGCGCCATCGCATATTTTTGCCATTTTGTGGCAAATTTATCGGTTTTATGCGCCAGTGAGGTCTTGCCGTTCCTAGCGGAGCAAGGTACAGTACTACTAAATTTGGTGCTTGCGCTAAAAATAGTGCAATGCAAGCGCAGTGCCATATTAAGTTTTTGTGTGTAGTTTTGCTATTAAGAGCCTAAATAGACCCTATTAGCAAGGAGAATGGAATGCATCAGAGTGTTTTAGCCGCGACCTTTGTGGCTGTGAGCGCTTTCGTCTTAGGTGGTTGCTCGAACTCGGGCGAAGACGAAATGAGTTCAAGTCATAGTGCGGCCCAGCATGAGGAAGTAAACGCTATGCATGATGCCATGCTCTCCGACCCAGAGTTATTAGCCCATGTCGACCAGGACTGGGAGCGCGACTATCTTGCTTTAATGGGCCCGATGCATGAGGGCATGATGGATGCCCTGCGCAGCGATGATCCAGATATCGGTTTTGTCTTAGGCATGATCCCTCATCATGAGGGCGCCATTGCCATGGCTCAAGTTGAGCTCAAGTACGGTACCGATCCTCAAGTGCGCTCCTTTGCTCAGGCTATTATCGATTCGCAGCAGCCGGAAATTGACATGATGCGCGCCTTCTTAAAGGATCAAGGTGTCGATCCTGACAACTTACCTCCAAAGGGCAGCCCAAAGTGGGAAAGCCAGTATCTGCGTTCGACCATGCCAATGCACGACTTTATGCTGCGTGCCATTGTTCATGATTACAACGACCCTGATGTCGGTTTTATCGTGGGCATGATCCCGCACCATGAAGGTGCCTTAGCGATGGCTGATTTTGTCTTAAAGCATGGTAAGAATGCCGAGATTAAGGCACTGGCGCTCTCCATCATCAATGAACAACAGATGGAGATCAGCCAGTTCCAGCAGTACTTGGTCGATCACAAGATCAAGACCCCACGCTAAAGATTGCTGATCTTTAGAGATTTGTGATCTTTAAAGATTGGTGAACTTTGGGTCGGCTATGCGCTGGCCTCTCAGCCGCAGGCCTGCTTGCCCTCATGGAGCAAGCGAGCCTGCGGATGATGCGTTATTGGGCACTGGAATTATTGGTTTTTGGCTTCAGTTGCCGTGTCGGTCGCAGTTGCCGTGCTGGTTGCAGTTACCTCACTAATCTCATTAGGTACGGCGCTACTCTCGGCGGTTTGCTCTGAGACTTGCTCAGAGGCTGGCACTGATGCGGCCTCTGGGGCTGGTTCTGAGCCGAGCTCTGGGGCTGGTTCTGAGCCGAGCTCAGGGGCTGGCTTGCTGGTGGGCTCGGTTGCAAGTAGGGCGTCGTGAACGGCGTGGTCTAACTTGTGGGCGTGAGCTTTAGGGCTGTTTTGGAGCTTTTGGTAGGCACTGGCGATCAGGTCGCAGCAGGCCTCAGGGCCTAGGGCGCTGACGTCTAAGCATAGGTCGTAGTTGCGAGCATTAGCTAGGCTGTGGCCATTGTAGTGGCGATGGTACTCATTGCGCTGGTGGTCGATGCGTGCCATTTTCTCCTGAGCAGTCGCCTCGTCTTCGTGGTAATTTGCCTGACAGAAATCAAGCTTGTACTGGAGGGAGCTTGAATAGAGGTAGACGTTGAGACAGCGTGGGTTATCGCCCAGGATAAAGTCGGCACCACGTCCCACGATGACGCAGTTTTCTTTATGGGCCAGACTGCGAATGACACGCGAGGATGCAACAAAGAGCGCGTCTTGGGTCGAGAGCGATTGATCTAAGCTCGCGGTGTAGTCCTTGAAAATCATTTCGTAGAGTAAGGCGTTATCAAGACGTCCGACCTTGTCGGCTACCACGTCCGTGGACAGGCCTGCTTCCTTGGCAATCATGCCGATCAGCTCGTTATCGTAGAAACCAATCTTGAGCTTATCCGCGAGCTTTTGGCCTAAGATGCGACCACCGCAGCCATATTCACGGGCAATGGTTATAACGCCATGGAATTGTTGCGACTCTTGGGCTTGAGCTTGGCGATAGGCCACGCGGCGCTCCTTGGGATAGAAGAAGCGGTTGATGCCGCGCAGACGTGGCATTAAGAAGCGCACCGTCGGGCCAACCATGCAGGCCGAGAGTAAGGTGCCTTCACGTACGCCCTCGACCATCGTGAAGTTGGTGGCGATAAAGGAAATGATGCTTGCCAGCGACACCAAGGTCAGGTCAAAGCCCATCTTGACGAAGCCAAATTCCTTTTTAATGCGCTGCGAGATGAGCTTGACCACCGCCTCGCCTGTGACCAAGGCGACGTTAGCGTGCACCGCTAAGGTAATGCCGGTGGCGATAATGAGCGAGCCTAGAATGACCATGCCGATGCTTATGGCATAAGGTAGGTCAAAACCTGTAAGCAGCTGATCTAACAGCCAGCCGCTGGTGTCGATCGCAAGCGAGAACCAAAAGGTCATCGGGATCTGCCACAGGATGTCCATGATATGGCGGCGATCGCGCTCATTAGGGAAGAGCAAGAAGTATTGCAGCACCATCAGGGCTAAATGAAAGAAGAAGGTGACTCCACCTAAGCTTAGTGGACAGTGCAGGGATATGACGTAGCTAAAACTTGCAATCGGGGTGATACCCACCAGGGCATGGGCCAAAATGGAGATACCACAACCTTGAATCATCACTGAGAATAAGAACACGGCAATGCGCTTAGCAAGTTCGACTTTCGTCACTCTATCCCTCCTTTGATCTTTACTTAACTTGGGTCTGCCTTCTGGGGCGCGCTCAGTATAAGGCTGATTTATGGCATCCATGGGGCAGAGTGCTCACTTTGCGCCAAAATAAGGCAAAGTGTGGTATAGCTGCGCATGCGTGGCATGCTCTCTGAAAGAGTGCGCTTTGAACATGAGCTTTCAAAGAGAGCTAAAAGGTGATCTTGTGCGGAGGGCTTATTATGGCTGAGCAAGACAAGGAACATGTAGCATTGCCGGGCATTAATTTGGCCTTGGTCACTGCGCCGCTTGCGGGCTTAGTGCGTCTGTCCTTTGCTTACCTTTATGAGGTGGAGCTTGATGGCAAGTACCTCTTGGTCTTCAATGACAATGCGGAAGCGCCTAAGTATCAGCCTTTGGGCGGAGCCTATCAGTGCCCTGATGTTACGCTTTCCTACCTCAAGGCTAATTATCACCTGCACTCAGGCAAGCGTCGTGATGACTTTGAGGCGCCGGGGGCTCACGACTATCGCTTCTTGCTGCCCTTAGCTGAGGTCAAGCCATTCCTCTATGACTTCTTGCTCGGTGATTTAGCGCCGATTGAAGAAGAGGATCCTTTAGCGCGCCAAAAGTCGTGGCAGGATATGGAGGCGTATGGTATTTGTGCGCCGGATTATCTTTTTGATGCGCCGATCTATGGGGCCTTACGTCAGCTGATTGAGTGTGGTATCAAGCACCGCATCTGGACCGATCGCTTGATGGCTTTAAATAAAATCTGGTCGTGGCCGCGTGCAACCGACTTATGTGCCTTTGGCATCAAAGGTTCAGTGCGTACCTGGGAGGAGCTTGATGCCCTAGGGGCGCGCGAATACATCCTCGATACTCGCCGGGAATTGTGCGAAGAGATTGCTGCCACAAAGCTTTTAACCCGCAGTGAGCAAAAACACTTTTCCTGGGTGGATTATGAGTACCTTGGACGCAGCTACAGCGTGGCCTTTGATTATGGCTTTAATTGCCCGTCCTTGATGTTGACCGATTGCGTGCGTTTGACGGTAAGTCCTAAGCTTAGTGACCTCTTTCATCTGGCTTTAGAGCGCCAAGATGAGCCGAGCTACCAATGCGCCACGGGCTTTAAGCCGTTTAGGCTCTTTACGCGTGAGGAAATTGAGGCTGCTATGGTCGGGCGCACCGAGCAGCCTTCCAAAAATCCAAATGAGCCCAGCTGTGCTGATCACTGCCGTTTTATCTTGCCTGATGCTGGGCTGCATATGCCTGAGGCGCTGGAGGGATGCTAATTACTTCTTAGCAACGGCCGCCATAAAGTTCGGGAAAAGCGTTGGGTCGGTGTCATAGAAGCTGTGAATAAACTGGACTCCGACCTGAGGATTGCCCATGACGGTAATCGACATAGTATCCTTGTTGTTGGAGTTAGAGCAGGCAAAGCCCTGGATTGGGCCGATGTTAAACTCAAAGTAGAGAACCGAACCGTATTGCTGAATAGCTTTAGTATGGGCGCCTTGAGCGTGCAGGGCTTGCTGCAAGTTGGTTAAGAGGGTGAACGGCTTATGAGTGCCCGCACCGACGACCACATTGATGCTGGATCCAGCGTTGCGGTTGATGAAGTTGACGTTGACCGAATGCTCCATATTGTGTGGGGTACCAGCGATAGCCCAAGTCGAGCCCAAGTCCACGCTGAAGTAATTGGTTTTAAGGGTCTCGGCTGATGCTGCATTTAGGGATAAGAGCATCATTACAAGGCCCAATCCAATGGCGGTGACGCTGGCCTTGAGCTTGGAGCAAAGGGCTGCAAGATAAGAGCTGCGTGCCATATAACCTCCCTAAAGCCCATCCCGGAGCGGGCGCTGGGCTTGTCAATCATCTATTACATAATTATCGGCAATCTTCTCACTAAACTGATGCTAACTCGGTCACAAAAGCGCACAAATGATAGGCTCTTGCGCTCACCAGGGCCGAGGCAGTACGCCTCAGAGCCAGAGCTAGGGGCTCATGATAGGTGTCAGTGAGCCCTAAGGCAGGTGCCCACCGAGCAAGTGCCGGTGCTCACCGAGCTGGGGCCGGTGTCTACCGAGCGAGTGCTGGTAAGTCACAAGCCAGCTCGCGATAAAGAGCTCGGGACGGCCGCTGTTGGCTCGACGCCAGAGTGAAGCCGCTATTGGTTGTCAGCCAAGGTGGCTTGTGTGTTCAAAGGCAATTGGGCCAAAGTCAGATCGGCACTTCCAGCGTCGGCGTCACTGTGGTGCTGGCGGATGACCTCGGGGATCATCAGCTGGGGCAACACATTGCCATCAACGCGCTTAAAGGTGTTGACGTAGTCCACGCCTGCGATGAGATCTCCTGTGATGACGACCATCGTAATATCATCGCCGCTCGTGGTTAAAAAGTGCGCATTGGCTACGCCTAAGACCTCATAGGTGATGAGATAGCCGTGGTGATGAACCGTGAGCTGAACGTTAGAGTAACTATGGTTGCGCTCGCCTTCCTTTAAGGTGGTGAACACGTGCTGGGCTAAAAAGGGCAAAGTGTACTGACTGTGCGGCAAGATGTTGATTTCAATTTGCGTGTTAAGACAGTCATTGGAAAAGAGCACGTAGAACTCGTTGTTGTCCTCAGTCGGCGGCACGGTAGCATTCCAGCAGCAAGCGGTGACGTAGGTGAAGTACGGCGTGACCGTGCTGTGCATAGGATTATGATGGCTACAGCCCTCAACACAGATAATGCCATGTGCGCGGATATAGGACTCTGGATCTGGAGCAGCGGCCGCAGCTTTGAACTGCTCCATGCTTTGGGCGGCGAGCTGTGGATTGCTGGTGATGTTGCCTAAACAGGCTCTAGGATTAGTAATTTCCTTGAGCTTCAGCTTTAAAGGGGTATTAATACTGTGTTCAGCTTCGCTGGCTGCGGCCTCCGCTTCTTGCGCTATCTCAGTGCCGCGCTGAGCCACGACATGCTGCATATTGCTTTTATGCTGGAGCTGGGCCAGGTTTTCAGGGCGTAAACTCTCAAGATGCAGGTTATGGTTGAGCTCATCGGCAAAGTAGTTGGTCATGAGCTCATCGACATTGGCCTTGTCTTGAGCGCGGCGCTGGGCATAGTCTTGCATCAGCATAGCTTCAAATTCATTGGACTTGATGAGCTGTACCAGGTGATCATCTTTGGTTTGGAGCCGCTCTTTGAAATCAGGGTTGTGCTGGGCTAAGCGATTGAGGTCAGCCTCAACCTCCTGCAGGTATTGCTCTGGGATCGAGTTGAAGTAGCGCCGATTTAAGATCACGTGACTTAATTGGTCAGGGTGATCGCATACCACGATCGGACGGGTGATCAGATTGTTGAGCTGAGCATCCTGCTTAGGAGCTCCATTGCGCGCCAATTCGTTGAGCTTGTAGTGCACGCTGTTTTGCTGCTTTTGCTCTAAGGCCTGCTGGATTTCTTCGGGCGTGGCCTGATTTTGAGGTGCCAGCGTAATGCTTTTTACTTGCTCGGAGCCAATGATATGGGCTTTAATTTGTCCGAGATCAGGGCTTTGGGATGCGGCGCATACCGTTCCTGCGCCAGCGCAGAGCGTTGTCGCAAATACGTTTGCTAGAGTGCCAATGCGGCCCCATAACCCAGTAAGATTCAGCATGTTTGAGCGATACCGTAAGTGAATTTGAGCACGAGCAAAACGTCAGGAATAGAGTAATTATAGCCAAAGTGATGGTGAAATTACCATCACGGGCGAGCAAAAACTCACTCCTTTCAGCTTGCAAAACTGGATAAGATACACCATTTGCACTCTGCATGCCAAGGCTCTAGCGACTGTGCCGCTTGCTCTTGGGTGCTGCTTAGCGTTTGCTCTTGAGGTCTGTGCTTGCTCTTGGTGGTTGTTTAGCACTTGGTTTGGGTGTTGCCTAGCGCTTGGTCTTGGGGCGCGCGCTTGGTTCTGGGGATTGTCGTGCAAGGGGATGGGGCGAGGATGGTAGCAGGAGGAGGTGGTGAGAGAGAAATGGACAATCACTTGAGAATGGCGGGTAAAGGCAAAAGTGGGGTGTGCTTGCATAATAGCACCTAGAAAACGACCGTAGCCTTTTAGGGCCGGTTCGATTGACAAATGTGAGGTGTAATCATGCAAAAGTTTGAATACCATTCACCAACTAAGCTCGTCTTTGGCTTGGACTGCATCAAGGGTAAGCTTTCACAAGAAATTAAGTCCCGTGGCTATCACAAGGTTTTAATGACCTACGGTGGTGGTAGCATCAAGCGCAATGGCCTTTACGACTTAGTTAAGGCTGAGCTGAACGCTGCAGGTTGCACCGTCTTTGAGTTAAGCGGCATTGAGCCTAACCCACGCGTTACCTCGGTTGATGCTGGGGCCAAGATCTGCAAGGAGCAGGGCGTTGACTTAGTCTTAGCCGTCGGTGGTGGTTCGACCATGGATGCCTCCAAGGCGATCTGTGCTGCTGCCTGCTATGATGGTCCAGCTTGGGATCTGGTCTTAGATCACTCTAAGATCAAGGCGGCTTTGCCACTGTTTACCATCAACACCATCGCGGCTACGGGCTCAGAGTACGATAGCGCAGGTGTTATCACCAATTGGGATACGAAGGAAAAGCTGCCAATTGGTAGCTCATTGTTATGGCCTGTTGTCTCCTTCCTCGATCCAAGCCTGACTTACACTGTACCAGCCAACCAGACCATTGCTGGTAGTTGCGATATGATGAGTCACTTCTTTGAGGTGTACTTCGTTCGTGACTTAAGCCCAATTGCTCAAGGCTTGATTGAGGCAGCAGAGCGTATCGCTATCACTTATACCCCAATTGCCCTCAAGGATCCTAAAAACTACGAGGCCCGCGCTAAGCTCTTATGGGCCAGCACCTTAGGCTGCAATGGCTTTGCTAACTTAGGCAGCACCGGATCCATCTTCCCATGCCACGCGATCGAGCATGAGGTCAGCGCCTACTACGATATCACTCACGGCATTGGCCTTGCTATCCTCACGCCACGCCTGTTACGTTTCTGGCTCGAGAAGGATCCTAGCGTTGCTCCACGCTATGTCGATCTGGCCACTAATATCTTTGGTCTGCGCCGTGAAAACTATGAGAGCGAAGCTGCCTTAATTGAGGCTGGCCTCAAGGCCTTAGAGGACTTCTACGCTTCCTTAGGCATTCCAAGTGGCTTGAGCAAGCTTGGCATCACCAACGAGCACTTTGCTGCGATGGCCGAGCACATCAAGACGCACTGGATTGGTTCGTTTGATTACTGCTTCGTCCCAATGACCAACGAAGATATCGTTACTGTCTTAGAGCGCTCACTGTAAGGGGGCGATATGGATTACTGTGAGTTAGGCAATGGCGTTAAGATGCCGCTCTTGGGTTTTGGCGTGTTCCAAATCCCCGATCACGCCGAGTGCGAGCGCATCTTAACTGAGATTGGCGCCAAGTATCACAAGAGTGCGGCGCAAGTGGCCTTACGTTTCTTAGTGCAAAGTGGCATATCGGCTATTCCTAAGGCCAGCTCGCGTGACCATATGGAGCAAAACTTCGCGGTCTTTGACTTTGCGCTGAGCGCAGAGGACATGGAGCAGATCACTAAGCTTGATACCGGCTCCAGCCTCTTTGTTAACCACAGTGATCCTAACTTCGTTAAGTACATCACGTCGCTTAAGGCATAACCAATTAAGGCAGCAGTACCGCTGCTGCCTTTAGGAGCAACCAAATGAAAGCATTTACCAAAACCATCTTGGGCTGTGCTCTGTGCGCCTTGGGGGCCTTCACCTCAGTAAGCTTTGCCGCCCCAAACAACGCTGCGGTTGTTTACTTCACCTTACTCCACAATCGAGAGGCCGGAGATCCGAACGGTGTGGGCAATACCCAGCGGGTGGCTCAAGCTATCGCACAGCAGACTAATTCTCAATTGATGGAGATCAAGGTCGCTAAGCTCTATCCGCCGACCTATGACGAGACCGTCGATATCGGCCGTGATGAGCTTGATGCCAATACTCGTCCTGCTGTCGCCGCTGACGGTAACCCTGATGTCTCGGGCTATCAGGATGTCTATCTTGGCTTCCCAAATTGGTGGGGCAGCTATCCCCGCGTAGTTGCTACTTGGTTTGAAGGTCAGAAGCTTGATGGCAAAAACGTCTATGTCTTCATGACTCATGGCGGCAGTCGTTTTGGTGACGCCATTAGCGACTTAGAGGAGGCTCTGCCTAACTCTAAGATTGAGCGTGTCATTGCGCTCAACGACCGCAATTGCCGCAATATGAGCGACGAAGAGCTGGCCCAGGAAGTCGCAGACGCCTTAGCTGAGCTTGAGTAGAACAGCTCCGCATTACCTTTAACTTAGGGGCTGGCAGCAATGACCCACTTCTTGGGAGAGGTCATTGCGGCCAGCCCCTAATTGTTTTGAGCGCTAGAACGGGGCAAGTGTGCGCTGTTGCTCTTAAGCGGTGCAGATCATTGCATCTTTTTGCTTATGAGGCCTAAGCCTTGCCTAATCATTTGTGGATAAGTTAGGTTAAGGCAAACGCATAGTTAGGAGGCAGCGCAATTGCGCTGAAATATTATGGCTCAGCTAGATCTCGTGGGCGAAGTTGCGCCAACCGAGCGCGCCAAGAAATTGCGCCGCGCTTTTTGCCAGTACGCCGGACTCATGCTGGTGGTAGTGGCTGCGTACTTCGTGCTTTACTTTCATCGCGTCACGACGATTCCGGTGCACGAAGCCTTTGGCTTGTTGATAGTCGTAGTGGTGGCCATCCATATTTGGTTTTTTCGGGGGCTCTTTAGCTTTATTGGGAGCCAATGTGCCCCGGTCTTTTTATGGCGCGACTTCGTGCTGCTCTTGCTGGCATTGAGTTTTGTAGCTACGGTCATAAGCGGCATCGCCATCTCGCATTACTTCTTCCGGGGCTGGTTTGAGGTCGATAAGCGTTTTTGGCGCACCATGCATACCATGGCTTCAACCAGCATGTTAGTGGTGGTGGGTCTGCATATTGGCTGTTATTGGTCGCGCTTTGTCATGTGGTTCCAAGCTGCGTGGAGCAATGTGGGCACCACCCGTGAACAGCGGGATCGTAATGGCAAGTGGGCTCGATTTGCTCTGCAGCTGACCTTCTATGTCTTAGCGCTCAACGGCTTTAGAATCATGGCCTTAGGCGAGGACTTCTGGTACATCATCACCTGGCAGCAGTTCTTTGGTTTTTACGATAGCGATCGTCTCTTCTACTGGAACTTGACCGACGACGTTTCGATGGTGCTGGCTGGCACTTTCATCTCGCACTATGTTTCTAAGGGCTTGTGCCAGCTCAGCCTCAAAAAGAGCTAGCTTGCGCGGCAGTGCTGAGCCTGAGAGGCAGCTCATAGCCAGCCCTGCACTGCTACCTGCTAGGCAGCGCTGAGCTTGCCCGCAGAGCCAACAAAAAAGGTTGGTGGAAGCGTGCTTCCACCAACCTTTTTGCGCTGTTTCTTGGTTTAGTGCGTTACAGCGTAAGGGAGGGGCGGCATCAAGACAACGTGACCACCCGAAAAGTGTTGCTTAGCTCATATCTTTTTTGTGCTAAGTGTGGCGCCCATCAAAAAAATTATGTGCCGTGCCCCAAAAGCAGCAAGGCAGCACCCTGAGGATGCTGCCTTGCTCTTAGCAAAAGCTGAGCGCTTGGTGCTGATTAGTAGTCAGCGCGCAGCACCTCAAAGTGAGCCTGAGGGTGGTTGCAAGCTGGGCAAACCTTTGGAGCCTCAGTGCCCTCGTGGATGTAACCACAGTTGCGGCAACGCCAGATGACCTTATCGCCACGCTTGAACATGGTGCCGTTGTTTAAGTGCTCTAACAGGTCACGGTATTGCTTCTCGTGCTGCTTCTCAGCAACCGCGATATTCTCCATGACAGCAGCGATAGTAGGAAAGCCTTCCTCACGAGCGGTAGCAGCAAAGGATGGGTACATCTCAACCCACTCCTCGTGCTCGCCTGCGGCAGCGGCCTCTAAGTTAGCAGCGGTGTCGCCAATGACGCCTGCTGGGAAGGAGGCAGTGATTTCAGCGGTGCCACCCTCTAAGAACTTGAATAAGCGCTTGGCGTGCTCCTTTTCCTGCTCAGCAGTCTCCATGAACATAGCCGAAATCAGGACATAGCCTTCTTTCTTGGCAACCGAAGAGTAATAGGTGTAACGATTACGAGCCTGAGACTCACCGGCAAAAGCGGTTAAGATATTCTTCTCAGTTTTGGTACCCTTCAAGCTTGGCATAAACCAACTCCTATTAATAGACCAAGATGGCGCTGCAAGCAGATGATGCGAACATGATGAAGCCAGCAGGTGCTGAGCGCAATCCTTGGACAGATGTCCTAACCAGTTCATGATCCCCTCAATTGCGCCTAATGTCAAACACGAGCAAGCCACAGTGCAAGCGGTGTCGCAACATTACGACGTGCTGCGCTAGTTACACGCCACCAAAGGTTCACGACAATCCCTAAAAATAAGCCGTGCGCGGCAGTTGCTTTGAGCCAGGCAAAAGCACATCGCTCTTGGGGGCGGTAGGCATGTACTGCATCACTGGGGAGCAAATTGCGTAATTGTCGCTTTTTAGCTTTTATTGTCACGCCAGGCCCGATAGGCAGGGACTAGTGCTTAGGGTATTTGGGTTTATATCTTGGTAATATCGGTTTGACCTGTGATGTTCATACCCATATAATGTGCGCCGTTCGGTGATTAGCGCAGTCCGGTAGCGCAACTGGTTTGGGACCAGTGGGTCGGGGGTTCGAATCCCTCATCACCGACCAAAATAAGCAAGCCGCAAGGCATAAGCGTCGGTGATTAGCGCAGTCCGGTAGCGCAACTGGTTTGGGACCAGTGGGTCGGGGGTTCGAATCCCTCATCACCGACCAGCTTCAAGCAAAAAAAAAGAGCACCTTACGGTGCTTTTTTTGTGGGTAAAAGAAAAACTTATCTACCCATATTAAATAAGGCCATACCATGTCCCCAGGAGTGCGCATAGTTAGGTATGGCTCAGCGCCCTTTACATGCGCTTGGTACCTGAGAGCGGCGTGCTCGACTTAGCGCAGGGCTTCTTGCCTGTACTCTTAGTGCGCTTCGGGGCTGTAGCTTGAGCCGCCGGAACCTGCGTTTGAGTTTCCGGAGCCGCAGCTTGAGCTTTAGCAGGAGCGACCTTACGGGCTTTAGCTGGCGTCGCCTTAGGAGCTGCGACCTTAGAGCTCTTGGCCTTAGTGACCTTCACCGCAGCTGATTTAGCCTTGGCATCAGCCACTTGCGCTGCGTCAGACGAAGCTGCTGGGGCTTTAGCCTTAGGAGTCTTGGCAGAGGTGGTCTTAGCGGCTGGAGCCTTCTTGGTGGCTGCAGTGCGCTTAGCCTTTGGCGCGGCGCTCTTAGTAGCAGCTGGAGCGACCGTAGGGGCCACTTGAGCCTCAGGTTTAGCAGCTACAGCCGCAGATTCCTTAGCGCTGGCGACCGTTTGAGCCTTGGACTTCGTGGAGGCGGAGTTCTTAGGCTTGATCGTTAAGGTGTTGGCCGCAGCCGTTGGCGCAGGCTGAGCACTCTTGCTCGCCTTAGCTGTAGCCTTAGGGGCAGTAGCTTTGGCTTGCTGGGTAGCAGCGGCTTTAGCCTTAGCAGCAGGGGCAGGCTTGGCCTTAGTGGCCTTTGCGGCAGCGGCCTTAGCTGGCTTAGCTTTAGCGGCAGGTTTAGCTTGAGCGGCAGCCTTGGCCGGAGTGGCGGGCGCGCTAGGGGTTGCATTTGGTGGTGCAGCTTCAGTGAGCGGCTGGGCCTGAGGCCGAGTGGAGGCGGAGTTCTTAGGTCTGACCTCCAAGGTGTTGGCCATGCTGTGAGGCGGCGTGGTGGTTTGAGCGGCAACTTGCTGGGCTTTTTGGGCCTTACGCTCGGCTGCTGCCTTTTCGGCCGCACGCGATTGGAACTTAGGGCCACGCTTTAACATCAGCGACTCGTAAGTCAGGTTCTTAGGAGGCGGCAGCTTGACGTAGCCGTACTCGTAGCCGTTGAGGCGCATTACCGTAACCTCTTTGAGGATAGGGTAGCGCTCAATGAAGCTAGGCTTAAAGGCAATGCGACCAAAAGGCGCGCCGTTTTCGATTCGGCCTACCGTTTCGCGCGCAATCACCTTCGAGCGCTTCTTTTGGGTGTCCCACATATGGACGGTGGTAGTCACCATACTACGCGCGACACCGTTGGCGAGCTTATGGACAAAGGTGGTGAGGCTAGGAATGCCTAGCTCTCTGATGTTGAGGTGAATTTTCGGGGGCGCCATAATTAACTCCTTGCAATTACCCTGGGGCCAAGGAGGTTAAGTTAGGCGCTGTCTAATCAGGTAGGGCAGCGATAGCTTGGTTGGCCGCAAACGGGAATTGCATCATGTACGCTGCAAGAGCGCAGCTTGATTGAGACTCGGTGGGATTGGGCTGTGACACTGCCCGTGCTGTGAGCACAAGAGCGCGTTTTGCGCAAGGCGCGACCGTAATACCATTCAAGCAAATTAATAACGATGAACAAACAACAACTGATGAAAATCAGCCAATTACCTAAAGCTACCATAACATAGTGAAACTGCAAAGAAATGGCTTTTTTGTGGGCTTTGTGACCTAGATTCCTAAAATGAGAACATTTTTGAAAAATTTGCCTACGGTGTCACAAAAAGCAGCTTGCGCCGCATAAAAAAGCATTTTCAAGATACAGACAAAAGACTGTAATGTGTCAGTAAACATGGGCCGGTGGGGCCCTCGATATCAGGTTTGTAGTACGCGATATTATTTATGTACGGTAAAATTATGATAAGTGTGCACTGAGCTTTGCTGGTTGGTGCGGAGGCAACGCGGTCTGCATTTGTCTTAATCGATACGTCCGGATAGCTTGATAATCCAGAGAGCTTGATGAAAAGAAAAGGCAGATACGACAAGGCACCGGGTGAGTCCACTTGGAGTGGGACACACCGGTGCCTTGGAGCGTAGGGGCTGTTATTGGAGCCCGCTATCTGGTTGAGTTTAGCGCTGAGGCTGGTTGAGCTTAGTGCTTAGGGAAGAGGCCTACTTGCAGGTCTTCTGCGGTGTAGATCTGCTTGCCATCGGCAAAGACCTTACCATCGGCTAAGGCCATGGCGAGGTTGGCGCGCTCGGTAATGCGCTTGATGTCGATGACGTAGGTGACCTTCTTGCAGGTTGGTAGCACTTCACCCTTGAACTTAACCGTCTTCACGCCTAAGGCACGACCCTTACCTGGGCCGCCACGCCAGCCTAAGAAGAAGCCGACTAATTGCCACATCGCGTCGAGGCCTAAGCAGCCTGGCATTACTGGGTCGCCTGGGAAGTGGCACTCAAAGAACCACAGCTCTGGGGTGATATCGAGCTCAGCGGTAATCTGACCTAAGCCGTGCTCACCGTTGTCAGCATGGATCGAGGTGATGCGGTCAAACATCAGCATGTTTGGTGCTGGTAATTGGCTGTTGCCTGGGCCAAATAACTCGCCGCGCGAGCAAGCTAACAGGTCTTCTTTGTTAAAAGAGTGAATTCCGCGTTCAAGCAACGATGGCATGTGCAAACTCCTGCTGATATCTGCGCTGAGGGGCCTTAAGGCCTGTGAGCGTAGCGCGTAGATAAAATTCCTATCACGCAGGCTTCCCACAAAAGCATGGCGCGCCACCTAGGTGGTGCAGCCGAGGCAACCTACGCATCGCGCGATAGTATAGCACAGCCCTTTTTAGCCCCAAACTGTGCTGAGTTACCCACTGCCTTAGTTGCTCTCTATGCCGTAGTTGTCCGCTATGCCATAGTTGTCCGCTATGGCATAGTTGCTCACTATGCCATTGTTGCTCACGCTGCTGCGCTCAGCACGCGGCCGGTGCCACCAGAGATATGCTGAACCTCATGTTCCTAGGGGGGCACGCGGCTTGGTAGGGTTCACTTTTTTTTTTTGTGTGTGGGGGGGAGGCCCAAACAACAACGCCGCTTCAGTTGAAGCGGCGTTGGAGCTCGTTAGGTCTTGGTTCTAACGGGTGCCGAAGACCACAATAGTCTTGCCATGGGCGTGGATGAGGTGGTTCTCTTCCATCATCTTTAAGATCCTGCCCACCGTCTCACGCGAGCAGCCCACGATCTGACCAATCTCTTGGCGCGTAATCTTGATCTGCATGCCATCTGGGTGAGTCATCGCCTCGGGCTGATGCGAGAGGTTGAGCAAGGTCTTGGCAATGCGGCCGGTCACGTCTAAGAAGGCTAAATTGCCCACCTTCTTGGAGGTGTCGGTCAGACGGGCCGCCATCTGGGCGGACAGACGCATCAAAATCTCAGGGTTAACCTGCACCAATTGCTTGAACTTGTTGTAGGAAACCTCAGCGATCTCACACTGGCTCTTGGCCTTGACCCAAGCCGTGCGGGTTGGATTCTCCTCGGACTCATTGAACAAGCCTAACTCGCCAATGAAGTCGCCCTGGTTTAAGTAGGAGAGAATCATCTCGTGGCCGTCATGATCCTTGATCAAGACCACTACCGTACCCTTGACGATATAGTAGAGGGTGTCAGCTTTCTCGCCCGCATGGATAATGGTGCTCTTGGCGGCATGCTTGTGAATGTGACATTGACTGATAAACCAGCTAATGGTGCTATCTGCAGGTTGCTTAACCATAACGAGACCTTAGAAAAGCAAAACTTAACCAACGACAAGAAAAGCTAGGATTTAAGACCTGGCCTTGCTTGTACCAAAAAACAGCTACTGCCACAGTCAAGGCAGCTTAACCATTGTACTTGGGCCTGCGTGCTGTCCTCAAGCAGGGACTGAGCCTTCCCCCAATATGGGTTGAGCCGCCCTAAGCCGGGGCTTAACCCGTGCTTCTTGGTTGGTGCCTTGATGCTGTGCTTGACGCCCAAGCCTTAGACTGGGGCGCATGTGAGTATGACTAAGATACCATCAAACGTGCTCAAGTTCACGATCCCGCCCTAAAAATGATAGCGGCACGGCCGATAAAGGAAAGATGCGTGCCCCAAATGCGGCCTAATTTCGTGCCTTCGTGCTCGAGCCCGTGGTGATAAATGGCTTATCTTATTGCTATGTGCCTATTAGCGTGCCCTAAAATAGGGACTTTTTCCTAATCTTTGGGGAAAAGTTGGGAGCTAGGTTCTAGTGGGGGCACAGGCGCTAACCCTTTTGACATCGAGCATCACGCGCCTTTCTCTCTTTTTTAATCGCGGATCACATTTTTGCAATTGCATTACAAATTTGGGCTTTGTTTGCCTTATGATGCTTATGTGCTCGAGCACGTACATCACTGCGTGCTAATTTGCTTGGAGCCGTAGGTGTTAGCACACACCAGGGCGCAAAGCTAGCTAGCGGCTAGTGTAACGCTAGCTTGAGGCTAGTCTAACGAGTCGCTAGCTAGCTTAGCATCGCGGCTCTAAGTGTGGATGTGTCATAGAAAAGGATTTGTCATATGAAGAAGATGAAGGCAAGCATTAGCGTTTTATGTGCCGCTGTTTTGGCTGCAACTTGCTTTGCAAGCAGCGCTGAGGCCGCTAAGATTGGTGTTTCGATGCCAACCCAATCGCTGCAACGCTGGAACCAAGACGGTGCCAACATGAAGGCTATGCTTGAGGCCGCAGGCCACACCGTTGACCTCCAATACGCTGGTGACAACGACATCCCAACCCAAGTTAACCAGATTGAGAACATGATCGCTGGTGGTGACGAGGTTATCGTTATTGCTGCCATCGATGGCTCGGCTTTAACCGAGGTCTTAAAGGGCGCTAAGGAAAAGAACATCCCAGTTATTTCCTATGATCGTCTGATCATGAACTCCGACGCTGTTTCCTACTACGCAACCTTCGATAACACCAAGGTTGGTCAGATGCAAGGCCAGTACATCGTCGATGCCCTGAAGTTAGCTGACGAATCAGTTAAGGGCCCATTCAATATCGAGCTCTTTACCGGTCCTACCGATGACAACAACGTCAACTTCTTCTTCCCTGGCGCTATGTCGGCTCTGCAGCCATACATCGACAGCGGCAAGTTAGTTGTTAAGTCCGGCCAGACCACCAAGGAGCAGGTTGCTACCTTGAACTGGAACTTAGAAGAGGCTCAAAAGCGTATGGAGAATTTAATCTCCTCGAACGCTTACGGCCCAGAGGACACTCCATTACACGCCGTTTTAACCCAGAATGACGCTTTAGCTTGCGGTGTCGTCAACGCCTTATTAGCTACCGGCTATGACAATACCAATATGCCAGTCATCACCGGCCAAGACTGCGATAAGCCAGCGGTTAAGAACATCGTTCGTGGCTATCAGTCGATGTCCGTCTTCAAGGACACCCGTACCTTAGCTGCTCAAGTAGTTAAGATGGTTGACGCTATCACCAAGGGTGAGAAGGTCGAGGTTAACGACACCACCACCTACAACAATGGCACCGGTGTCATCCCATCCTACCTGTGCGAGCCAGTTGCCGCTACCAAGGACAACTACAAGGCCCTCTTAATTGACTCGGGCTACTACAAGGCCGACGAGCTCTAATTGAGCTTGGGTGCTCTATTGAGCAGAGCTTGAAGCTTGCGCCGAGCTTTGGCTTGAACCGAGCTTTGGCTCTCACAGCCACACGCTGAGTGTGCAACATTGAGTTGTTGGGTGATAAGGAGCACCGCTGAGCCTCCTTAACAATAGGCCAAGGGAGCGGGGCCCAATACTTTCCCTTGTTCCCTTGGCCTGTTTGTTTTTGCCCTGACCCCATTCCGCTTTCTTAGGATGGATTTGCGCTTTGGCGTGAAGCTTCGTGGGAAGTGCGGTTTTTGGGGTAAATTTGCCATTGGCTCCGTGCACGTGCACTGTCCCATAAATAGGCGCTTTTTTGAGGGCAAACGGTGTTGATTAGGTGGTGTTGCACATGGCTCAACAAGAAAAAGACATCTTGCTCGAGATGAAAAACATCACTAAGCGCTTTGGCAAGGTTACGGCGTTATCTAACGTTAACTTGCAGGTAGCGCGCGGTGAGGTGCACGCTCTCGTCGGTGAAAACGGCGCGGGCAAATCGACGCTGATGAATGTCTTGTCTGGTATCTACCCTTATGGCTCTTACGAGGGCGATATCGTGTTTGATGGCCAGACTTGCCAATTCAATACGATTAAAGATAGCGAGGCCAACGGCATCGTTATTATTCACCAAGAATTAGCCTTGGTGCCTTTCCTCTCCATTGCTGAGAATATGTTCTTAGGTAACGAGCGTACCGCTTCATTCTCCGGCAAGGTGATGGACTGGCCGCGTACCTTTCAGCGGGCACGTGAGCTGTTAGACTTAGTGGGCTTACACGAAGACCCACGTACCCTGATTAAAGACATTGGTGTCGGCAAGCAGCAATTAGTTGAGATTGCTAAAGCTATTGCCAAGAATGTGCGCCTGCTTATCTTAGATGAGCCAACGGCCTCGTTAAACGAGACTGACTCCAAGGCGCTGTTAGATCTGATTGCCCGCTTCCGCGATGAGGGTATGACTTCGATCATCATCTCGCATAAGCTCAATGAGATCTCCTATATCGCCAACTCGATTACCGTGATCCGCGATGGTAGCACGATTGAGACCATCGACAACTCCAATCACGACGTCTCCGAAGACCGCATTATTGCGGGCATGGTGGGCCGTGCTTTAACCGACCGCTTCCCACCTCGTCAGACCAAGCCTTCCTCGGAAGTCTTATTCGAGGTCAAGGATTGGACCGTATCGCACCCATTAAATCACGAGCGCAAGGTCTGTGACCATGTCAACCTCAATATCAAGAAGGGTGAGGTGGTTGGCCTGTCAGGACTGATGGGCGCAGGCCGCACGGAGCTAGCACAATCGGTCTTTGGTCACTACTACGGTGCCAATATCTCAGGTCATGTGCTGATTAATGGCAAGGAAGTGCACTTAAATTCGGTGCAAGACGCGATTGATCATGGCTTAGCCTATGTCACCGAAGATCGTAAGGGTGATGGCCTGCTTTTAAATAGCTCCATTACTATGAATACCACCTTGGCGGCGCTCCACAAGGTCTCCACGCACAATGTCATCGACAAGAACAAGGAGATTGGCGTTGCCGAAGACTATCGCCAGCAGCTTAAGACTAAGTGCTCAGGCGTGGGCCAATACGTGGGCAATCTCTCCGGTGGTAATCAGCAAAAGGTCTTACTGGCCAAGTGGATGTTTGCCGATCCAGATATTCTGATTTTGGACGAACCGACCCGTGGTATCGACGTCGGTGCCAAGTACGAAATCTACTGCATCATCAATGACTTGGTAGCCCAAGGCAAGGCGGTGCTGATGATTTCCTCCGAACTGCCGGAAATCTTGGGTATGTGCGATCGTATCTACGTCATGAACGAAGGCAAGATTGTGGCCGAGATGCCACGTGCAGAGGCCTCCCAAGAGTCCATTATGGCGGCTATTCTGCGTTCGTCGGCGGCTAAGTAAAGGCGACCTGTAAAGAGGATCTGGCAATGGATCAATTTCTCAATGTCGTAAAGCGCAACTCGTTGTTGCTGGCTTTGGTCGTGGTAATGGTGCTCTTTGAGATCGCCATTCGTGCCACAGGTCACGGTTCGATGTTCTCACCATCGAACTTCACCAATATTATTTCGCAAAACTCCTACGTTATTATCTTAGCGGTCGGTATGCTCTTCTGTATTATCGGCTGCGGTAACGTTGACCTGTCGGTCGGCTCGATTGTCGCCTTAGTGGGCGCGATCGCGGGCGTCTTGATGGTCAATATGGAGCTCAACATCTACCTCTCGATCGCGATCTGCTTGGTCGTCGGTGTCTTGATTGGTGCTTGGCAGGGCTTCTGGATTGCCTATGTGCGTATCCCAGCGTTCATCGTAACCTTAGCCGGTATGATGCTATTCCGTGGTATGGCGCTGTTAGTCTTAGACGGCTTAACCATTTCGCCATTCCCACCAGAGTATCTGCGCTACTTCACCTCCTTCATTCCTAAGGCCCGCGCTGACGCCTTTACCTTAACCATGGTCGTAACGGTCGTTCTGTGCGTTGCCTATCTGGCCTATGTGCTGTGGAATCGCTCCACCAAGATCAAGAAGGGCTATCAGGTTGAGGAGACTGCAGTCTTTGCTATCACCACGATTATTGTGGAAGGCGCTATGATTGGCTCGGGCTTACTCTTAGCTAACAACAAGGGTATCCCAGTTATCTTAGTGCTCTTGACCATTATCGTCTTGGCCTATAGCTTCTATGCCAACAACACGGTCGGTGGCCGCCGCCTCTATGCCTTAGGTGGTAATGAGAAGGCCGCTAAGCTCTCGGGCGTTAACACCAACCGCATCTTGTTCCTGACCTACGTCAACATGGGCTTCTTAGCCGCCGTCGCCGCCTTAGTCTGCGTCGCCCGCTTCAATTCGGCTGCTCCTACCGCTGGTAACGGCTATGAGCTGGACGCCATCGGCGCCTGCTTCATCGGTGGTGCTTCGGCCTACGGTGGTGTTGGTACGGTCGGTGGTGCCGTGATTGGTGCGGTCTTCATGGGCGTTCTCAACAACGGTATGTCGATCTTAGGTATCGACGCTAACTGGCAGCGTACCGTTAAGGGCTTAGTCCTGTTAATTGCGGTCGTAATCGACGTTTTATCCAAGAAGCGCGTTAAGCAGTAATGGGTCGGCCCATCGGGCCACCCTACGGGGGCGTCGCATGGCGCAATGCCGCACGCGCAGCATCGCACGCGGCGCACCCCGTCCCAGCAGGGCTGAGCTAAGCAAGTCCTGCTGGTTAAACAGATTAGTTATTTCTCTCAGGCTGGCCTGGGGCCGACAGCGTGTCCGAGGAGCTCAATTGGTAGCGTATGATTGCTAGTTGGGTCTAGGCCGAGATTGTGGTGAGATTTTAGATGAAGTATTTATTAGGTGTAGATCTTGGTACTTCGGGCACCAAGACGGTATTGTTTGATGAGCAGGGCAAGAGCATTGCCGCCAAGACCATTGAGTACCCACTCTATCAGCCTAAGAACGGCTGGGCCGAGCAAGACCCAATGGATTGGTACCACGCTGCGATCGACTCGATTAAGGCGGTGCTGACTGAGTCTCAGATTGACCCACATGATGTCGCCGGTTTGGCGATTGCAGGTCAAATGCACGGCTTGGTCATGCTCGATAAGGACGGCAAGGTCCTGCGCAAGTCGATCTTATGGTGTGACGCTCGTACCTCCAAGCAATGCGATGAGATCACCAATTTAGTTGGCAAGAACCGCTTAATTGAGATCAACGCTAATCCAGCCTTATCGGGCTTTACCGCTCCTAAGATCTTATGGGTCCGCGAAAACGAGCCAGAGCTCTACGCGCAATGCGCCACCATCCTCTTACCTAAGGACTTCGTGCGCTATATGTTAACCGGCGTCAAGGCGATGGAAATCTCCGATGCCTCCGGTACCAATCTGCTCGATATCAAGAACCGCACTTGGTCTGACGAAATCCTGCAAAAACTCTCGATCGAGCGCAGCTTACTGCCTGAGCTGATTGAGTCCTGCGCTGTAGCCGGTAAGATCAACGCCGAGACCGCCGCTTTAACCGGCTTAGTTGAGGGCACGATCGTCGCAGGTGGTGCTGGTGATAACGCCGCTGCCGCCTTAGGTACCGGTGTCTGCCGTGATGGTGAGGCCTTTGTTACCTTAGGTACCTCGGGCGTCGTCTTTGCTCACACCTCCAAGGTATCGATTGACCCATTAGGCCGTGTTCACACCTTCTGCGCTGCTGTTCCAGGCACTTGGACTGCCATGTCCTGCACGCTGGCCGCAGGCTTATCGCTGCGCTGGGCCCGTGATGAGCTCTACAGCGCTGAGCACGCTCAGTGCCAAGTCTCCGGTGGCGACGCTTACGATCTCATGACCTCGGAAGCCGCTACCGTGCCATCTGGCAGCGACGGCTTAATCTACTTACCATACCTCATGGGCGAGCGCTCGCCAGTGCTCGATGCTGAGGCCCGTGGTGTCTTCTTTGGCCTGTCGGCTCGTCACAAGAAGGCCCATTTAACTCGTGCCGTACTCGAGGGCATCACCTTATCGCAGCGCCACAATTTAGAGGTGCTCCATGAGATGGGCATTGTCCCTCAGACCTTAACCGCTTGCGGTGGTGGTGGCCGTTCGCCATTCTGGCGCCAGATGTTAGCTGACATCTTAAAGTGCAAGGTTACGACCATTGCCTCCAAGGAAGGCCCAGCCTTAGGTGCTGCTATCTTAGCTGCGGTGGCCGCTGGTCTCTATCCAAGCGTTGAGGCTGCCGTTGACGCCTTAGTTAAGCCAGGTGAGGCCAAGGCCGACCCAGTTCCAGCTGAGGTGCAGCGCTACGACGCCATCTACCAGCTCTATCAGAGCCTGTACCCAACCATGCGTCCTGCCTTCCACAAGCTCGCTGCTTTACGTGGCAAGTTAGAGGGCGAGCCAGTAGCCAAGTACCCATCGGTCTTCTCGGTTGAGTTCGAGCGCTTTGGTAAGGTCATCCCATGCGTTGATACCGCCAAGGTCGGTGAGCTCTTAGCTCAGCTGCCATGCCCACAAGACGCTGTCACCTATGTTGCCAGCGAGCCAGTCCTGGAGACCCCAGAGCTGATGGCTGACCTGCAAAACCGTGTCTTTGGTGGTCTGCCAATTCAAATTGGCTACTGCTCGGGTCACAACCGCACCCTCAACGCCATTGAGTACCACCGCAACTGCGAGATCAACATCACCGGCACTGATGCGCTCTTCATGTTAGCCCCGATCACTGCGATCAAGGACGGCATCATGGACACCTCGCAGGTTGAGACCTTCTTTGCACCAAAGGGCACTGCAGTTCAGTTCTATGAGACCTGCCTGCACTATGCTCCTTGCCACAGCGATGATGGGCACGAGTTCCGCGTTGCCGTAGTCCTGCCAAAGGGCACCAATACTGACAAGCCAGCGAACTTAGATTGCAAGTGCGACCCAGAGCCACACATGCTCACCGCTAATAACAAGTGGCTCTTAGCTCATAAGGACAGCCCAGAGGGCAAGAACCACATCTCAACTGGCATATTAGTCGGCGAGAACATCACCCTCTAAGTAAAGCCGCAATAACGAGGGTCTGTGTCCCGTGCTAGGCCCTCACCTAGCAGGTCCCTACAAGGAACCAAAATAGGGGCCTGCCAGGGGCTAAAATGGGGGCCAGTAATGATCCTAAAATGAGGCCAGCTAGGTCCCAAAATAGGGGCCAGCTAGATCCCAAAACGGGACGACGCAGGAGTCTTTTTTAGGGCTCCTGCGGCACGGTAAAAAGTGAGCGTGACCGTGCACGCTTTTTCAATTGAGCAATTTTCTCTACCCCAGGGTTTAGCGGCGGTGATGGTCGCGATAAATGCGATAAATATCACGTTTTGCTGAGATCTGCGGTAGAGGTGATTGTCGGCTCTGTGTTGCATATTGGGCGCCGTAAACGTTGCGGATCGCCAAAAAAAATGCAATAAGGTGATTTTGATCATCCTTTCACGTCTTAGTGTGCTCATTTTGTTGGGCTTAAATGCTACAATGAGCCTATCTTGTGACGTGCTCAAGATCACCAGCGCACGGAGACAACGGTGGCATTCGCCCCTAGCAGCGTGTCTTGCCCGTGCTTTTAGCACGCAAGGGTGACTCTACACTAAATCCTTGCTGCTAAGCGCTTTTAACCTCATTGTGTGGGGGCAAAAAGTGGGGCAATCGCAACCGTTTGCACTGCTCGCGGCGATGGCGACCTCAGCTATCGCTCTGAGCTATCGTCACCTAGGAACACTTGGAGAGATTTTTCTGATGGAAATGACTAATATCCCAGACGCAAAGCTTGGCGTAATTGCTGTATCCCGTGACTGCTTCATCCGTACTTTATCCGAGCGTCGCCGTCAGGCTGTTGTGGCTGAGTGCAAGAAGGCTGGCTTAGACGTAACCGAGATCACCACTATCGTCGAGAACGAAATCGACGCTCAGAAGGCGGTTGCTGAGGCTAAGGCTGCTGGCTGCAATTCTTTAGTAGTCTTCTTAGGCAACTTCGGTCCAGAGACCCCAGAGACCTTAATTGCTAAGTTCTTTGACGGCCCATGCATGTTCGTAGCTGCCGCTGAAGAGACCGGCAATGACTTAGTCGACGGCCGTGGCGACGCTTACTGCGGTATGCTCAACTGCTCCTACAACTTAGGCTTACGTAAGTTAAAGGGCTTTATCCCTGAGTACCCAGTTGGCACCGCAGCTGACATCGCTAAGATGGTATCTGAGTACGTACCAGTTGCTCGCGCTTTACTGGGCGTCTCGAACTTAAAGATTATCACCTTTGGCCCACGTCCTCAGGACTTCTTTGCTTGCAATGCTCCAATCAAGGGCTTATATGACATCGGTGTTGAGATCGAAGAGAACTCCGAGCTCGACTTATTAGTTGCCTACCGCAAGCACAAGGGCGACGAGCGTATCCCAGCCGTCATGAAGGAGATGGAGGCTGAGTTAGGCGCTGGTAACACCTACCCAGACCTGTTAGAGCGTATGGCTCAGTTCGAGCTGACCTTACTTGACTGGGCTGAGCAGCACAAGGGCTCGCGCAAGTACGTCGCTTTTGCTGACAAGTGCTGGCCTGCCTTCCCAGAGGAGTTCGGCTTTGAGCCTTGCTACGTCAACTCGCGCTTAGCTTCGCGCGGCATCCCAGTTGCCTGCGAGGTTGATATCTTCGGTGCTTTATCTGAGTACATCGGCGCTTGCGTCACCAAGGATGCGGTCACCTTACTGGATATCAACAACTCCGTACCAGCTGACATGTACGAAGAGAGCATCAAGCCTAAGTTCCCTCAGTACCAGCTCACCGATACCTTCATGGGCTTCCACTGCGGCAACACCCCATTCTGCAAGCTCAACCAGGATAAGGGCTGCGACATGGCTTGCGGCAAGATCAACTATCAGATCATTCAGCACCGTCTGTTAGAGGCTGGTCGTGACGAGCCTGATTTCACCCGTGGTACCTTAGAGGGTGATATCGCTGCAGGTCCAATCACCTTCTTCCGTCTGCAAACCACTCCAGACACCACTTTACAGGCTTACATTGCCGAGGGTGAGGTTCTGCCAGTTGCTACCCGTTCCTTCGGTGGTATTGGTATCTTCGCCATCAAGGAGATGGGCCGCTTCTATCGCCACGTTCTGATTGCTGATCGTTATCCTCACCACGGTGCCGTTGCCTTCGGTCACCATGGCAAGGCTCTGTTCGACGTCTTCTCGATGTTAGGCATCGCCAAGATCTCCTACAATCAGCCAAAGGGCGTTCTCTACAAGACTGAGAACCCATTTGCCTAATAACTTAGTGCCAAACTAAGTAGAGCGGTGCCTGCCTGAGGTAGGCACCCGCCAGAAAAAAAAAGAAAATTAGCAAAGAAATAATAAAGCCCTGTCTCAGGGCTTTTTTTGAAAGCTAAGCGTGCTTTGTGCACTTTGTGTCGACAAGTGCCAAAGTTTGGGATAGCGCATGTATTCGGCCTTGTGCGCGTGCACTATCCCAAGCTTTGCGTTATGCTGAGCATACCTAGCAATGCCCATAAGGCAAGGTGCCCCCAGGCAGGCCTCAAGGGCCGAGTCGCCGTCAGGCGCTATGACTTCAGGATAGAACTGAGGTACCTCAGACTCTGGTTTTAATTTGGTGCTGGCGTATTTGGTTGTTGCAGTGAGTTAAGACGCCAGTCAGATCAGCTCGTGTCAGCTCTCAGCAGCTCCACCTGTTGCAGCGACGTAGAACATATTTAACGGACAAAGACATGGAGGCGGCGCTTCCTCCCCCAAGTGAGCTTGAGGGTATCCGCGCCGGGTTGTGATGAAGGTAACGGTAAAGAGCCTAGCCCAAGCAGCAGGTGTGTCGCGCGGTACGGTCGACCGCGTACTTCATAATCGTGGCGCGGTTAAAGACGAAGTCGCCAAGCGCGTGCGTTTACTCGCCAAGGAATTAGGCTATGTGCCTAATCGTGCCGGTCGTGCCCTCGCCGCCTACAAGACCCCAATTAAGATCGGTGCCCTGATGCCAAGTGTCGGCAATGCCTTCTATCAAGAGATTATCCAAGGCATTAACGAGGCGCAAAACGAGTTTGCCGACTTAGGCTTAGAGGTCGTGCTCAAGGAAGTTGAAGGCTTTGATGAGCAAGTGCACCTTGAGGCGATCGACAGCTTGCTCAAGAAGGGCTGCCGTGCGCTGTGCTTAGCCACAGTTAATACCCCACGTCTAGCCGAGCGTATCAATGAGCTGCACGATAGGGGTACGGTCATTGTGCTGCTCAACACAGACGTTGAGAATACGCGCCGTCTGTGCTACGTCGGCTCAGATTATTTAACTGCCGGTGCCACCTGCGCCGGCATGCTGGCGCTAGCACGCCAAGACAAGCTCCATATCTTAATTGTCACCGGTTCGCGCCTGCTCTTAGGTCACAATCTGCGTATCAAGGGCTTCAAGGAGGAGCTGGATCGCCAGAACATCGATTACGACATTGTGGACACGGTCGAGAGCTTTGACTCAGACATCAGAGCCCAGCAAGTCACCTATAAGGTCTTAAAGGCGCACAGTGAGATCAACTGCGTGTACATCGCCGGTGCTGCGGTGCAAGGTGTGGGCTCAGCTTTAATTGCCAACGGCTCCAAGGATGTCTTTGCCATTGGTTTTGACGAGCTCTACTCGACGCGCCAGCTGGTGAGCGCCGGTATCATCAAGTTTGTAGTGTGCCAGCAGCCAACGCGCCAAGGCTACCATGCGATTAAGCGTGCCTACCAAGCAGTCGCCGGGCAATTAGGTGATAGTGTGCCCGACTTTATCACCGACACCATCATCAAGATTAAGGCGAACTTAGAGCGCACGGTACCAGGCCGCTAATACGGCACTCAAGTGCAAATCACCCTAGACCAAGGGCCCCTGATGGGGCCTTTGGCGTCACTGGGGCCGCAGGCGCACGCCTGGTCCCAGCCCGCTCCTTGAGGCACGCCGTCTCATTGCACTTTCTGCGATGGCGTAAGTCCTGACCCGCCACCCGCCCTTAAGGGGCGCGGCATCAGGTGCAGCGCCATGCGGCTGGCCGCGCTGCCTGGCTCGGAGTGCCCGGTACATAGGCTCAAGCAAGTGTGAGCGTGAGCGCCACGTTGGTTGGACCGGTACGATCTTGAGGCACGCGCCTCATTGCACATTTTGAGATAGCGCAAATCATAGCCCACCCACTCGCCCTCAAAGGCGCGGCATCAGGTGCATCGCCATGCGTATTGGCCGCGCGTTAAGGCTCGGTTAGCCCGGTTCGTGGCTCAAGCAAGTGTGAGCGCGAGCGCCAGATCGATTGGGCCGGAGCGGCCGTGTGGCACGTGGTCTCATTGCACTTTCTGCTATGGAGCAAGTCCTGACCCACCCACCCGCCCTTAAGGGGCGCGGCATCAGGTGCAGCGCCATGTGGCTGGCCGCGCGTTAAGGCTCGGAGTGCCCGGCTCGTAGGATCAAGTGATCTTGGGCTGGAGCGCCAGGTCGCTTGGGCCGGAACGTCCTTGCGGCATGTGTCTCATTTCCCATCTTGAGATGGCGCAAGTCCTAGCCCATCCACCCGCCCTCAAGGGGCGCGGCATCAGGTGCAGCGCCATGCGACTGGCCGCGCGTTAAGGTTAGGTGTGCCCGCTGCGTGGCCTAGGGCGACTCAAGTGAATCGCCCTTCTGCTTTTATGAGCGTGGCCGCTGGGACCACGCCCTGTGTCAGGGTACGGTGCTGCCCTTAAGGCTGTTGGGGCGCCAGCGGCGGCTCAAGCTTGACGCAGGAGCGCGTGTTGAGCTGGCCTTCGTAGATAGCAGGTCCCAAGTTGAGAATCTTGACGGCACGATCAAACAAGACTTGATCGTCTTGGCTGGTGATGGGGCGCGATTGCGTCAAATGCGTGTGATCCTCGATCTTCCAAATGCGTGATTCTAAATGGGCGCGCGGGGGTGACACTTTACCTTCATTTTGAAGAAATTTGTATAAGAAAATAGGCCGAGCCCGGTAGCTCTCTTCGTGCTGGAGAAGGTGGTCGGCTCTCACGGGCAGCAGGGCGGGGGCAAAAGTAAGGCCCCAGGAGTGTGGCCTTAGTTAGATTTGGAGCTTTTCTTCTTAGTTGAAGTTGTAGATACGCTGGGAGCGCATTGCATCGCTAATTTCGCGTGAGTGCACCGTGATTAAGGTGATCTCGCTTGATTGGCCTAAGCGAATCGGCGCCGGAGCCCAGCTATTGGTGCCGGAGCTGACGTAGAGCTGCATGCGGTTGGTGATGCTGTACAGTCCGCTCAAAAAGCCGCCATTGCTGTTTTTGACAAAGTTGCTTAAGACCGGCGCCATACCACCATAGGTGCTGCCAGTTAACATCAGGTCAAAGCTGTCCTCAGAAATCTGGCTTAAGGCCACGGTGTAGGTTGGGCTATCACTTAAGACCAGGTTGAAGTCAGCGCGCTTGACGCTATCGTTGGTCAGAGCGTAGAGCAGGCGCTGGTGGCTTGTGCTCTCCTCCCAGTGCAGGTTGTGCCAGCACGGGCAATTGGCCGCATCAATCTGGCTCATCTTGCTGTGCGCCAGCTGCGCCTGTTGATATAACTCTGGGTTAAAGCTGCCATCAACCGCGTTGCCCTCAGCGTTGAGCGGATCAGTGTTTGTCGCCTGCGCAAAGCTTTGGTTGAGCTCTTGCTCTGAGATGTGAGCGTAGCTGCCGCCAGCAAGTGCCGTGACCTGGGTCATAATCTCCTGGGTGTTGCGTGCGCATGGGCCTTGAGTCTGGCCGTCACTATTGAGGCATTCCTCACAGATGCCACCGACCATCATATTGTTATCGTGCAGGCCGCGCCCATCTTCCCCCATGCAAGACATAGCGGAGCTATCCATAGCGGTGCTGCTGTCCATGGTGCTGCTATCCCAGGCAGTGCTGCTGACTGGAGCGGCGCTGTTAGCCAGGTCGGTTGCGAGAGTAGCTGTTGAGGCGGTCGTGAGAGCTGGCTCTGGGGCGGCGCTGTCAGCGGTGTGGTCACCATCGAGCATGATCTCGGCCATCATATTATCGGCTACCGGCAGATAGCCGCTGTTAGGGGCTAGGCCGCTGTTGAGCGACTGCGCTTGACTCTCTTCACTGCCATAAGGCGTGATGCTGATCGTCTCGTTGTGGGCTATTGCCGCGCGTGAGCTCTCCGCCTGGTGCGAACTGTGGCTATAGGTCGGCTGTGGGCGGGCGTGGCTGGCGGCAATCGTCGCCATCTGGGCCATGCGCTCAGTGAGGCGACAGGTCAGAAAGCAGGCAATCTGGTCGGCGACCGTGGCGGCTTGCATTACCGGGCTTTGCTCATGCGGGGTGGTGCTCAGAGCGCTTGGGTTGTGCAGCGCGTGCGAGGCTAACACTTGCCGGGCGTGCTCGTCGGCCTGCTGAGCCTGCTGGTAGGCGGCAAGATAGCGCGCGCTGTCAGTTGGCGTAGTTGGATCTGGGTAGAACGCTTCGTCATGGTTGTGCTGGGCCAGGCCCATGGTCGGGTCGGTGGCGTAATTTAAAAATTGCGCTATCTGGCTCTTGCTGTCAGCAATGCCAGTGACACATAAATGGGCTAAGCCCACATTGATGCTCTTGCTGTCGTTGGTCAAGAAGTACATATGGGAGTCGGCCTGGTCGGCATAACGGTGCAGGGCCTGGCTGTAGAGGTTGGAGTTGTACTCATCACCGATTAAGACAAAGACGCCCATGCTGGCCTTAAGCCCAAAAAGCGGGGCCATGCGGCGCTCGATTAAGTCGGGATCGCCGTGGGCGATCGTGCCGGTGAGGACCACCAAGTCAGGCTGCATTGCCATCACCTTGCTAACGATATTGGTGGTGCGGGCGCGCGGATAGAGACCGCCAATATTGAGGTCAGACAGCTGCACGATTTGCAGGCCTTCAAACTCAATCGGGACGTCGAGCGTGACATCGACGTACTTGATCTGCGGCATATTCAGGGCTTGGATCGTGCTAAAGGCTGCCACAGCATTGAGCAGGATAAGACAGCCTAAGGCGCAGGACGTGCCGATGGTGCGCCAGGGCAGCTTGGCCCAAAAGCCGACTTTGCTCTGTGGGTGGGCGGCGACAAAGCGTTGATCGTGGCTTAACTCCTGTTCGTCTTGCATGCCAAACTCAATGGCACGCTGAGCCAGCTCTTGATAGTAGGACGATTCTTGCTCGTGATGACTGAAAGCTGACTTGGCCTTAGCCACTAAGGAGCGCAATTTACCTTGCTCTAAACGCTTGCCGGTAGCGCGGGCGGCGGCCGCCACCTCCATCAAGGTTTGTTGCTGGTTGGTCGCGTTGTTGATCTTAGCATCAAGGCGCTGTAAATCTTCGGCGCTGGCGATAATCTCGACATTGCCGGGCAAAGTCTTAGGGTCAAAATCAGTGCATTGATCGGAAAAGTCACTCTCGCCGCCAAAGAGGCTATTGGCCAAGGCGCGGGCGTCGGCGCTGGCGGCGGTATTGGTCTTGAGATCGGAGCGGTAGCTGTGTTGATCGTAGATGCGTGTATCGATGACGGTGCTATTGCCAGTACCATCACTGTAGGTGATCTTGTCAGCATCGCCGCTTGACCAAGTGATGGTGCCGACGGTACGCAGTTGATCGTGCTCCGCTTGAATGACGCGATTTTTCTCCAGCGAGTTTTGGCTGGTGGCCAGGTGCTCTAACTCCTGGGCGGCCCGGCGCGCAGCTTGCGCCTGAACAAAGGCTTTACGTCGCTGGAGGCGCTCCTTGACCTTGGAGCGGGCCAGTTGATAGCGCAGCTTGCTGTAGGCGCGCCCTAAGCGCGTCGAGTGCGCGCTGACGCGATAATGGGCCTTGAGCTTGTGCTTACTCTTGCGCACAACCCAGCGCACAAAGACCACCAGGTAGATAATGCCCGCAATGGGCGCGGCAAAGAAGAGGAGGTTGGTCGCGAAGGTGGTGGCGTAGAAGAAAAAGTGCGGTACCGCCAAGACATGGAGTCCGCCATAATAGACCAGCAGTTGGTGGCTTGCGGCCGCAAGAGAGAGCAGCGCGACTGTGACGAGTCGTACTGACAGCTTCATGCGCATCAAGCGACTGATGCCGAAAAAGACGATCCATGAGAGCACAAAGATCATTGCGCTGAGCATGAGGTTGCTTTGAGCCATAAGCACCAACCTTCAATCGATGCGAAATGATCAACCTCAGGCATCCCTGCCTTAGGGGTAAAACGCCGATTGTGCGCCTTACAGCCGACCAAACATTGCGACTAAAGCCCAGTCCTTTGGGCCTCTTTCTACTATAACGGCAAAAATTGAGAGCTTTTGACCCATTATCGAGGTTATTGCGTTTGGGGTACGGCTTTTTCTGATCAAACCGCAGCGATTGGAGTTAACGTTGCGCACCGGGCAGGCCCGATATGCACTGGGGTTTATGAGATGCCCAAGGACTTTATTAAGACCTAGGACTTGGTTCGTGGTAAGCCTAAGGGCTTTATTAAGACCTAGGGCTTGGTTGGTAATAAGCCCGAAGGCTTGGTTAACTGTGGAAGATGGGCGCTCCTGACTAGATAAGGGACTGTGCCCTCATACTGCAAAGAGAGTGTTGCAGTCATGAAACGGTCTAAGGCCGATCAGCTGTGACACCGGTAGGTGCGCTCAACTATAGGCCTGCTACCCCATGCGGATAGATCAAGAATTGCTTTCTTTCCATGGCCTCATTGTACTGACAAGCGCTTCTTTTGGATAGCGAAAAAATCAAGGTAAAGCGCCTAAAATTGCGCGGTCATATATCTAGCCTTGCTCTTGAACGCTAATAGAAATCAGCTCGCAGTGACCTGATTTAGGACTTAAAATTTTTTGGTTGTATTTATGAAAATTTGCAACAATTTGGCAAGATGAACCCTAGCTCAAACCGTGCTTTTGTGCTACGAGCACGCTAGATGTATTGCTTGATTTTAAGCCAAATTACTGTGCCTTTTGCTTGATTTGGAGAAAAGTTGTGATCAGTCTCAGGGGCACTTTACTAGCTCCAACCATGAAACAAAATTGCGTCATGTTACAGGAGTCAGGCCGGGACGAGAGAGCGGTACAAAATGCGATATAAATCACACTTTTATACGGCGTTTGGATGGGGAGTGATCTAAGTCACAAAGCCCTAGCGGCCCTCAGTCTTTGTTGAGGGTGGGATCCGCTTAATGGCGCGGTTCTGCGTGTGGCCCTGTTTAACAAGATCTTAAGGAGTCACGTGGCAAAGACACAAAAATGCAACGAAGATCACATTCGGTCAAAACGCCGTACACTTTTACGCGCTTTACTCTCGGCGCAGGGGGCCAGCGCGTGGTCGGGAGGCCCTCTGGGTAGTTGCAGTCACGCAACTAAGCGGGCTGCTGCCACTCAGCCTGAGTTGTATCCAAGCGTGCTGCCAATATGGGGCTATTGATAAATAAATTGATGAAGACCTTGGTGGCTGCGGCCTCAGCTACAGGTGCGGGACTCAGAGGTGCAGTTAGCTTGGGGCTTGACGGGAATAAAGCCCATTTTTATGGGCTTTTTAGTCAATGCTGATGGGGCGGGCGCTGCGCTTATTGGGCTAAAAGGCTAGATTTAAGCGGCAATTGGGACGGGCCAGGCTGATTTTGGGCTTGCATTTGGGCTCATATTTTGCGATTGTGTAAGTATTGCAGAAGAGGTGCTTTGCGCCAATTCTGCCAAGGTAAGGTGGCGCTCGTTCGCCGCCGTAAAAACAGGCGAGATTTGTGTTTGCCTGAGAACAGGGTATGTGCCCGATTGTCCAAAGTGCGTCTTGGCTCAGATGCACCTGGCTTCATCTTCAATTTTTTTTTTGGAGGTGTGGGCTGGGGTAGAGCAGGGCCGCTTTGCCACCTAGGTGAGAGCTTGTCGCTTATTGCTTCTACGTTTTGCTGCGCTTGCTAGTAGTTTAGGTGGGGTTTGGATCGGAGCCGTGAAGAGCACGGCTGGTTGTAGTTTGCGCCCTTTGACCATCTCACTTTACGCACTCCTTCCATCGTATTAATTGCTTGACTGACTTTGGGCTCAGATTGGCTTAAAGCAGCAGCGGCGGTGGTCAAGCGTGTGCCTCTGGGTGCGGTGCGCACAAAGAGCGGGCCAGCTGGTCGCAGCTATCAGTTCCCATGTTCTTGGATGTTGATAAGTGCTGGCATTGCGTCCAAGGAAGAGGCCATTATCCTCAAACAATGGATCCCTTAGGTTCGGCTCCAGGAGTTTTCAGCTACTCCTCCGACTGCTAGATATGTCTGGTAATGACCAGTTTGTCGTTGAGCCTTGTGACCATCCAGTCCTGCCTTAAGCTAGGGCCTTAACCGAAGTTACGCCTTGCTTGAACTGCCGATAGCAAGGTTATGCTGATGGAAGTTTCTGAGGTTAAGTTGCGCTAGTGCAGAGCTTATCAGCCCCCTCCATGACGAAACTGCATGTTTGAGGGTAAAAAGAGTGGTTCGTAAGTCGTACGTGCCCACGTCAGATCTAGAGCCAACCCCTTACCTTGCGCACTGAGCAGCGTTATGTGACTGCTCAGTGACTACAAGGCAAGACTGATTACAGGAACATGGCATGTTACCTCAAAAGCTTGTTTTGTAACTTAGAAGCGGTGAACCACGCTTGAGTGACCACAGGACACCTCCTATATTAATAAGTTCCTGTGTGTTGAAAGTTGAGAAACTTGCAGTAGCTTCTTTGACGGGGGCTAGCGCTTGAGATTGAGTTCATCCGTGCTAAGGGTGAGGTAGCCCCCAGTGCCAAAGCTTAAGCCGAGGTGCTGGGGGTTATATTTTTCTGGGCGCACCCGCAACTTGTGCTATCGCAATTTGTGTGGACCTGAGTTTTTACAAAACTCTGTAAGATATGAAATAAGAGCCCAGCCCGCGTTTGACGTGCGCTGGGCTTTTGTTACTTAATGCGCAGCCCTTCCTCTGATGCATCTTGCGGGGTGTAGAGCTCAGCCAAGGCTTGATTGGTCAAGTTAGCGAGCAGCAGGGATTCATCGTCAGCATCTTCGTCGCTGGCAGTAACGACAGGGAATCCCAAGAGTTCAAGCACTCTACTTCTTAGGCCGGTAATCTCATGAACCTTGATGTTCTTGCCGCAAACTTGGCAGGTGATGCCGTTCATGAGATTTAACACCTGAGTTTTTACAAAATTAAGTAAGATAGGTTTGAGCTGAAGTTTGGCTTATTGGGGAGATGGGTTGCTTATAAGAATTTCCCTTAAATAAGGGCTTTGTCATTTAAGCGGTTTACATAGCAATAAGCGCCAACTGTTACAAAACAGCATATTTATGCAGTTGTAAGATATGTCTGACAGTAACACTGCCTCAAAGAACAGCATAAATAAGCCATTTGTATTTGGGCAGATACCACCTTACAGTGTTTTGTAAAAACTCAGGTTAACAGCTCAGGCACGCTGTTTAAGACGCTTTTCTCCTGTGGCAATGGTTCACGCTCGTTTTTGCCTTCCTTGGCTTGCTGCGA
>CALXOW010000019.1 GCA_944390115.1 uncultured Anaerobiospirillum sp.
GATAGAAAAATTGATAAAAGCTAACTGTCAAGAGCTGAACTCAATTAGGGCATTTCACCACTAATCACAAAGAACCTCCGGTAAAGAAGACACAGCGGAATTTATCTGGGTTTCTTTTGATCGTGCTAAATAAACCCCGCATCAGCAATTTGCAGGCATGAAGCTCTTGCTCGTTATCGTAGTGGTATAGCAGCGGTGCATCGAACTCATCGATCAGCAGTACGAGGGACTGGTATGGCAGCTGTTCGAGCAGAGCTTTCAATCTTTTTCTAAAGGAGCTCTTATCGGGTATGGTGATTTTATTGCCTGTGCAGAAGTCAGTAATTTCCTCCATTAAGCTCTGTTCAAATTCAGCAATTGTGTCACAGTCCGAGTTGAGCTCATGAAAATCAAGGTGTAGTACTAGATACTGGCCATCATCCTGCCACAGCTGCTCAATGGCTAGTCCCTTAAAGTAGGAATCATGCCCGTCATAAGGCTTAACTCCATGCCGAAACAGCTCCTCTAGGGTCGTAAGCAGCGTACTTTTGCCGAAACGGCGCGGACGGGTCAGAATTTGCGGTATCGTCGTGTTCGCAAGTTTGTACACAAAATCGGTCTTGTCAACGTAGATATGGCCTGCTTGGCGCAGCCCCAAAAACGATTGATTCGCGATAGGCAGTTTGTTTCTTAACGCATCAAAATCCATCCTGACCTCCCGACCTTAAAGCATCACAGATAGAACCGAGTAAGAGCTATTTCTTTACAATTTTACCATGTTCTGGCAGTGTTACGCCCATTGGAGTTCATTCTAGATGAGCGTATAAACAAGATAAAATGGCGATTTTGCCCTGGTATCAGCTCAGCGCTGAATCGCAAAACTCAAGCTGCACAAACGGCCAAGAACCAAGCATGACGCGGGGTAAAATTAGTGGCGTGCTGCTTGATCTTCTTCAAGCATTTACCTTAACTTCCAGAAATCGTTACACTCAAATGAGCAAACCACGATATTTAAGCCAATTCTGACATGTTTTGACAGGTTAACAAGTTGCACTAATATCTGATGGGTTTAAAGTCCGTCTTGTGCCTTGCAAACCGCATAAACATGGTAATTGTAAAATCAGCATTTGCTTTTAGTGTAACGATTTCTGGAAGTTAAGGCATTTAGTTCAGCGTCGCAGTCATCCTTGCGCTTTATCGTCTAAAGGGGCTTGCCGGAGCTCTCAAATTGATAAAGAAGCCTGCGCTGTGGTGGAGTGAGCTCTTGAGACCAGGGTTGCGGTTGTGCGTTGGGCCTGCGTGCTGGGGCTGATTTTGCGGCAGAGGTCAGATGATGAGGCTGCCCAAGCTTTTGCTGAAAGTCGTTAGACAAAGTGAGGCGGCGCAAGTAAGATAGGGCGCTAGAAGCGCTGTGTGAAGAGCGCTTTGGCGCTTGGTTTTGGTGGTGCTGGCTAAGGAGTGGATATGACCCCGCAAGGCGTGATTTTGCTCGGCTTAGAGCCCAAGGTGGGTAAGACTTACTGCTCGATTTTGCTCATTAAGGCCTTACAGCAGGCACGACTTAATCCCGGTTTCTTTAAGCTGGTGGATACGGGTAAGGCTGATCTTAATAAATCTGATGCCGCGCGTGTTGCACGCGCCTGTCGCTTGCAGCAAGATCCCAGCGAAATGTGCCCCTATGTGCTCAAGCATCCCGGACCTGCTTACTTAGCCGCGCGTAAAAGCAAGATGCTGATTGCCACCCAAACGCTCTCAGAGCGCTATGGCTGGAACTTTGCGACCCACAGTCATATGGTGGTCGAAGGCTCAGGTGAGGTCATCACGCCGCTCATGTTTGAGCCTAACCAAATCCTGCTGCAAGAAGACGTTATCACCCGCCTCAAGCTCTCGGTGATCTTAGTGGTTAAGCTCACCACGGCGGCTGTGAATATCGCCTCGCTGTCCGTGCACTACCTCAAGACCAACGGCATTAACCCAGTTGGCATCATCGTCAATGGCTATAACGCCCGTTCAGCGGACCATCGCGATACTTTAGGCATGATTGAGCGCTTCACCCAAACTAAGATCATCGCTACCGTCGCCCAAGGACAGCAAGCCTTAAACAGCCGGATCCCGCTGCCACAGCTTTTTGTGCGCCCAGATCCTCTGGCTTACTAGGCCTCGCCTTTTTCTTGGCTCTGCGTGTTACCAATGCGCTTTAAGCCCATTGCGGCGGTCATGCTGCGTCAGCCTGCCTGTTCTCTTGGGTGGGCTTACAGCAAGGCGCCCCAGTTCTGAGGAGCTGGGGCGTCTTGGCTTTAGGGTTTAGCTGCGTTTTGCTCGGCTAGACCGCGCTGTCAAAAGGACTGCGCTGGTGGGCGTTAAGCTGCGGCAGCTCACCTGTGGTTAGGCGCAAGGCGATATTGCTCAGAGCCTCGGTGAGCCACTTGAGCTCAGGTTCTGGCATGGTGAGCGCAGGCATGGTGTAGAGCAAATTGCCCATTGGGCGCAGCCAGACGCGCTCTTGGTAGCACAGATACTCCACGGTCTCGACCGGTACCTTGTGCTCAAACTCAACTACGCCAATTGCACCAAATGCTCTAATGCTCTTAATCGGGTTGGCTAAAGTTTGTTCACCTTGGGCTAGAGCTTGGTAGCGCTGAGCTAAGTTGCCTAAAGCGTCCTTGAGGCCTTGGGCGACTGTGCTGACATGAGCTAAGACCTGATGCGTCTCAAGGTAATCAACCGCTGCGCAAGCGACGGCGCATGCGAGCGGATTGGCCATAAAGGTCGGGCCATGCATAAAGACGTTCGGGCCATAGGCACTGGTACTAATGGCTTGCGCCACGTGCTTGGTGCACAGCACGGCCGATAAGGTCATGTAACCACCAGTTAAGCCCTTGCCTAAGAGCATGAGGTCTGGGGTGAGCTGGGCGTGCTCGCAGGCGAACATCTTGCCGGTGCGCCCAAAGCCGGTGGCAATCTCATCGCAGATCAGCAGAATATCGTGCTTACGGCAGAGCGCGGCGACCGCTGTGAGGACTTCAGGGGCGTAGAAGTTCATACCACCCGCGCCTTGCACGATCGGCTCTAGGATGACCGCTGCCAGCTGGTCCTTAAGTGCGTCGATTTGGGCGGTGAACTCAGGAATGAGCGGCGCGGGAGCCGGGGCTTGCTTGATTAAGAGCTCAGTTTCTGGGAAGCGGGGCAAGTGGTCAGCGGCAAAGTAGCGCTGGTACTTGCTCGCGTGGAAGAGCTCGTGCATGCCACTTGGGTCACTGACCGACATTGCGTTCCAAGTATCGCCGTGGTAGCCGCCGGTAAAGGTCAAGAAGCTGTTGCGCTCTGGCCTGCCTTGGGCGACTTGGTATTGCAGCGCCATCTTGAGCGCCACTTCGGTGGCCACGGAACCCGAGTCAGCGTAGAAGATATGCTCCATACCAGGAAGCAAGTTAAGGAGCTTCTGGCCGAGGTTGATCGCCGGGTCATGGGTAAAGCCCGCAAACATGACATGCGCCAGCTGTTGCACCTGGTCGGTGAGGGCTTGGTTAAGCTCAGGGAGGTTGTAGCCTAAATTGCAGCACCACCACGATGACATGCCATCGATGAGGTCGGTGCCGTCCTCCAGCTTTAAGGTCACCCCTTGGGCTGACTTCACCTTAAGTGCTGGAAGTGGGGCTTGGGCCGAGGTGTACGGGTGCCACAGATGCTTGCGGTCAAATTCCGGGCACAGGCGCTCCTTGATATGGTGCCAGGCCGCACCTTCCGGGCTTTCGGCCGAGCTCTCGTCCGTGTTCTCTGGGGTAGAGTCAACACTGGTTTCCTGAGATGCTGTCACCTGGGCGGGCGCTGCGTCACTCAAGGACGCACTGGCCGAGTGAGCAATCGGCTGGTCTTTGAGGCGCGTAAACTCAGGCTCAGGTGGAAGCTCGTAGTTTTGGGCAAATAAGGCGCGGTCTTGGGCGATGGTGCTTCCTGTGGTCGTGAGCAGGTCTCCAGTGATCGCGGCATTCATCGCGGCCGCAGTCGTTTGGGCAATCAGCTCTTGGGATAAGAGGATACGACCTCCGGCCCAGCGCAGATATGCGATAGGGTTGAGTAGGCGCATCAGATAAATGGTGCGCTTGACCTCGTCCTCACTGAGCTGGGCTTGGTGCTCGAGCGGAGTGCCGGGAATTGGGTGCAGGAAGTTAAGCGGAATGGACTTGATGCCCAGCTGCCGTAAGGTCTTGGCCAGCTCCAAGCGCTGCTCCATGCTCTCGCCCATATTGAATAGGGCACCCGAGCAGACCTCTAAGCCTAACTCGTGGGCATGCTGTAAGACCGCTAATTTGTCGGCAAAGCTGTGAGTGGTGCAAACTTGCGCAAAGTAGCTCGGGGCTGTCTCCAGATTGCAGTGATAGCGCACCACGCCGTGCTCTTTGAGCGCGCTGAGCTGCTCCTTAGTCACTAAACCTAAGGAGACGCAGAGCTTGATGGGGCAGCTTGCTTTGATGGTATCGATGATGGTCAGAATCTGCGCAAACTCTTTGGAGCTTGGGGCACGGCCACTGGCTACTAAAGAATAGAACTCCACCCCGTGGGCGTAATAGTCCTGGGCCTCCTGTAAACACTCTTGCGGGCTTTTGAGCTCGTAGGCGCTGACTTTAGTGTCGTAGTGCTTGGATTGCGCGCACCACTTGCAGTCCTCGCTGCATTTGCCGGACTTGACGTTGGTGATCGAGCACAGGCTTGCCTGGCGCGGTGCGCACTCAACCGAGATAATTTGGGCGGCTGCCTCAAGCTCGGCGAGGTCGCCTTGTAACAGCCAGGCTTTGAGGGCGGGATCTTCTAAGATGAGGTCAAGGTCTTGAGCCGGGGCGCTGATGAGCGTCGGGATAAATTGTGCGCCTGCACCTAAGACGGGCGCCTGGTGCTCAATACGGGCTTTGAGCTCTTGCCAGTAAGCTTGTTGCTCTAAGGTCAGGGCGCTTAAGTTGAGCTGCTGCGCGTTTTGGGCCTCACGCCATGGGTGGCACCGGTCTTCAGGCTGGCACTTACCTTCAGTTGCGGGCAAGGAGAAATGAGTTGGTGTGGTCATGGGCCCTCCTTTCATAAGTTGAAGAAATCCGTATCTTAGCACGCAGAGAAAGCGCCCCAGTGGCAACTGCGCAAATGGCGCAAGCTCGCCCCTGTGCGCCAGGTCATTCTTATGGCGTAAGCAGTGCGCCAGGACACTTTCATGGCGTAAGGTCGCTCCAGCAGGGGCGGGCGGCTGATTTAGCGTGGAGCGGCGTGCGGTCGGCTATAATGGAATTAGCGTTTTCATTTTTGGTCGGGAGCGGTCATGTCCTTATATCAGCGTCTTGAGCAAGCACTTGCCGCGCGCGAGCGCGACGGCACTTTGCGCGAATTACCACTGGTGTCCTATAGTGATAATCGCATTGTGCTCGATGCCCAGTCGTATCTTGATCTCTCCAGTAATGATTACTTGGGCGTGGCACGCGACCCTAAGTACATCAGGACCTTCCTTAACACTATGCTCGACACTGAGCGCAGTGGCAGTGAGTTCGCGGGCCGTTTCTTGATGAGCGGAATCAGAGCCGGATCTACCGGTTCGCGCCTTCTAACCGGCAACCACTCATTTTTCTTCTACGTCGAAGAGCTCATCGCCTCGCTCTATAACCGCGACCAGCCGGAGGCTGAGTCTAGTCCTGTCGGTGCTGCTGACTTAGGCACGAAGGCCTCTGATTTAGGGGAGCGTACCTCTGATTTTGGGACCGCAGATTTAGGGGCGGGCGCGGTCAGGGCGGCGCCGTCAACTGGTATCGAGATGTCTGCTGCTAAGGATGCTGAGGCAGCTGAGCCGTGGGTCAGCCTGTATTTAAGCTCGGGTTTTGAGGCCAATGTGGGTATCTTGTCGACCTTATTTGGCAAGCACGACTTGCTCTTGGTTGATAAGCTGGCGCATGCCTCGATTATCGACGGCATGTTAAAGAGCGAGGCTAAGGCGCTGCGCTATCGCCACAACGATATGGAGCATTTGGCGGCGCTCTTGGAGGCGCATGCGGGCTCGTATGAGAACGTCTGCATCGTGACCGAGTCGGTCTTTAGCATGGATGGCGACCAAGCAAAGCTCTCTGAGATGGTGGCGCTTAAGCAGCGCTACCCTAATGTGCTGCTCTACGTCGATGAAGCTCATAGCTTTGGCCTCTTTGGGGATAGCGGCTTGGGGCTATGTGAGGAGCAGGGACTATTGTCCTCAGTTGATTTTCTCATGTGCACCTTAAGTAAGGCTATTGGCTCATATGGGGCGTTCTTACTGTGCAAGCCCGTGGTCAAGAACTACTTGGTGAACTTCATGCGGCCCTTGATCTACAGTACAGCGCTGCCTGCGGTTAATATCTCGTTTTCGCTCTATATCTTGGGTTTGCTCCACTCGTCGTCCTTGCAGGCCAAGCGCCTTTATCTGCGCAAGATCACCGCCTATTTACACAGCAATCTGCGCGAAATTGGCCTGACCCCATCGCACAGCCAGATTCAGCCCCTGATCACCGGAGATAACGATAAGGCGGCCTTGGCCTATAGTGCTTTTAAGCGCGCAGGCATGCTCGCCATGCCAATTCGCTATCCTACTGTGCCTAAAGGTCAGGCGCGTCTGCGCTTAGCCTTGAGCTCGTGCCTGTTAATTGATGATATCGACCGCATCACGCGCGTCATCGCGCACTGCCGCCACCTTTTTGTTTAAGCCATCTGTTCATTTAGGCCACCCGTTCGTTGCGCGCCAGGGCCTATGGCGCCGCTAGCTGTGGCGCCCATTACGCCACTACTTTGAGAGAAGCTTGCCATGTACTTGGAGTACGTCACTGAGAAAAAAGTCGACAAAAGTCGAGAAACGATTGTGCCGGCGTTTAAGCCTAAGGCACGTATCTTTGTGTGCGGCTTTGGCCAAACACGCCAGAGCTGGGCTGAAGCCTTGCGCTCGTGGCGCAAAAAGCTCAAGGGTAAAGCTTTTGACGGTGACCTCTACGTTGCAGCTGGCTTTGGCGAGGATATCCTCGAGTCGCGCGATGAAACCTTCTGCGATTATCCGCACAACTATTACAGCGGCGATGCTGAAATCTACGATTTTGAAGAAGAGACGCTGGCCGATGCTCTGTGTGACTCTTATCGGGAGTGGTTGGCGCACTACGACACGATTGAGATTGTGGCCCATAGCTTTGGCGTGCGCCTGGCGGCCTATATCATCAACTCTTTCCCTGAGGAGTGGTTGAAAACTAAGACCATTCGCGGTATTGCCCTAGCCGGTACCGTGACGGCGGTCGGTGATGGCGTGGGCGTACCTGAGGAGAATTGGGGGCGAACGCTCGATGGCTTGAGTGTGGCGACGATGGAGCAGTTCTATTTGAATTTGTTTAATACCCCAGAGAGCTACTTCAACCTGCGTGGCTTTCCGGGCTCGGTGTACAGTGCGCGCAAGCGTCAGAACCCATTTCGGACTCAAACGGAGTTTAAAGAACGGCTGCTCGCGTGTACTCTGACCAATTTAGATATCAAGTACGCTGATCTGGCCACTGACGTGTGCTATAAATCAGCCCGCAGTTACCTCTTCTATCGCCCAAGCTCGGTGATGCGCGATATGACAGGCTGGTCTTATTGCAGCCAAAAAGAGCAGCGCATGATGCTCTTGAGCGCGGAAATGTGCTTCCCGCGTGTGGCTCCCCTGGGAGCCTTAGGTCGCAGCCGCTTTGATCAGTGCTTTAAGCTCCACTATGCCTATAGTGATGACTTGATTTGCCCCGCTGAAGCGATTCAAGGCGATTTAACTCAGGCCGGAGTTACGGGCTCTGAAGTGCGTGAGCTCAAGTGCCCGCACCTCAATGTGGGGCAGATATGTGAGCTCCTGTTAGAGCCAAATCATCCTGATTGGGAGCACGTCGGTGCCCTGATCGCCGCAGCATAGTAGGAGATTGTTATGATTTTAGGCACCTTCGTTAATCCTAAGCATGAAGGCCGTGAGACGGCGGCTAAATCCGTCCGCATCTTAGTGTGCGACTTTGGTCACACCCCCGAGGGCTGGGCTTATGGCTTAGAGAGCTTGTGCAAGAAGAGCAAGAGCGCGCTCTATGATGGCGACATTATGATCATCGGCGGCGTGGGCGAAGACATGGTCTATTTGGAGTCCGGCGCCTTTCCGCTGTGTTTCATCAAATTCTCCAGCAGGTCGTCGTTGCGGTTTGGTCTTAATGACCGCAAGACTTTACAAGCCTTGGTGCCGCGCAATTTGCAAGTGCTCGCCGACTATGAGCGTATCGAGATTGTAGCCATGGGCCTGGGTGTACGTTATGCGGCTTTCATGCTCAATCACTTCCCCGAGGAGTGGTTTAAAACCAAGAGCATTCGCGGTATTGCCTTAGGTGGTACCGTGACGGCGGTTGATGACGAGCGCGGTATGCCTCGGGCGCTGTGGACCACGACCTTAGACAAGATGACAGTGGGCTCGCTGGAGCAGTACTACCTCAATCTCTTCAATAGCTCCAAATACTACTTTAACCTGCGCTTTGCCCCAATCAATATCGCGGACAAAGAGCCGCGTAAGAATCAGTCGGAGCTGCCAAAGCTCACCGACTTTAAGAAGCGCCTTGAGGAAGTGGCGACCTTCCATTTGGGGAAAGATTACGCCAAAGTAGCAGCCAATATCTGCTATCAGTCAGCTCGTCCGCGCATGTTTCAAAAGCCTAAGGGCATGGCCAAAAGCTTCATGAGCATGAGCAGCAAGCTGACCACCCCCGGCATGATGGCCATCAGTGGCGATCTGTGCTTCGCGCCCGCGATTCCTTTAGGCGAGCTGGGGCGCAGCCGCTTTGACCAGTACTTCAAGCTCCACTACGCTTACACCAAGGACATTCTGTGCCCGGCCGCCGCGATCCCCGCTGATTTAGCGGCCGCAGACAGTAAGGCCGAGGTACGCGAGCTTGAGAGCCCACACTTTAACTGCGAGCAGGTATGCCAGCTCTTATTGCAGCCAACTCATCCTGATTGGGAGGCGTAAGCTTGGCCTTAAGGCGCTTGCTTAATTCCCAGCCGAGCTCTAGGTGAGCGTGGTCTTGGTACCAAGCATGGGGCCTTTTCTTCATGCCGTCACGACGAGGGAGCAAATCGCTGTTCAGAAAAGACATCCTGGCTTGTTATTTGGCTGCGTTAACTGAGGAGGTGCTATGGCCGAAGCCGAGTTTGACCTGATTGCCCGCAATTTTGAAAAGGCGGCGGCGACCTATGAGCGCGCGGCCTTAGTCCAAAACGCTATGGGTGCCGAGCTCATGGCGGTGCTGGGGCGCACTCTAAAAGAGTACGACCTGGCTCCTAGCTGGCAGCAGGCCTTAGAGATCGGCTGTGGCCCAGGCAATTTCACCGAGCTCTTACTAGAGAGCCTGCTTAGCCTCAAGCGTCTCACCTTAAACGACTTAAGCCCGGCCTTGGTTGCGGCTGCGTGCGCGCGCGCCAGGGGGCGCTGTGACGCGGACGACTGCCGGGCGGACAGCTGTCAGGTGGACAGTGTGGTCGGCGACTTAACCCAGGGGACTGCGCTTGAGGCCCGCTACGACCTTGTAGTGAGCAATGCTACCTTCCAGTGGTTTGCCGATTTAGACAAGGCTCTAATCAAGCTCAAAGCTCTTGCAGATCCCGGCGGATTTTTGGTGTACTCCTCCTTTCTTGAGGGTACGATGCGCGAGCTCTCAGAGCTGTTAGGCCGGGGCCTTAATTACCTCACCGCAGATCAAGCGCGCACGGTACTGGAGCGGCACTGTGAGGTACTACATTTTTGTACTAAGACAGTGGTACAGCACTTTGACTCGAGCTTTCACTTGCTGCGGCACTTTAAGGACACCGGGGTCAACAGCCTCGGGGACAAGCCCTTAACCCCCAGTGAGCTCAGACGCTTTATGCTGCGCTATGAGCAGCGCTACAGCGATGAGTCAGGCGCCATTGCTCTAACTTGGCAGCCGTACTTTGTGGTAGCGCGCTGGCGCAGTTAACACCGTGATGTTAACGTCCTAACTGCGAGCGGTAGTGGCTTGCCTTGAGGGAGTAGGGCGCTCAGCAATTATTGTTGGGTAGCTACCCAAATTTTGCATTGGCGGCGTACAGGAAAAATTAAGGCCGGTACCTTACGGCATCGGCCTTGAGTCTTAGTTCAGAAATGTGGGGCCAGCAGCCCGCTGAAGTAGCTTGCTTAGTGCTCTTCTGGAGCAGCCTTGTCGCTCTTGACCTTGCTGCCTAAAGCCTTAGGGCCACGCGAGATCGCTACAATACCGGAGCGAACCGTCTCTAAGATCTCGCCTTGCTCTTCATAGGCCTTCATCAGGCGGTTGATCTTATTGCGACCGGCGCTTAAGCATACGGTGTAGGTCTCGGCGCTGACGTCGACGATGCGGGCATCAAAGATGTCAGCTAAGCGCTTGATGTTATCGCGCTGGACATTGGTGGTAGCACGGAGCTTTAAGAAGATCAGCTCGAGCTCAATCGTGCCCTCGGACTTGCCGTCCTCTAAGGACGATACCGTCAAGACATTGATGAGCTTGTGGATCTGCTTCTTGATCTGCTCGAGGTCGATATCCTCACCTACAGTCGAGATGGTGATACGCGACATGTGAGGATTTTCGGTTGGAGCTACGGTTAAGGTCTCGATGTTGTAGCCACGCTGGGAGAAAAGGCCCACCACGCGCGACAATGCACCAGTTTCGTTTTCAAGCAAAATAGAAATCAAATGACGCATAGCGATTTTCCTTGTAAGCACCGGCTGTCTTCAGCACTTACTGCAACCTGCTTGCTGGAAGCCTGCGTTAACCGAGATCAGTTGGGTGCAGGCTCTTGTAGCCGAGGTGACAACCGGGCAGCGGATGGGTGGGGTTTACTTGCTGGCCGAGTTCTCAGCGCAAGGCAGCATCATCTCGTCCATAGCACCTGCGGTCTTTTGCATTGGCAGGACTAAGGATGCGGTGTTGCACATGACATCAACGATGACCAGCTTGTCCTTGAGAGCTAAGGCCTTCTCAATCGTGGTGTCTAACTCGTCTGGCTTGCCGACGATAAAGCCTTCGTGGCCATAGGCCTGAGCAACCTTAACAAAGTCAGGGTTGTAGTTTAAGTTGGTCGAAGTGATGTGGCCTTGGTAGAAGAGCTCTTGCCATTGACGAACCATGCCTAAGGTGTGGTTGTCGACAATGAAGATCTTAACTGGAACGTTGTACTCCAAGCAGGTCGAGAGCTCTTGGATGTTCATCTGGAACGAGCCGTCGCCGGTGATTAAGATCACTTCCTTCTCTGGGTTGGCAATCTTAGCGCCAATGGCAGCTGGGAAGCCAAAGCCCATGGTGCCTAAACCGCCGGAGGTAACAAAGGTACGTGGACGGTCAATTGGGTAGTACAGGGCGGCAAACATCTGGTGCTGACCGACATCGGTGCAGATGATGGCATCGTGGTCCTTGGAGGCCTTGTAAATTGCCTCAATGACCTGAGCTGGGTGGCAAACATCATGATAGGTGTCGTAGCGTAAGCCGTCGAACTTCTTGAGCTCGTTTAATTGCTCCCACCAAGGATCTAAGTGCGAGGCGTCGTACTTGCTCTCGGTGTTCATCTCATCGGCCATATCTAAGATTTGGCCTAAGATGGTCTTGGCATCACCCACGATTGGTAAGTCGGCCTCAATGATCTTGGAGATCGCCGAAGGGTCGATATCGATGTGGATGACCTTGGCGTGAGGGCAGAACTTAGCAACGTTGTTGGTGACACGGTCATCAAAACGGACGCCGATGGCAAAGATCAAGTCAGACTCGGCAATGGCCTTATTGGCTTGATAGGTACCGTGCATACCTAACATGCCCATGAATTGTGGGTCGGTCGATGGGTAAGCACCAAGGCCCATAAGCGAGCAGGTAACAGGCAGTCTAAAGCGCTTTACGACCTTAGCTAAATTCTCACAGGCATCACCAACGATGGCACCACCACCAACTAAGACGATTGGACGCTCAGCGCGCATTAACTGCTTAACGGCGCGGCGGATCTGACCCTTATGGCCTTCGGTGGTTGGGTTGTAGGTAACGAGCTTTAAGTCGTCTTCGGTTAAGACTGGGAAGTCGGTACCAGCCGAGGCAAAGCCTACGCAGTCCTTAGGCAGGTCAACAACGACTGGACCTGGCTTGCCAGTCGAGGCAATGTAGAAAGCCTGACGGATGTACTTCGGTACATCAAGTGGGCTCTTGCACAAGAAGGAGTGCTTGACCACTGGACGGGTGATACCCATGGTATCAACTTCTTGGAAGGCGTCGGTACCGATAAGGTTGGTGGCGACCTGGCCGGTTAAGACCACCAATGGAATCGAATCCATATAAGCGGTGGCAATAGCGGTTACGGCATTGGTAGCACCAGGACCGGAGGTTACTAAGGCACAGCCGACCTTACCGGTGGTACGGGCATAGCCGTCAGCCATATGGACGGCACCTTGCTCGTGGCGGGCTAGCACGTGCTTGATCTTCTCGGAGTGGGAGAGGGCATCGTAAATATCGATAACCGCACCACCCGGATAGCCGAATAAGTACTCAACACCTAATTCTTCTAAGGTGCGAACTAACTTTTGAGCGCCGGTCATTTTAGCCATGGCATGCTCCTGCAAAAATCTAATCCTGCTTGCGCCCTTGGGGTAGGGTCCTGACAAGGGGGTAACGCTGACCTTGAGGGTAAGGCTGACCTTGGGGGTAATGCTGATCTTCAGGTCAGTCAGCTGTCAGGTCAGACCCCAGTGGGGGTCTTGATAAGACCCAACTCAGAGCGCGAAGGCATAAGCTTTAAGAGGCGATAATTCAGGTGAGGTCAGACTCAACCAATGAGCCTGCCTCACGGCAAAAACAACAAGACCCAAGAACTTTTATGTCGTGGTCTCGGGTCTTGGTAACCCAAGCTGGGCTCGGGTTTAAAGCCCAACTTTACTTGGGCGCGGCACGAAGAGGTAATTACTTATTACCTACCGAGATTTCCTTCATGCCGGTCATGTAGGCGCGCAGCTTGCGGCCGACCACCTCGATTGGGTGGTTGTAGATGGACTCATTGGCCTTGATTAAAGCCAGATTGTCCACACAGTTGTCACCTTCTAAGCCCTTGCCCATGACGTCTAAATCAAGGCTGTTGATATAGTCGCGTAATAATGGGATAGCGGTGTTGGCAAAGAGGTAGTTACCATACTCGGCGGTGTCGGAAATAACGACGTTCATCTCATACAGACGGCGACGAGCGATGGTGTTAGCGATTAATGGGAGCTCGTGGAGCGACTCGTAGTAAGCCGACTCAGGGTAGATGCCCGACTTGGTCATGGTCTCGAAGGCAAGCTCGATACCGGCCTTGCAGAAGGCAACTAATAAGATACCCTTATCAAAGAACTCTTGCTCGGTGATTGGGGTCGAGCACTCTGGAGCGGTCTCAAAGCCCGACTTAGCGTAGTTGTCACGCCAGGTGTGGAGGTTGACGTCGTTGTTGGCCCAATCTTCCATCATAACGCGCGAGAACTCGCCCGACTCGATGTCGTCCATGTGCTTTAAGTACAGGTCGTGTAAGCGGGTCTTGAGCTCATCGGCGATAGCGCAGGCACGCAGCTTAGCTGGGTTGCTCAGGCGGTTCATCATATTGGTGATACCACCTTGCTTCAAGGCTTCGCAAATCGTTTCCCAGCCGTATTGGATCAGCTTGCAAGCGTAGGCATTATCGACACCCTTAGAGGTCATCATGTCGAAAGCTAAGATCGAAGCAGCCTGCAAGACACCGCATAAGATGGTCTGCTCGCCCATGAGGTCAGACTTAACCTCGGCGACGAAGGAAGAGCGTAAGCAGCCTGCGCGGTCACCACCGGTACCAGCAGCCCAAGCCTTAGCGATATCCCAGCCCTTGCCCTCTGGGTCATTCTCTGGGTGAACGGCTAATAAGGTTGGAACGCCGAAGCCACGCTTGTACTCCTCACGAACCTCAGTGCCTGGGGACTTAGGAGCGACCATCACAACGGTGATGTCCTTACGGATTTGCTGGCCGACTTCAACGATGTTAAAGCCGTGGGAGTAGCCTAAAGCAGCGCCTTGCTTCATTAAAGGCATAACGGCCTCGACTACTGGGGAGTGCTGCTTATCTGGAGTTAAGTTGATAACTAAGTCAGCAGTTGGAATCAGCTCCTCGTAGGTACCGACCTTAAAGCCATTGGTGGTAGCGCGCACGTAGGACTGACGCTTCTCAGCGATAGCTTCAGGACGTAAGGCATAAGCCACGTTCAGGCCGGAGTCACGCAGGTTTAAACCTTGGTTTAAGCCCTGAGCACCGCAACCGATAATGACGATTTGCTTGCCCTTTAAGCACGAGCAGCCGGAGGCAAACTCGCTACGGTCCATCAGCTCGCAGCAGCCTAACTGTGCTAACTTCTCACGCAAATTAAGAGTATTAAAGTAATTGGCCATTTTCGTACCTTAGATGAGCTAACGCTCAATGTTGAGCTTGCGCTCGACTAAACCATTTCCAGCCTTGTGAACACTTCGATCGGCGCATGAGCTGTCATGCCTACCTGCCTCAAGCCTCGCGGTGACTCGATGTTAAGACCTAATAAAAAGCAAAAGTACTGAGCACTTGTTAAAGCCTAGGTCTTGGCTTGGGACAAATAATTATCCCGTCGCATGCCCTTGCACACAACGTAACTAAACGGGGGCAAGGTCAAGGCAAAAACGGGTAGCCCTGAAGTGGTGTACTAACGCATCAGATGCGGGTAAGCACCTCAATTGGCGCAAAGGCAGAAGGTAAACTGTCTTTGGCTGCTAGTACTACAGATAACAAGGGGTAGGGAAGAAAACATCAATTCCCGAAAATCTTGTTGAGCTCATCATAGCGACCCCAACCAAGCCCCCGCACCATCTGCCCAATGACGGCGCACAGATCTAGTGCTTTGCTCTCAATTGGGACGCAAAACCGCCCCTTTTAACCCATGATGGTGCGTTAAGCGCCGCAAGCTGCGCAATCTTGCGCTATCTAGCCCCTGCCCTGCGCCTCCAGTACACCCACCGCTATGCCATTAAGACGATCGCCCCAAGAGCGGCTACTGGACCTTGGAAGTAACTTTGCAAATCTTGCACTGAAAGTACATAGATAAAAAGCCCCGAACCAATGGTACGGTTCGGGGCAGGATCATATTGCTTGCATTGCAAGCGGATTATTCGGGCTTAGTGCAGCGATACTAAGCCGGATAAGGCCAGATCTTTAAGGCCTTCTCGGACAGCTCTGTGGCGCGCTGTTTAAGATCTTCTTCATTCCAGTGTTCATGAGCAGCAATGGATTTCGTAAGGCGTAGGATGCTGTCCTTATAGCCATTTGGCATATCGCGCTTTTCGGTAAATGAGCGGTTGCCAAGTGAGCTATTATGGGCAGTCAAGGTAAGGTTAGCTAAACGATCTTTCCACAGCTCATGTAGCTCTTCGGCGTTAGGTCCCAATTCGGTACACCATTCTTTAGTGAGAGTTTGTGGCATGACATGCTCAATGGTGTAGGCCTTATTATTCTTGTCAAGGTCATCCATGATGTGTACTTGCTCACGCTGCTCGAAATTTTCCAAGCGATCGAAGGTGTAGTTGAGCAATTTGGCGTTGGAGTAGTAAAACTCGTTGTTTTCAATGCATTGCTTAAACCATGTATCGCTTGGTAATCTTGCACGATCTGTGCGTAGGACGAACTTGAGCTTGCTGATGAAGTCTCCAGCATCTGTATCGTTTACATAACCGATTTCTGCGTGCAAGGTTGCAAAGAAGCGGCTTAATGTGTTGGTTGGTACACCGCAGGCCCAGCGACGGAAGTAGAAGATCTCAATGAGTTTTAAGGTCTCTAACAGCTCGGCCGCTGTAATCTTATGCTGGAGGTGCAACCACATAGTTTGCATCACAAACGGAATGTGGCGTTCGTATGGGAAGTAAGATAGGCGCTTGAGTTGCAGCACAATTGCGGCTTGCATTGACTGCCGTTCGGCTTCACTGAGGTTGGTGTCCCAGGTTGGGTACAGCTCATAAGAGCAAGTTTTAATGCGACGGAACAGCTCAGAGTACTTGTTCATGGTTTCCATCAGTGCGACTTTATCGGAGGCGTGATGGAATGACTTGAACTCAGCATAGAGGTTACCAAACTCCGGTAGCTCGTTGCGCTCAATTGCAAGGAAGTAGTAGATGAAGTTATCAAGCCCCCAGTCGCCTTGAGCCTGCTTGCAGTTGAGCTCCATTGGGTACCATTGTGTGGCGTAGCTCTCCTGAGCTTGTTCGGGAGCAATACCCATCAAGACGAAGTTCTTGACCTTTTCACCATGGCTTAAGGTCAGACCTTTGGAGTTGAGTGACTCGAAAATCACTTGAGCGTCATCTTCTTCGTCATCCAACTCGATTTTTACCATGCTAAGGCGGATAGTGAGGTCGAATATGTCGACCAAAGAAAGCTGATTTTCAGCGGTTAGGCGATTGTAAAAGTAATAATAGTTCTGGGTGAGATGGGAGTCACGGATGTATTCGTCTTCGTTACCGGCGAAGAGTTTATCCATGGCAAGCTGATCCTCTTTTGAGGATAAGGTGAAACGGTGTTTACCCTTTAAGCTATTGAGCAGGGTGCTCTGAATTAATTGGCTAAGAGTGTTATCGCCTACATTTGGCTGTTGTGCAGCGCGCGACAATGCAAGATAGAATAGATACATTGTAATCACGCGTTGCTGGCCATCAATCAGATAGATTCCTGGATTTTGTGTAGAGCCTTTAGCATAGACCACACTGCCAACAAAATGGCTGCGATTACTATTTTTCAGACCGTATAGGTCTTCGTAAATAGTTGCGCACTGAGCTTGCCCCCAAGAATAGTCGCGCTGGTAGATTGGAACGATGTAATGCCTTTTTTCAACCATGAAATCATGAATGTTGGTATCTGAGCCTTTCATGATAAGTTCCCTATTTTGTTTTGTTGTGACTATCCCCCATAGTCACGGCATGAACTATAATGCTAAAAACATGCCAAAAGTATATGATTTGTTTTGGCTCATAAGATCAAGACAATAAAGTTGGGATGATGAGGGGTATTCAATGATTAAAGAGTACTTAGAGCCGGTATTTGTCACGGGTACGGGCACGGACGTGGGCAAGACTTACGTTACAGCTTTGTTATGCCGGGCGCTCAACGATTGGCTTAAGGCCGGTTCGCGTGGCGTTGTGCGCTACTATAAGGCTGCTATCAGTGGCTCGGCTAACTTTTTTGACTCCGATGCCGGTTTTGTCATCAAGAACGCAGGCTTAGACCAAGACATTGCAACAGCCACCTCTTATCTCTATCGCGAGCCGGTCTCGCCCCATCTTGCTTACTGCAATGAGGTAGCTGCCGGAAATATGCCACTGAAGCCTTCTATGGCTGAGGCTTTTGCTGCCTGTGCTCATGTGCATGATAGCTGCGCTTTGACTGTGCTCGAGGGCAGTGGCGGCATTTATTGCCCGCTGTGGAGTTCACCTAAGTACCTGTCAGCGGCAGTTGCGGCCAACGCTTATCCATCAGCTGATGCGGGCGCTAGCGTGTTGCAGCGCGCCGAACTTGATGATTGCTGCACGATCTGTGATTTTATGCACGTGCTGACTAAGTTCTACAGGGGTCTTAAGATCGTGGTAGTGGCCGATGCTAAGTTGGGCTGCATCAACGAAGTCCTGACCACGCTCCAGAGCTTGAAGCACGAGGGCTTTGACTTAAATCGTGTGGCCATTATCCTTAACCACTACGAACCCAGCTCCCTGATGCAGCGCAACAACGTCGGCATGATTGAGTCCCTCACCAAGGTCCCCGTAGTCGCTACTGTTGGTACTGGTCAAACAAGCCTCGAGCTTTCGTCAGAGCTCCGTCAGTTCTTTAGTAGCTCGGACCCTCTGCCTGAAGACTCCCGTCGTGCCTTATTCCAAATCTCCCAAGGCCTGAAGTGGTGGCCGCAGAAGTAAGATTGTCGACATAAGCTTGAGCCAGTGGCCAGAGGTGCAAGATAGACCAGAGCTCTAGATGCAAGATTGCCCTTGCTCGGCATAAGCTTGAGCGGAGGTTGCAGGGGAAGTTCGCGCTGATGGCCTTGGCGTGCTTTTGTGCTTAATTGAGGTTATGTCACGGGCAATTGAGCCTTGCTTCAGCTTTTGGTACACAATGGCTTAAATATCGGCGTTGTGTCCTTGTTTCAGGTGCTGAGAGGGCGAATATGGCTGAGAGCGGGCGCTTTTATGCAAAAAGGTGTTGCAAGTTGCAACGCTCCTCCCTATAATGTGCGCCGTCGGTGATTAGCGCAGTCCGGTAGCGCAACTGGTTTGGGACCAGTGGGTCGGGGGTTCGAATCCCTCATCACCGACCAGAAGAAAAATGGCACCGTAAGGTGCTTTTTTCATATCCGGTGGCCATGAGTGCGCGCGCACAAATTTTGTAGCGCCGGTCATGCCTCTGAGGCTGCAAAACTTTGTATAATAGCCTTGTCGGTGATTAGCGCAGTCAGGTAGCGCAACTGGTTAGGGACTAGTGGGTCGGGGGTTCGAATCCCTCATCACCGACCAAAGAATCAAGAGCACCATAGGGTGCTTTTTTTGTATCTGGCGCTTGAGCGTGCACGTGCACGCAGTTTGCGACGGCCATGAAAAAGGCAGGCCTTGCGGGACCTGCCTCGGGCGGTAAGCCGCCCAAGTGCGGACTTGGTGGGCTTACCGTTAGCTTTCTATGTTGTGGCACTGCTTCTCAGCAGGCCTTTGTTCAGGCAGTAGTGATGTCTGCCTAAGATGACCTGTAATCGTTAGAGAGAGTAATCTACTACGAACCGAGCAGGCTTAAAGCGATGGTAGGACGCTGGTTAGCCTGAGCCAGTACGGTCTGCGAAGCCTGCTGAATGATGTTGTTCTGAGTCAGAGCAGCGGTCTCAGAGGCGAAGTCTGTGTCGCGGATACGCGAGCGAGCATCGGACTCGTTCTCAGAGATGTTGGCCTGGTTACGGATGGTGGCTTCCATACGGTTCTGGATCGCACCTAAGTCCGCACGCTGGCCGTCAACCCATTGGATGAACTTATCAATATTGCCAATAACGGCTTCAGATGTACTTTGATTGCGAACATCCCAAGTTAAGATATCTACACCATCAATATTGTTGGTAAATAAGCCAATAGTACCTGGGTTAACACCGGCCATCGAGCCAATGCCAGACATCTTGAAGTTACTGGACCAGTGTAAAGAGATCGTGTCGTCTTGATTGGAACCAACATGGAATCTCATGATGCCAGTTGATGCGATCAGGCTGACACCCGTACCATTGTCAGCGCCATCAAGGATCTTCTTGCCGGCAAAGGTGGTGTCTTCGGCAATACGGTTGATTTCTGCGCACAGTTGTGAAACTTCACGTTGAATTGCAGCACGATCTTCTTGGCTATTGGTACCGTTGGCCGATTGGACGGCTAAGGTACGAATGCGTTGCAGCATGTTGGTGGTTTCGTCGAGCGCACCTTCAATGGTCTGGGCAAGAGCGATACCATCGTTGGCGTTGCGGTTACCTTGATTTAAACCATTGATTTGCGAGGTCAGGCGGTCCGAAATCATGAGACCGGCAGCATCGTCTTTTGCCGAATTAATGCGGAAGCCCGAAGCTAAGCGCTGGTAGCTAACATTCAAGGAATTGGTAGCATTGGTCAGCTTACGTTGGGCGTTGATCGACGATACGTTAGTATTGACGTATAAGGCCATCGTAGTTTCTCTCTCGCGATGCCTGATTTAGGCTGGAGAGGCGTCGATCTGTGAGGTGGGAATGCGGCGGCTGATCGTGCTTAAGCTTTTGCTTAGATGCACTGATCCTGTGCCACTCCTTGCCTGAGCCAAAATAGGGGGGGCTCGTGCAAGGACGCAAACTTTAAGACGCATAGGGGGCGTCTATTTCACATTGTTTTGCCGTGCTGCTAAATAGGGGTGCAGCGCGCCTCAATCATCAAAATAGGGGGCGATGATTGTGGCTCAAGACCAAGTCGATATAGGGGGTGACTTGCTCTTACGACGATCTAAACCTAACCAGTTAATCAGGCTAGTTGCAAACTTATGTCCTACCCTCAGCACGAATCGGGCCAACTTTCCCTCACCACCTTTTTCCTCTTAACACACAAGGCCGCTCTGCCCGCTCTCTTGTGACCGCTTGTTTGCGCCTAAAACCTTTTATTTATCAGCTTTTTGCCTCTGAAAATTTTGCCGCTCTCTCTCTTCGTAAACTTCCTGACGCTGAGTTCGGAGTGGATTGGAGTTTAGGTCCTGGAGGAAAGCGTGTGGCAAGAGGCGGCAAAAATTGGCCACTGTTTAGATCGGCCTATTGCGCGGCCAACTGTGCGCTCTATTTCACGGTCGATTGCGTGGTCGGCTAATCGGTAGTTTGCCGTGTGTAGGGCTTTGGTTTCTATTTAGAGGCAAGATCGCGCAACTGTCCATACGATGGCCCGGCGCTGTGGTCAAGTCTGGTACAAACTGGTCACTTTTGGTAAGTTGTCTCTTTCTGCGTTGGTTTTGTCGCCATCGCTTGAGCGTTGCATCTTAGTGCTATCAGCTCCTTTCGGGGGCAGGTGCTGAGCGAGTTTGATTGTTTTGGGTAGAAGTCGCGCTGGGGCGTGACGCAGCTTGCTCTTTGGTCGCGGGTTCCGTCGAGGTTTGTCTTGATCCGATATAAAGATTTGGTGACGCAGCTGCGTCGCAACTACGAGCGTGATAATGGCTTTTTGCTGCTGTCACGCCCTGAATCCTATCCGTACAAGGTGTCGGTGCGAGCACCGAACTTTGACTACATGATTAACCATCTCTCGGAGGTACGCGCCTGGCAAGAAGAGTACGAGAAAAGCGACTTAGCCCCGTTCTTAGTCTATGAAAAGCGCCGGGGCAAGAACGGCTTTGGCCAGCATCGCATGCTCGCTAAGGTCTGCTTTGCGTCGCGCTACGATTTTGAGCATTGGATTGCCCCTGAAAAGTGCCCGATCAAGCACCGCCATGACTATATCCTGATTGAAAAGGCCCATCAGGTCGCTGACTATGTACGCAACAAACCACAAGTGCAGACCTTGGCCGAAAAGCTGCGCACCAATCGCGCCGCTATGACCGAGTCCGAGCTCTATGCAGTGCGTACCGAGCCTCTGTTTATCAATATGCATACGGTACCGGTTGAGGGCGCTGATTCTTCGGTGCGTGGCACCGTGATCTTGGCGGGCATCGATCGCCTCTTGCACGGTCATGAGGGCGAGTATCTCACGGCCGATATCGTCAATGAGCGATATATCGAATGCCGTCAGGCCCAAGTCACCGCTTTTAGGTATGCTTTAGCTGAAGCTGAAGGGGTCGACTGCTTAGATCGGGTGCGCCCTGCCACTGCGCTGGTCGGAGGCCAAGTTAAGATTATGCCCGCAGTTGCGGCAGCGCCTAAGGATGCACTCTACTGCTATGACATCAAGCCCGATAAGCTTATGGCAGCGGCGCGCCGGGCCTATGCCCAAGGCAATACCGTAGTACCACCTCCTGAATTTGCTATGTTTGGCCTAGCGACGGCCAAGGTCCACTATGTGGTCAACCACCATAAGGTCAGCCCGACCTTGTTTGCCCCTCCGGCAGGTGCGGCGCTGCGCGAGCAAGATCAATGGGATGTCTACAGTGCCTCCAATCTTAAGGCCGGAGTGCGCGCGGACGATCCTGACTACGGCACGTCAGTTGATCCTGACATGTTCATGACCGACGAGGAGTGGACGGCCTATAACTTAGGCACTGATCGCTTTGCCTTTGAGGCGGTACCAGGTTCCTTTGAGGCCTTAGATGAAATCAAATTCCGCATTAAAAAGTCGTTCTATCCGGAGCTGGCGCCCGATTCGCCTGAGTTTGCGCGGCGCAGTGCTGGGCTTGAGGCTTTTATGCTGGAGCATCCGCGTAAAGCGGCGGAAATGGCGCGCGACTTCTTGCTCGCGGTACAGTTAGTCGACTATATGGCGGCGCTCAAGCGCCCGTTAGAGCTGTATTGCCGTCAGCTCGCCTTGCCGCATATGGACTCCAAATTCATCGAGCGCAATTATGCCGTGCTCGATGAGCTCTTCTCCTTGTGCTTGGGTGATCTCTATCCTGTCCCCGAAGATGTCTTTGAGCTACCTAATTTACCGGATTCGGTGTTGCCGCTGCCGCCGCGCTCGGAGTTGGTCGCTGTGGTGCCAAAGCCAGGTCAGCACTTTGATTTGTTGGCACAGCTTGAGCCGGGGATACCTCAAGTTGAGCCGGGCATATCCCAAGTTGAGCCGCAGGTGCTTAAGGTTGGCGGTCCTGGTGAAAGTGGCTCTTGCGGGAGCGGGCGCTTGCGGGCGCTAAAGATCGATCCTGAGTTGCAGGCGGCAATTCGGATGCCTAAGCGTGGTTTTCGCGGCTTCTTGCAGCGCTGGACCTTTAAAGATAAGCCCGATATGGTGCGGGTGCGCTTACTCGATCCGAACTTGCTCTCTGGCTTTTTTATGCCCGGCTATGACCGCCCGATTGAGCTCTCGCTTGAGCTTTCGGCCTTAAAGGAGCTCGATGGCCCGTTCAAGCACGTCATCATTTGCGAAAACGAAGTGTCCTGCTTGGCTTTGCCGCGTATCTCCAACACCATCGCCTTATTTGGTTCGGGCTATGTGGCGCTGATGCTGGCCTTTGTGCCCTTTATGCACACGCGTGACGTTATTTACTGGGGTGATATCGACACCCACGGCTTTGACATCCTAAACCGCTTACGTCAGTCCATGTTCGAGGTGCGCCGAGAGCTCACCTTGCAGCGCTACGGCAGCTATCATCCTGATTTTTCCTGTAAAAATTTGAACGTGCGCTCCATGTTCATGGACCAACTCACGCTCTTGAGCTATCAGGATAATTGGGTCACTGAAGAAAAGACAGTGGTGCAGCCGATGCCCGCTTTGCGCCGCGCGGAGCTGGAGTGTTATGAGGATTTAATCTCTAACAAGCACGGACGCAATCTGCGCTTAGAGCAAGAGTACATCCCCTTTGCGCAGGTCTTAGCCAAGCTCCACGAGCTCTTGCCTGAGGAGACTATCATCGCCCCTGAGCATTTCCAGTGATGCTGCTTTTGGATGGGGCGGGCGCTGGTGAGTAGGGGCGTGAAGGTTGGGGCTGGTTGTTGAGTGCTGGGCCTCAAAGAAACAACCCAAGCTCCGACTGGGGCTTGGGTTGGGGCAGAGCTAGCTTGGCTCTGAGGTTGTGCGCTTGCGCTTGAGTTCACGCGGCAGCTGCGATGGGTCGTGACTGCGCTGCTTCTTGAGCGCAAAAATGTCGTGCCCATCATCACTCTCGCTGTCGGTAGAACCGGCGCTGTCGGAGGCGGCATCCTTGCGGCTCTTCTTGAGCGATTTGCTGCGTTTAGCGCGAGTTGGCTTGGCCTCTTCATCCTCACTTGGCGCTTCCGTGCTATCCGCGCTTACCTCAGCTGGAGCCTCAGTGCTCTCGGCCGCTTCTGGAGCAGTCTCCTCAGAGGTTACTTCTGCTGCGAGCTGGTCGTCCTCAGGGATAGGCGAGGTCGAGGTCGTCTGCGCCACGCTGACGTCGGCGGCCGCCCCGGCGGGTGCGGCGGCTGCTACGGGGGGGCTTACGGGCTCAGCGCTTACCGGAGCGGTCGGCTCGCTTGCTGCAATTGGCTCAATGATATCGATCGGCTCGATCGGCGTTAAGGTGTAGCCCTTGGCCTCACGCTGCTTGCGGCGCTGCGCAACCTTGTAGTTGGCCTGCTTGATCTTGTTGACCACATCGTCGTAGAACTGCTTGCTCAGCTGGGCAGTGATGTTCAAGACGAAGATGTTGTTGAGGTTGTCGTCCTTGGCCTCAGCTTGGTACTTGATCGCATCCTTGGCCGTCATGATCACCGGCTTGGTTTGGGCCAGCTTCTTGAGCTTGTCCATACTGATGCGGCCGTGATCGCCTAACTCAACCTTTTGGGCGACGACATAGCCGCAGTCCTCTAAGGTCTTAAAGAAGCGATCGGGATTACCAATGCCAGCCAGCGCGCAGACCTTACTGAGCGGCTCTAACACCTCATGGCTCTCTTCGTTGAGCGGAGTGATCGAAGTCTGCTTGTAGCGCATTGGATAGTGGCCTAAGTGCGCGACCGCACCTGAAACCACAATGCAATCTACCGTCTTTAAGCGCCACTTGGCCTCACGTAATGGGCCTGCTGGGAGCAGGTGGCCATTGCCTAGCATGCGGGCACCGTCGAGCACGCAGATCTCAACATCGCGATCTAAGGCGTAATGCTGCAAGCCATCATCGGTGATGATGACGTCCACGCCCAGACCTGCTAAGTAGTCGGCGCCCCGGCTGCGCTTAGGGTCAATCACCACTGGTACCTTGGTGGCACGGCGCATCAGGCACGGCTCATCGCCGTAAACCTCAGGAGTACCGCTTAACGGCACCTGGCATGGGAAGCTTGGGCAGTTGGACTTATAACCACGGGTTAAGATACCTGGGTTAAAGCCCCGGCTGCGCAGCTCTTGGGCCAGCGCAATGCAAATCGGAGTTTTGCCCGTGCCGCCTACGGTCAGACCGCCTACGACTACTACCGGAACCACCGGTCCGGTTTTATGGCATAAGCCATTGGCGTAAAACGAGCGGCGGGCAGCGGCGATCACCGCAAAAATGCCCGAAAAAGGCAACAATGGCAATTGCAGTAAGTAAGAAGACAGCGTCTTGCCATACCAAAGATTATTGAGAAAGGACACGGGATTCCTCCCCGATTGAAAAACGCACCAGTCACCATAGTTAGTGGCAACCGAGCTCTTGGCTCATCCTAAGCCTTAAGCCCCACACACCGTCCACAGTTAGCATCTACTTTACTGCAAGTCATTGGCACTTGCGTGCCTTAAGTATTTACTTGCCATGAAGCACCTGCTTACCATGGGCTTGTGAATTGTATCACAAAATGACAAACCAATAAAATTTAGACTCGGCATGCAAAAGCGCAGTGCTATGCCGTTTTTCGTAGTTACAACATGGACGCGCTGCTTTGGGAGCTACCTGCTGACATCATCTCTGCTTTCTGGGGAGCTTTTGGCCTTAATGGAGCGTAAGATCAATTGACACGAGGCCCGTGGGCGGTTAGCATGGCGCATCGGTCCGGTGCGTGCACGCAACTGTGTACCGCCGACAAAGTGCAGGCCGCACGTAGTCCTAATAATTTCTTCACCGGCTGCCCTTTAAATTTTGACCTGCCGCCCCCACCTTAACAGAAAATGTTCTGAGCCAAGCTGCGCTCAATTTACTGTGAGTTGCTGCTGGGTGATAGTGGGTTGCGGCCCGATATAGCGCTTTGGCGCTTTAGTTTAGCTTTCTGTGCACACGGTCGTTAGATCGCGTCAACCTTGTCATTTTTGATCCAGCGTTAGTTTGGCATGACAGCAAATTCTTCTTCTCCTCGTAATGGTAATCGTGGTCGCCGCGATAGCGCCGCGACCGCAAGTCATCGTGCCGCCTCCGGTACGTCCCGTCCATCTTCTCGCTCCGGCAGCGCCCGCTCCAGTAGCTCCCGCGCTCCAAGTAGTCCGCGTGCTCCTAGTGCGCGCTCTTCAAGTAGCCGCGCGGGCTCACGCCCGGCAAGTAGCCGTTCGAGCGCCCGGCGTTCGGCCATGCCGAGCACCGAAATTATTATGGGCTCAGCTACCGGGCGCGTCCGTATGGTGCAAGACCATAAAGGTTCGATTTATCAAGAGCGCCCGCACCGCAAGCCAGTAAAGGCGCGCACCTCCGAGCGCACCGATGGTCGGCCAGTCCGTGAGGGCAAAGCCCCAACCCGTAGTGCTAAGGCGCCAGTGGGGCGTCGTGAGACCTCCAATCATGGTCTGCCCCCGAAGCGCTCAGGCACTAAGCCTAGTGCGGTTAAGCACCCAGGGCGCAAGAGTGAAGTACGTACTGAGCGTGGTCGCAGCAATGCGCGCCCGCAAAATCCACGCGCTCCTAAGGCTATGCCGGTTAAGTCGCGTGAGGAAGAAGCCGCAATCTTGCAGCGCTTTAAGACCCTCATGTCGCAGGGCTCTGAGCCAACCGGGGTCGTGACCCAAAGCACCCCGCTCTACAATCCGTACGATGTCGACGAGATGGGCATTCAGATGCATGCCCGTGGCGCCAATCGTCCTAAGGCCGAGGTCAAGGTCACGGTGCGCCGCAAGCGCTTAAGCGCCAAGCAGATTGCCCAAGCGCAAGATGCTGTCGCCGCCGCGCCAATTCAGGAGCCTACCCTTGAGGAGGCCGCTCCTCTGGAGGCGCCGGAAAGTGCCGCTCCTACCCCTGAAAACACGGTATCCACCCCAGAGAGCTCCCTTGAGGCACTGCAGCGTGCGGCTGCCTTGATTTACCCTGAGGGTGAGACCGTCCCAGCCACCAAGCCAGTTAGAGGCAAGGCCAAGAAAGCTGCTGTAGTGGTCGAAGACGACACTGATTCGGTGGCCGCCGCTGTCGCTGCTGCCGCCTTAAAGGCGACCAAGGCTAAGTCGGCTGCCTCCAAGAAAAAGAAGCTAGCTGCGAGCGCGCCCGCCCCTGAGGCTCAGCCCCCAGTTGCCGTTCAGCCTAAGCCTGCGACCAAGGACGCCGTCCCAACAGGTGCTGTAGTAGCAGCTGCGGCGGTTGCTCCAGCCGTAGTTGCAACTGTTGCCTCGGCTGTGGCTCAGGCTGTTGCTGAGACTGAGGCTAACTCAACTGAGCCAGAAGTTACCGCTGCCCCTAAGACCAAGCGTCGTAGCACTAAGGCTGCTGCTCCCGTAACTGAGACGGTGGAGCCGACCACCGCTGAGAGCGTAGCTGCCCCAACTGAGCCTGAAGTTGCTTCTCCTAAGACTAAGCGTCGTAGCACTAAGGCTGCCGCTCCGGTAACCGAGACGGTTGAGCCGACCACCGCTGAGAGCGTAGCTACCCCAACTGAGCCAGAAGCTGCTGCCCCTAAGGCTAAGCGTCGTACGACTAAGAGTGCCGCAGCTAATGAGTCTGAGCACTCTGAGGCTGTAGTTGGGGCTAAGCCAAAGCGTGCTACTAAGGCCAAGGCTGAGGATAGCGCTGAAGCGCCAAAGGCCCCAGCTAAGCGCCGTGCTACTAAGGCCGCTGCGGACACTGAGACTGAAGTTGAGGCTAAGCCAAAGTGTGCGGCTAAGGCTGAGGATAGCGCTGAGGCGCCAAAGGCTCCAGCTAAGCGCCGTGCTACTAAGGCTGCTGCGGACACTGAGACCGAAGTTGAGGCTAAGCCAAAGCGTGCGGCTAAGGCTGAGGATAGCGCTGAGGCGCCAAAGGCTTCAGTTAAGCGCCGTGCTACTAAGGCCGCTGAGGACACTGAGACTGAAGTTGAGGCTAAGCCAAAGCGTGCCACCAAGGCTAAGGCTGAGGATAGCGCTGAGACCCCAAAGGCTCCAGCAAAGCGCCGTGCTACTAAGGCTACTGAGGACGCTGAGCCGGTAGCTGAGACCAAGCCAAAGCGCGCGACCAAGGCCAAGGCTGATGCTGAGGCGAGCGCTGAAGCTCCAAAGGCCTCGGCTAAGCGCCGTGCGGCTAAGACTGCTCAGGACGCTGAGTCTGCTGAGGCTAAGCCGAAGCGTAAAGCTCCGGCGCGTAAGCCTAAAGCCACAGCGACAGCTACAGCCGCAGCTGAGGGTGAGCCTGCACCTGAGGCTTAGCTTTTAGATTCGGGCTGGGGGCGGCGCAGTGCTAATTTATTGCGACTGTTGCCGCCCCTAAGTCTTGGGATCTATGCTGTAACAGGTTTAATTTTTTGTTCACACCACGCAATGCGTGTTAAAGGATAGTTATGGCCAATCTTAATGACGTCAAAACGATGTTGGTCTCGCTTTTAAAGGCAGGGAGCCCTAAGGCTACCGCCCCAGAAGAGGCAAGCAAGGACGCCGGTCACTCCGTTGCAGACGGCTTTGACCCAGATAACCTCTTGGCTCATACCGACCTTTATCGTGATGAGCAAGGTAATCTCTTACCATCAAAATTACTGGTGATCCCGCTGATGGGCCACCCGGTGCTACCGGCGCAACTGACGACGGTGCAGCTTGGTATCAACTGGCTTGATATCATCACCGAGGTGATCTCCTCGTCGCACCACACCTTTGCCTTATTCAATGTCCCTGAAAGCGCCGCCGGTAAGAAGCTGCTGAGCGTCGAGGACATGCCGAAGGTGGGCACAGTCGTGCGCTTGATGTCGGCCCGCTCCTCAGGCGAGGACATTGATCTGATCGTCGAGGGCGTACGCCGTGTCAGCATTATTGAGCACAATCCTGCCACCAATTGGGCGACGGTACGCTACCCTGAGATTGAGTATCGCCTGGCCAACCCGACGATCAAGGACAAGCTCTTTGCTAATACCCAAGCCCTGCGTGACAGCTTAACCCGCTCGGTTGAGTTTGAGCAAAAGATTGCCGCGCTGCGCCAAGAGCGCCGCGACTATGCGCGCTCGATCGGCATTGAGCTGGAGCCGCTGGCGCCAGCCCCATCAGGTGAGGGCCCGCATTTAGCCCAATGGCGCTACGTCTTAACTCATGATGACAAGCGTATCGGCTGCCTGTCCAAGGCCAAGCTCAATACCCTCTTTGACTTCCTCGGTTTAGGTCACTTAGACGCTAAGACCAAGGAGCGTATTGCCATTAATCTGGCGCGCCCAAGCCAAGTGGAGCTTGATAAGCTCAACGAGTACAACCGCGAAATCAACGATTTACTGGTCGAGCGCAGCGCGCAGTTGCGCCACGACTGGGAGGTCTTAGCCCCGAAGTCGCGTGAGCTGGCGGCCAATTTATTGAGCCCAACTGAGCGCGAGCTTACCGTAGTGCGCGCCGCCCTCACCCCGCCAACCGAGTCCAAGGACGCTCAAAGCGCTGCGGAAACCAAGGCTGAGCCTAAGACTGAGACCGCCTCCGAGCCTGCTGCCGCAGCCAGTGCTGAGCCGGTTGAGGCTACGACTGAGCCTACGGGTGCAGCCCCAGCTGAGGCAAGTTCTGAGGATAAGTCCGCCGAGCAGCCGCTCAGTGCCCTGACGGCCGATTTCCTCAAGCTGATCAAGGCCGAGCGCGTGCACCCAGCATTGGTCGATGAGGGGGAGTTCTTAGTGGCCGATAGCATGGGCCATAACGTCAAGCCTGCAACTGGCGACAGCGAGGACGCTGACTACAACTACAAGTTCTTGGCGGCAATGTCGGCCTTGCTCGAGGGCAAGGAGAGCCCAGATCTGTCCGCACTCAGTGCCGATGAGCCTGATGCTAACTTATTAAGCCGCCGCGATGAGCTCTTTGACCTCATTGCTAAGGTCGGGCGCCAAGAAGAAAAAGAAACCCAGCAGGCAGTTAAGGACTTTACCTCCAAGGCTGTGGCGGGCGTGCTGGCGCAGACCCCCAAGGATGATAATGACGAGGCTCCGGTCACCGGCCCTAATATCGGTTTTATCAATGACGATACGGCTGTGGTCACCTTTATGCCAGGTCGTGAGTCCTCTGAGGACTTGCTCCTGCGCTTAACTGAGATCCAAAAGGAGCAAGAGGCCCAGCTGCGCCGTGATGCCGCTGCCTCCAAGTTGATCGCACAGGTCGACGAGGACAGTGGCGCGGGCGTGGACTCAGACTTCGGCGATGAGGCTGAGGCTAGCTTTGGCATTATCGGCGATCAAACCAACGAAGATGGCTCGACCGAGACGCGCATTGTCATCGACGGCGATAAACCGATGCCTGATGACTTAAAGGAGCTCTTGAGCTATTTGATGCAAGGTAAGGACTTAGCCGAGATCGCACAAGCTGAGCGCGAAAAGGCCGAGAGCTCAGATCAAGCCGAGCTCGATGACGCAGCCTACAAGGAAGACGAGGGCTCAGGCAAGTCTGCCGCCAAGCCATTGGGCTTAGGGCGTGATGACAAGTGGGGCGCGCTGCAGCGTGCCGCCATGATCCGCTCTAAGCTTGCGACCTTGCTCGGCGGTAAGGTGATCTTTGGGGTAAGCCCAGTCGATGAGAACCAGGACGGAGCGCAGCGTGCCTTAGAGCTTAGAGCTTACACCTTGGGCATCACCATGGCGCTGCAAGAGCTGGTACCGAACAATCCGACCATCACCGAGGAGATTCGCCAGTACTTAGCGCACATCAATATGTCCGACCCTTCGGTCTTGGCCGATTGCGGTGCTTCCTTGACCAGCGCCTCCAACGAGGAGCTGCAGCAGATCCTCGACACGGTGCCGATTTTGCCGCGTGCCAAACTCAGCTTTGAGCTCATTACGCGCGACTTAGCTGCGGTCAAGCTCCAAGATAAGATCCGCACTTCGGTGGTCGACAATATCCAAAAGCGCCAAAAGGATTACTTCCTGCGCGAGCAACTTAACGAGATCAAGAAGGAACTTGGTCTTACCGCCGACGAAAAGGATCTCGATATTGAGAAGTTCAAGGAGCGCATGGCCAAGCTCGATCCGCCAGCGCACATCAAGGAGCGCTTTGACGACGAAATCGAGAAGCTCGCGCTTTTGGAGACGGCCAGCCCCGAGTACGGTGTCACCCGCAATTACATCGACATTCTGACCACTATTCCATGGGGTCAGAAAGCCAAGGACTTAATCGCCAAGCAAGAAGCCGAGGCAAAGGCCAAGTCCGAAGATAAGTCCACCGACGGCAAGGCTGAGGATAAGACCTCTGACGCTAAGTCTGAGGACAAGACCTCTGATCAGTCCGCTGACAAGGAGGACAAGTCCGAGGACTCGAAGTCTGAGGACAAGGACGCTAAATCTGAGGCTAAGGCCGAGAAAGTTGAGGGCAAGGAGTCCTTTAACTTGGAGCGTGCGCGCGAGATCCTCGATGAGGATCACGAGGGCCTGCAAGATGTTAAGGATCGCATCATTGAGTTCTTGGCGGTCGGTGCCTTAAAGGGCGAGACCTCAGGTCAGATCATGCTCTTTGTCGGACCTCCAGGTGTCGGTAAGACCTCGATCGGTAAGTCGATCGCGCGCGCCTTGGGCCGTCCGTTCTATCGCCTGTCGTTAGGCGGTATCGACGACGTTTCCGAGATTAAGGGCCACCGCAAGACCTATGTCGGTGCGATGCCGGGCAAGATCGTGGCGGCGCTGCGTGAGACCAAGGTCATGAACCCGGTCATTATGCTCGACGAAATCGATAAGCTCGGTAAGTCCTACCATGGTGACCCGGATTCGGCTCTTTTGGAGACCTTGGACCCAGAGCAAAACAAGAACTTCCTTGACGTCTATCTGGACGAGAAGCTGGATCTGTCGGGCTGCTTGTTTATCTGCACCGCCAACGGCACCGAGACCATCTCGCCACCGCTGTTGGACCGTATGGACCCAATTCGCTTGTCCGGCTATATCGCCAAGGAAAAGTTTGCGATTGCCCAAAAGCATCTGATTCCACGCGCTTATGAGGCCGCCGGTATTAAGCCTGCAAGCCGCATCAAGATCCCTGATGAGACTATCACCAGCTTAATTGAGGGCTATGCCCGTGAAAGCGGCGTGCGTAGCCTCGAGCGTGCCATCGCCAAGCTCATTCGCAAGGCGGCGGTCAAGTTAGTGGAGGGCAAGTCGCGCATCACGATTAAGCCGGATGACTTAGAGACCTATCTGGGCACGGCGCCATTCCGCCGTGAGAAGATGCTCAAGGGCGTGGGCATTATGACCGGTCTTGCTTGGACCTCGGTGGGCGGCGCGACCTTGCCGGTCGAGTCGATTGTCACGAGCGATGAGGCCGCTGGCTTTAAGCTCACCGGCTCCTTGGGCGACGTGATGAAGGAATCGGCTTCCATTGCCTACAGCTTCTTACAGTCGCACTTGGGCTGGTATGCCGATCTCAAGGCGCTCGCCGTGCGCGACGCCGCTGAGCGCGAGGCTCTGTACGGTCCCGAGGAAGAGGAGACCGATGAGTCCGGCAAGAAGAAAGAGCGTAAGTCCTTGAACTTCTTTGCGCACAAGACGGTGCACTTGCACGTGCCGGAGGGCGCGATCCCGAAGGATGGCCCATCGGCCGGTGTCACCATGGCGACCTCGCTCTTGTCGCTGGCCTTAAACGAGGCGCCAAAGGAAGGCTATGCCATGACCGGCGAGCTGACCTTGACCGGTCACGTGCTGCCGATTGGCGGCCTGCGTGAAAAGGTCATTGCGGCACGCCGTATGGGTATCTTTAACCTCATCATTCCAATTGGCAATGAGGGCGATGTTAAGGAGCTGCCGGAGCAGGTACGCAGTGGGGTCACCTTTACCTATGCTGACACCTACAACGACGTGGCGTACACCCTCTTTGACGATGTGAAGGCACGCTTAGAGCAGCGTCCAAACTTCACCGCGCCTAAGAGCGAGTACTTCAAGGTCAAGGCTGAGTCCGACGCTAAGCCTAAGGCCAAGAAGGCCAAGTCTGAAAAGGCGGGTAAGGCTGACAAAGCCGAACACGCCGACAAAAAGGACAAGAAGAAGTCCAAGAAGTAAGCTCCAAAGAGCCTAGGCTCTTTGGACCAAAGTAGGGGCGCCTTAAGGCGCCCTTGTTGTTAGGAGCTGCCTTATAATTGAAGGGCTGGCGTGCGCGCCAAAATTACTTTTGTTTATAAATAGACTCACGCCTGAGGGGCTCCTTCTTGGTGCGTGGGGCCGTAAATAGGGGATGGTTATGAGTGACTACATTGTAGCGATTCCGGCGCGTTATGCTTCCACGCGTTTGGCCGGTAAGCCGTTAGCGTCGGTGGGCGGTGAGCCGATGATTTGCCAAGTGTGCAAAAAGGCGCTGGCCTCACAGGCTCAGGCCGTGATCGCTTGTATCGACCATGAGGCGGTCGCTCAGGCGCTGGAGCCTTTGGCGGCGGCTAATCCCCGCTTAAAGGTCTGCATGACCTCCGATAAGCCGCGCTCGGGCACCGAGCGTATCGCCGAGATGCTGCGCAATGAGCACTATCCTGAAGACACCATTGTGGTCAATGTCCAGGGCGATGAGCCGCTCATCACCCCTGAGCATATCGATGAAGTCGCATCATTGATTGCCACGAAGCATGCTGACATGTCGACCCTGTGCAGCCCGATTACCGAGGTGGCCGATGTCTTTGACCCAAATTGCGTCAAGGTGGTCTTCAACCAAGACCAAATGGCCCTGTACTTTAGCCGCGCCCCAATTCCTTACGAGCGCGACAACTTTATGAAGGGCTCGGTGCAGCATCTGGAGTTTACCCACTACCACCACATCGGTATCTACGGCTATCGCGTCGGCACCATTCTCGATTACTTACAGCGTGCTCCGGCTGCTATTGAGCAGGCCGAGAGCTTAGAGCAGCTGCGTTTACTGCACTACGGCATGTCGATCGCAGTGGCGATCACCGATCGCCCACCAGAGTGTGGCGTTGACACTGCCGCTGACTTAGAGCGCGTCAACAAGATTTTGGCCGCGCAAAAGTAGGGTAGGGGCTGCTTGAGCTTTTGAGGGGCTGGGGTCACGAGTGGGCGCCAGCCCTGTTTGTTTTTCTGTGCGCTACTCGGTTGGAGCGGGACTTTGCTCGCTGTGCGGGGCTAGGTCCTTGAGCTTGCGCCATAAGGTGACGCGGTTGATGCCGAGCATGGCGCACACCTCCTTGGCGCTCTTGTGGCGCAAGAGCTCCTTGAGCACCGCGTACTCGACGTCGCGCAGCGAAAAGCCTGGCTTGAAGCTGAGCTTAAAGGAGGTATTGCCCGCATCGTCGATGCGGCTGTCATTGCCCTCGGTCCCTAAGGCCGCTTGCATCAGATCGTGGTTATCAAAGCTATGGCTGGTCAGGCCCCCTGGGAGCACGCCTGGGGCCGGGGTAGTGACGCTCGGGACGGCTGGGGCGGTCAGGCTCATCGGGTTCATGGTGAGCGGCAGCGGGGTGGCGCGCTGCTCATTTAAGCCCATCACGTCGCGGATGGTCTGCAAGGTAATGTGCGGACCGTAGAGCGTGACGGCTTCAGCGACATTGCGCAGCTCACGAATATTGCCCAGCCATTGATAGGTGTTAAGCAGGGTCACGACCTCGGGATCGATCACCAATTGCTGGCCCTTGGCCTTACCTAAGAAGCGCTTGACGTAGGTGGTAAAGAGCTCGAGGATGTCGAGTGGACGCGCTCTTAATGGTGGCACCATGAGCGAGAGCACGTTGACGCGATAGTAGAGGTCGAGGCGGAACGTGCCTTGCTGGGCCATTTGCAGCAGGTCGCGGTTGGTGGCGCAAATCACGCGTACATCAAGCGGAATGATCTTATCGTCGCCCACGCGCATCACCTCGCGCTCTTGCAGCACACGCAAGAGGCGGCTTTGCACGTCTAACGAGAGCTCGCCGATTTCATCTAAGAAGATGGTGCCGTGATTGGCCAGCTCAAATAAGCCCTTTTTGCCGTGCTTGCGCGCGCCGGTGAAGGCGCCTTCGGCGTAGCCAAAGAGCTCACTTTCAATCAAGGAGGCCGGGAGCGACGCGCAGTTTAAGGAGACAAAGGCTTCGCTCTTGCGCGTGGAGTGATTGTGCATCGACTGGGCGAGCACTTCCTTACCCACGCCGGTCTCGCCGTAGATCAGGACAGTCGAATCGGTACGGGCAAAGAGCTTGGCGCGCTCGACTAGGGCAAACATGCTCGGGTCTTTGACGATCATGGCATTGAAGGTCGTCTTGGCGATGAGACCCTTGGTGATATTGTGGCGGCGCAAGCTGTGCTCATTGCTCTCGATGGCACTTGCTTCTTGCAAGACCACGACATAATTGTCAATGTCGGTGTCAGGGAAGATAAAGTGCATTGTGTGCATGAGTAGCTGGCTTTGCCCGATGGCCACCACCGTATGGACATTGCGGGTGGACTCAAAGAGCGGCTGGAGCGTTTCGTACCATTGCTCTAGGTTGTAATCTTTGAGGATTTTGTCCGCCAGGGCATTGTGAAACACGGTCTCGTGCTTCTTATTGAAGATAATCAGGCCCTCTTGGATATTGTCGATAATGAGATCAAGGCGCGTTAACTGTAAGCGCTTGACCTTCTCTAAGTGGAGAATGCGGCGTGCAGCATTGATCGCCGTGCTAAAGGCGAGCTCGGAGATCGAAAAGATGCGGCAGCGTAAGTTAGGGTAGCGCTGCTTGATATAGCCTGCGGCCAAGGCGCCCGTGACGACAGCGTCACACTTACCTAGAATGCCATCACCTAAGACTAGCGGGATTTCGCGATCTTCGTGCACCGGGTAGAGCTTAAGCTCGATTTCCTGCTGCTCGATCCAGTGCATGCTAAAGGCCTGATATTGGTAGACGATGTTCTCGTGCGCCAGTACCGCGATCTTCTTGGCGCCTTCCTGGGCTAAGACCAAGACGTCGTTTAAGATCGAGGACAGATCGGGATTGAGCTCGAGCACCGTGACTTCAGGCCAAGTACGGAAACGGGCGGCCAGGGAACCGGAGGCAATGATCAACTGGTAGCCGGCGTGCCTTAGTTCAGCGCTGATGTTCTCATGGTATTCAAATACCTTGATCTTAAGCTGCTGCTCACCGATGAGCTTGGTCGCAAGCTGAGCTTGTTCACTGGTGGCGGCGACTAAGGCCGCTAAAGTCGTGGGTTCAACCATCGCTCCCCTTTCCCTCTACATTTTTTTTTTTCTGCACGGGGCGCAGCGCTACTTCACCCTGATACTGGCAGCGTTGCTGTGTACTCGACGCAAGCTCGGGGCTTGCACCTCAATGCTTTAAGTGACGCCGTTGGCACGGCTAAGCCACATATTATGGTTAGAACGCCAATTGCGCAAGCACAGCAAGCCCGATTTGATGGGCTTTTTGCCTTTTTGTGAGGACGAACTTATGCGACTTACGCTTAAACATGCCCGCCACTTACAGGCTTAAATTTATAGCTCAAAAAACGAAAATGGAGAGTACCACTTACGTAGCACCCTCCTTTAAGCTTGGGCTTAGGGCTTAACTCTAGTTTGAGCTAGGCTCTAATTGCGCTTAGAGCTTGTTGACTGGGCAACGTGGAGCCTGACCTAAGGCACCGCGTACTGCTTCCTCAGCGCACTTGGTCTTGAGGTCGGAGGCTGCCTCGACAGCGTACCAGGCCATGTGTGGGGTGATGATGATGTTCTCAACCTTGCGTAATGGGCTGTCGGCGACTAATGGCTCGGTGCAGGTAACGTCGATACCAGCAGCGGTTAAGTGGCCCGAAGCAACGGCCTCAGCTAAATCAGGCTCGTTGACTAAGCCACCACGCGAAACGTTGATGAAGAAGGAACCTTGCTTCATCTTGGCGAAGTTGGCCTTGTTCATGAAGTGCTGATTGTCAGCGTTTAAGCCGCAGTGTAAGGAGATGACATCGGCACGGCTTAAGACGTCGTCTAAGCTGTCGCACAGCTCGACAAAGCCTAACTCGTGGTCGTGCTTGGCGTGATCGTAGTTGATGTCGTAGGCGATAACCTTGCAGCCTAAGGCGTGAACGCGCTTGGCAAAGGCCGAGCCGATGCGGCCGACGCCGATAATGCCGACGGTTAAGGTCGAGATACGGCGTACTGGGATGTAACGGGCATAATCCCAAATACCGGCACGAACTTCGGCGTTAGCCTTGCCGACCTTGCGGATTAACTCGAGCATTAATGATAAGGCGTGATCAGCGACCTCAAAGGTGCCGTAGTCTGGGACGTTGCAGACCTGAACGCCATGGCGGGTGGCAGCATCTAAGTCGACATTGTCGACGCCGACGCCGTAACGGACGACCATCTTGAGGTTAGGCAGAGCGGCAAAGACCTTCTCGGTGAATGGAGCGTACTGGTTGCACACAGCAGTAGCGTCTTGCAGCTTGGCAATTAAGTCGTCCTCAGTCTTGCACTGGACTAACTCAAATGGCACCCCGGCCTTCTCAAAGACCGCAGTTTCCTCGTTGATGTTATCGTGATCGCAATCGGTGATGTAAATCTTGGCTGACATGGGATGTCCTCAGCAAAAAGGTAAAAACTCTTGTCTCAACGTAGCTCAAGGCTGCGCCAACAGCGCTACTTTGGCAGTGTTGCTGCGAATGTGCGCGCACGTTCACGTGCGTGCTGGCCTTGAGCCCGTGAAATTAACTTGAGGCGGGGCGGCGCTCAGTTCGATCGATTGAATCGTCTGATGGCTTACAGCGAGGCTAGGATGCCGCCGTCCACGGCCAGAACTTGGCCGGTGATGAAATTAGCGCCTGGGGTAGCAAAGAAGAGGGCAGCTGCCGCAACTTCTTCTGGCTTGCCCCAACGGCCTTGTGGGGTGCGGTCACAGATAAACTTGTTGAACTTCTCGTCCTCGATTAAGGCGGTGTTCATCTCAGTTGCAATGTAACCTGGGACAATGGCGTTAGCTTGGATGTTGTACTTGGCCCACTCGATAGCGATAGCGCGGGTAAACATCTTGATGCCGCCCTTGGAGGCGGTGTAAGCGGCGATCGTTGGGCGGGCGATCTCGCTCATGAGCGAGGCGATATTGACGATCTTGCCGCCCTTGTCCTTCATAAACTCAAAGCAGGCTTGCGTGATGAGGAAGGCACCGGTTAAGTTGACATCCATGACCTTATTCCACGACTCCAAGGAGAAGGTCTCTAATGGCTCGCGGATATTGATGCCCGCGCAGTTAACTAAGATATCGATCGTTAAGCCCTGAGCCTTGATCTGCTCAAAGGCAGCGGCGATCGAGTCCTTATTGCCGACATCGCAGGCGATCGGATGCACGCGGCCTTGGTGCTCCTTATCGATCTGAGCGCAGGCCTCTTTGAGCTTCTGCTCATTGCGCGCCATGATAATCAAGGTGGCGCCTTCCTGATAGTAAAGCTCGCTGATAGCACGGCCAATACCACGGCTACCACCAGTGATCAGCGCAGTCTTACCTTCTAACACCATAAACCAATCCTCAAACTTACTAATGTTCGTGACCTACGGGCGCGCGCAGCGCACTGCACCGCGCAGGTGCTAAGACCTACGATACCGTTAGGTCGCACTCCGTTCTTTTGCTGCAACTCTTTGTTTCGTTATTGCAACAAAAGCGCGGTATTTTTCCTTACCCTGAGTATAGAGCACTAAGTGTGCCGACTGGTATCCCAGTGCCCTTCTTATTAAAGCTCAGTACTAAGCCCACTGCTTTAATTTGGTCTTGCATACTAGTACCACGGCCGTATGCACTTAAATTCCGCCGTTGGCCCATTACTTTAGGCTCACGACTTGGCCAAGTGCTTGCACTCGTAGGTTAAAAACAGCATAAGGCTGCAATTTTGTTTCAAACTTGCAACAAGTTGTTACAGGTTTGAAGGAGCGGTTGCACGGTTTAGGAGGTTGGTTGTGATCACAATTGGCGTGCGGGCCCACGATTTTGGTAAAGCCCACCCCGATGAACTCTTTGCTCAGATTGCTGATGCCGGTTTTGAGTGCATTCAGCTGGCAATGCCTAAGGCTATTGCCGGTATCTCCAGCTTCGATGAGGTCAATGCCGCGACGGTGCGTGACATTGACCGGGCGTTAAATCGCACCGGGCTCAAGCTGGCGGTCTTAGGCTGCTACTTTGATTTGAGCACCGCAGATCCCGAGAAGAGCGCCTATATCACGGCGACTACGCGTAAGGTCATGACCATCGCCCAAGACTTGGGCGCCTATTGCGTGGCCTCCGAGAGCTCTGGCTGCATCGTCCCCAAGGATGACTTAGCCGCCTTTGAGCGCTTGGTCACCCAGGTCAAATCGCATCTTGAGATTGCCCGTGAGCTGAAAATGCCTTATTGCTTAGAGCCGGTGTACTACCATGCCTTAAACAGCAAGGAGCGCGTTTTAGAGTTAAAGCGCCGCTTAGGGGCTGATTACTTAGAGCTCATCTACGATCCTACCAATTTGATGGACCCACAGTACCTTGAGACCCAAGAGGAGTACATCGCCTCGTGTCTCACGGCCTTTGAGCCTATGACCACGGTTTACCATGTCAAAGACTTCCACGTCGGCCCTGATACCACCCATGGTTATCAGCGCTGCCGCTTAGGTGATGGCAGCCTCAAGACTCAGACGCTCCATGACTTCTTTAGCGCCCGCCGTCAGGCCAACCTCTTTGTCATCCGTGAGGAATTAGCACCAGCTGACGCCACCTTTGAGGTCGATTACCTCAAGCGTTTAGTCGGCCGCGCCTAACTCACCACTCAAGCTGGGGGGCACCTCACAGGCCTAAACTCTACAGGATTAAACCTTACAGGCTTTACCTGTGAACAGGCTGACCCCAGTTCGTGGCATTGTAGCCACAATTAAGTCCGGATTTTGTGACTTGAGAAACATTTCAGAAACGTGAAACGCAAGAAATGTTTCTCGAGCAAAATTGAGCGCGATTTTAGCACAAAGGTGATAAAATCGCAGTTATCAGATTGTATTTGTTTGTTTTGTCAGGAAACGTTTCATGAAGATCGGTTTAATCTTAGAGAACTCGCAAGCTGCCAAGAACCCAATCGTCTATGAGGAGTTAAAGCGCGCCGCTGACGCTCACGGTCACGAAGTTATCAACTTCGGCATGTACTCGGCTGATGACAAGCGCCGCTTAACCTACGTCATGAACGGTCTGTTAGCCTCCTTAGTCTTAAACTGCAAGGTGGTTGACTTCGTCGTTACTGGTTGCGGTACCGGTGAGGGTGCTTGCTTAGCTTGCAACGCTTTCCCAGGCGTTCAGTGCGGTCACGTCACCAACCCAGTTGACGCTTACCTCTTCACCCAGGTTAACGGCGGCAACGCTATCGCTCTGCCATATGCCCAGAACTATGGCTGGGGCGGCGAGCTCAACTTACGCTACACCTTTGAGAAGCTCTTCGTTGCTCCTTTCGGCGGCGGCTACCCAGTTGAGCGTCGTGAGGCTGAGCAGGCCAACGCTAAGATCTTGACCCAAGTTAAGACCGTTACCCACCGTCCATTAATCGAGGTCTTAAAGGGCTTAGACAAGGACTTCGTCAAGACCACTATCGACGATCCAAAGTTTGCTGAGCTCTTCTATCCAAATTGCCAAGACGCTGAAGTTGCTGCTTTCTTAAAGAGCCTCTAAGCAGCAAGCGCAGTAAAGCGTATCCTCGCGCCATTATCTCCAGCGCGTGAAAACTTTTAGCTCAAACCACCAGGAATCGTGCGTTCTTGGTGGTTTTTTCTTGCCTGATCGGGGCCTGTTATAATGGGGCGGCGCGTGGCATAGGATGTGCTTTGCTGTGCGCTTGCCGCACGGAGGCGGCACGGCTTGCCGCAAGGGTAAGCGTTGGTTTGGTTAGCTTATGAGGATGCGGCATGACGCTATCACTGGTGGTTGATAACCCCTACCGGGTGTTGGGGGCGGGTACCCAAGTTAAAAACGCGGTGTTAGCGGCTAACTACAAGACCTTAATGAACCAGGCCTTAAAGGGCAATACGGTCGGGGCGTTAAAGCAGGATATGCCGGGCTTAATTAAGCCGCCGCTACGTACGCCCCGGCGCCTGGATTTAGCTAAAAGTGAGCTGATGTCCGCGCGCGGCCGCATCTTCCACGGCCTGTTTTGGCTCATGGATGCCACGCGCGTCGATCACGCCGCGCTATATAACCTTGCCTCCGGTAAGCGGGATCAAGCGGTCAAGCTGTGGCAATCCCAGCCGAGCTTTTCTTCCTACATCAACCTAGCGGTCTTAGCCTTAATTGAAGATCGCTTTGATGATGCAGCCACGCTCTATAGCCGCTGCCTGCAAGATGAAGAGCTGACCCAAGGTTTAGTCCATTGCCTGATTGGCGATAATTTCAAGATCAAGGGTCCCTTTGTCTTAAGCAAGGTGCTCGAGGAGTTAAACCAAGCCAAGGAAGAAAAAGAGCGCGAGGACAACATCGACGAGCGCAGCTTGGTCGGTGGGGGCCATGGCATCATGAACCAAGAAGGCCATGCCGAGCGTATGGCCAAGCGCATTCACTTGGTGCCCGATGTCCCACGCTTCAATCTGCGCGACAAGCTCCACTTAAAGAAGCAAGCTTCGAGCTTTGATCGCCACCTCAATGAGGAGCTCAACGATCTGCTCGAGCGCATTGCGCGCATCAATTCCGAGCATGGCATGGAGGGCGATTTTGTCGAGGTTGAGCTCAATGCCAATCCGGCGGCGCAAATGGCCTTAAGCGAGATTTCGCGCTTCTTGAGCAACAATAATGCGCTTATGATCACCTTCCGCGAGCGCTGCGTGCAGGCCCGTGAGCGCACCATGTTCCTAGATTACATCTACAACTTGGTTTCGATCACACACTACGTGTTCCACCTGTACGCCACGGAGCTTGGGCGCGAATACACCCCGGCCTTAGTGCAGCAACTGCGCTCAATGATCGGCAAGCTCAAGCGCCTGTATCTGCGCCAGCACTCTGACGACATCGACTATCTCATCGGCTCCTTAGGGCGCGTGGTCGATGCCCTGCCTTACTACCATCAGGTGGCGAGCAGCTTTGAGAAGTTCTATCTGTTAAGCGATGACCAGCAGCTCATCCCGAACTTCTACAGCTTCCATGAGCAGTGCCAGAAGATCTTAAACGACTTCAACCACGTCTTTGGCAGTCGGCGCTCTTACGCTGATTGCAGCGTTCACCTGCAAGACATGATCGTGCGCTACAACGTCTCGTTCATGTTGGTCTTGGTTAACCTCGCCTTGCAATATCGTCCAAAGCGCTTGCAGCACTTAAACGAAACCACCTCGCGCGCGGTGGAGATGGAGCTGAGGGACGCCGAAAGCCGCATGGCTGCTGAAGCCAAGATCGCAGCACGCAAGGGCGAGTCGGGGGCCTTAGTGGTTGCCAGCACCCCAGCGCCGGATAATGCCAAGGACGAGGCCAAGGAAGGAGCTAAGGGCGGTCTTGATAAGGCCGCACGTAAACTCCAAGAGGAAAAGGAGCGCCAAAAGCGGGAAAAGGAGCGGCGCCGGGGCGTTTACTTCAAGCGCAAGTTGGGCAAAGAGCGCAGCCGCTTCAAGCAGATTTTAGAGTCGTTCCACAGTTACTCGACCAGCTCCAATACCTTAACCTTGGTTGAGGTGACCATGCGCCAGGTCGACCGTCTGCCGCCACCAGTCAGCATCAAGGGCTTCTTGGTCCTCTTGCTTTTAATCGTGGTCGCTATCGCGGCAGTCTACCTCAACCTCTGGCTGCGTTAGCCCAACGTAGCCCAAGCGCCAAGCTCAGGCGTACAGAGCAAAAAGCCCGCTCACAGAGCGGGCTTTTGGCCTTGCTTCCATGGGGAGGCTCAGGCCTTGAGGTAGGGGGAGGCGACCATTAGGTGTGGTCGATATTGCTAAAGCGCTTGACCATATCTTGAAGCTCAGTGGAGATCGCACTTAACTCCTTTGTATGGCTTAAGTTCTCGTTGGAGCTCTCCAAGGTCGAGGCCGCCATATCGTTGATGTGCTGGACCTTGATCGCCACCTCTTGGGCCGTGCCTGAATGCGCATGAACCGTATTTGCGACCGCGTCGGTCAGCTTATGGATATCGTTGATGCTGTTTAACACCTCGTCTAACTTGGCGTTGGTGAGGTGTACTTGCTCGACACCGTGGGCGACGCTCTCTTGGCCCTTAGCCGAAAGCTCGACCGTTTCTTGGGCGGTCTTCTTGAAGCGTGCGATCAGATCGTGAATCTGAATAGTGGTTTGCTCGGTGCGCAGTGAGAGCGAACGAACTTCATCGGCGACCACGGCAAAGCCACGACCGGCCTCACCGGCGCGGGCAGCCTCAATCGAGGCATTGAGCGCTAACAGATTGGTCTGCGAGGCGATGTCCTTAATCAGAGCAGCGGCCTTTTCGATGTCATCAACGCGACCGGCCAGATCGGTAATGGCTCGTTCGATGTCGTTGCTCGACTCACGCAGATTATCGATGGCTTGCATCGTTTGATCGGAGACATCCTTACTCTCGCGCACCAGCTGTGCTGCTTCATTTGAGTGCTTGGCGGTCTCGATTGCGCTTGAGGAGATATCGTCGATCATTTGGTTGACGCTCTGAGCAATCTGGTTCATCTCGCCGGTGAGCTCACGCGTTTGCTTATTGTGCTCGTTGACTTCAGCCACCGATGATGATTGCTCGCTGAGGTTGGCTTGAATAATACCGTTCAAGCGCTCGGTCGCACCATCGACGCGGGTCAAGATAGAATCGACTTCCTTTAAGTTATAGAGGAGGTCATAGATGATCGCGCCCTCTCGTCCGGCCTTACTGGTGTAGATGATAGTGTTCAGGTCATTGCGCTGGACGTTGAAGTGCTTGGTAATGGTATTGATCAGGTGCTTATGGCGATAGTTGCTATAGGTTAAGACGCCGCAGGTCAAGAGGAAGCAGAGGCCGATATTGAGCGGGGTTTCATGCCAGACCGCATTGGCAAAGGAGAGCAAGAAGATGAGGTAGCACAGAATGCTCCAGACATCCCAGCGCTTAGAGTAGCCTTGCTTGCCCTCACGCATCGCCTTATAGACCTTTTCAGCGCGTGCAACTTTATCCGGTGCGACTTTTGTGCGTACCGACTCATAGCCCACAATCTCGCCATTTTGCAAGATCGGCATAATGAAGGCGCTGACCCAATAGAAACCACCATCTTTGCAGCGATTCTTGATGACGCCCATGAAGCACTCACCACGCTGGAGGGTATCCCACAAGATCTTGAACACCTGGGAAGGCATATCTGGATGGCGCAGGATGTTGTGCGGCTGTCCGATCAACTCCTCGCGGGTGTAACCACACATGTCAATAAAGGTTTGGTTGACATCGGTGATAATGCCGCGAGTATCAGTTACCGAGATGATCTTAGCGGACGGATCATCAGGGAAATGATGCTCAACATTGGTCACCGGCTGATTGTTGCGCATATGGTCTCCATTCAGTCAGATTTGCTCAAGCTAGCTTGGCATGTAACGCGCGGGCCAACCTCTCTATCTAGGAGCAAGTCAAAAGCAACCTAAGCTCAGTACAAGACTCCGCGCTGCCATTAGCAAGAAAGCGGAACTTGGCACAAGTTTAGACCTGGCAAGCATCAGGTGATGCTACGTCCGTCGCTATTATCGCAAAGTCACCATGTTGGTGCCAAATACCAAGCGCGGGAGCAGCTAGGGGATAGCCCACCGCAAGCTCTGGAGCTATTTTAGACCCAAGCTCCTCACCTGCTAGCTGGGGGCTAATTTGGTGCGTGCTATGCCCTCATGTTCAGCTCAAGTCCACTGACCTAAATCGTGGCCTGCAAGACGAACTTTGAAGCCGTAAGGTGAATTGGGGGCTCCAGATGAACTCAGCGCCGATGCTCACTAGCCGAGGCAGTTTTAGCGCTCATTAGGCGAGTCATTGTTCGGTTCAGCGGCAGTTTCTGTGTCCTTGACCACTTGCTGAGGCGGCACTGTACTCCGTTTGTCCCGTTATTTATTGCCCCTTTCTCTCAATTGCTAGCACAATTCTATCGCGGCCCGATTGGAGCTCTTTTTGCCACTAAACTAAGACCATCGACAAAAAGTGCCGCATAGGAGCTACGACATATGATTAAGCAGGGATTGTTAGCTGCATCTATCGCACTCACCGCTTTGACTGCACAAGCTGCGCAAGGAGATGCAATGGATAAGGTTACCGCTAAAGAGCAAATGACCACTTGGGCTATCGGTCAAGCCAACACCGGATACGCAAAGTACTTCATTGGTGACAGCTACCTGAACCCTTATGATGCCAGCCAGCTCGCGATTTCCAATGTTACCTTTGACCCAAGTTGCCGCAATAACTGGCATATTCACCACAAGGTTGAGCAGACCTTAGTTGTGGTCTCGGGTCTTGGTATCTACCAAGAGTGGGGCAAAGATCCAGTGCTGTTAAAGCCAGGTATGGTCGTAGCCATTCCACCAGAGGTTAAGCATTACCACGGCGCTATTGCTGACAGCTATATGCAGCACTTGGCAATCACTGTTAAGGGCATTGAGGGCGCATCCAACGAGTGGCTCGAGCCAGTCGACGACGAAGCTTATAAGAAGGCTCATCAGCAACTCGGCCTGTAGTGTCTGAACCGGTTCTCAAAACAAATCCGTTAATAAGGCGGGGTATTTAGCCTCGCCTTATTTTTTTGCGTTAAAATCGTAGCAGGCCAAGTCCGTCCCAAAGCGGTTTGGCCGATACCAAAGGAAACGCAGGGGCAATCCTTGCGGCAGATGACCTCAAGCTGAGGCTTCATCTGGTTGGCGTGGTGCGACCGCCGGTGTTCCTGGATACCCACCGACGGTTAAGCCACGCTTTTGCAGCCGTGTCGACCAAATGCTAAGATACAGGCAACAAAGAATAAAGAGGAGCGCAGGCTCCTTTTTGTGTCTTTAGCGCCCGCTTTGGGTCAAGTTTTAGCGCAAGGGGATTAATATGGCTGCCTCCGATTCTACTCACGACAATTCTGTACCCCAGGGGCCATATTCCCGTTCTAATCAAGTAAAGAACTATCAACGCAGCGCACCGCAGCGTAGTGCACCGCAACGCAGCGCACAACAGCCACCTAAGTTCGGGGCTAACGCGTCCAATGCACCGCACAGCGGCTCATGGTCGGGCTATCCGCAACCCAATTATCAGGCTAATTATGGCCCGCACGGGGGCTATTACAGCGCCGCTCAAGTAACGGCTCAAGCGCAAGGTCCATTAGGTCCGGGTCTTAGCACCTTCGGTATGGCTCCAGTAACGTCCGGCAAGCCTCAGCACTATGTGCCGGGGGCCACAGCCGCGCAAGAGGAGTATCTGAAGCATGCTGGTCAGCGCCCAGCTCAGCCTGCTTCATCAGAGGAGCTGGCCCGTGAGTTTTCAGCTCAGCTTACTGCGGAGCAACAACGCCATGCTTGGCCGACCGATCCGGCCGCACGCACTAAGGTCTCAGTGGATGAACTCATTGCCCAGGCTCAAAGCTATAGCGCGCAGCAACGACCACTGGTAACCCCGCCCCATGCAGGCTATGAACCTGCAGCGCATGAGCACAGTGTGATGCCTGATGGTGTCAGCAGCGCAAGCAGCAATACCCGCAGCGGGAGCAACAGCGTAGGTCAAGGTGTCTATAACACCGGGCTTAACGTAACTGGGGGCAATGTCTCTGGAGACAATTGGATCGGGGCCGACATGACCGGGATCGACATGACTGGGGCCAGTGTGGCTGCGGCGCAAGGTTGGTCAGAGCCTGCGGCTATTGCCCAAGAGGTCGGAGTAGCTCCACCGTTAGCGCGTGAAGTAGTGGCACTGACGCCACAACAGCAATTAGAGCAGAGCATTGCTGAGTGTAATGCCCAAGGCCCAGAGGCACTCATTGATCCCCAGCTACACGGTGGCAGTATTGCGCTGCCTGACTCAGGCAATAAAGAGCAAGATGAGTTTGCCGGTTTTGAGCAAGCCGCAAAGCTGCGTCGTGAAGATCGTCGTCGCACCCAGCAGGCGGTCTCGGCCTTGGACATGCTGTTAAAGCAAATTGAAGAGCGCTCTGGTATCAAGGTGGATGAGGTCGAGGTCGATCCCTTTGAGTACTATGTCATTCGCAAAAACGAAGCGCAGGAAGTAGCCGCCGAGGTTGCCCAACGCCAAGAGGAGTATTTCCGCAACTTCATGGATAAGCTGCGTGCCGAAGGTAAGATCAATGCGCAGTGCACCTTTGATACGCTCCAACGTGATGATCTCAATCGCCCCGCCTTTACCTTAGGTGAGCGTTTTGTGCGAGATATCGCCCAGCAGCTGTCGCGCAAGCTCTTCTTGCTCTTTGGTGACATGGGGACAGGCAAGACCATGCTGGTCCATGCCATGGCGAACCTCTTTATGGATCTCAAGGCGCAAGATCCCAAGCTCGTGCAAGAACGCACTAACACCCAGATGCCTTTGTGCTTAATCGCGACTCTAGATGATCTCAAGCGCAGCTGGTTCTATGTCAGCGATGAAAGCTTTGAGCAGCGCATGGAGCGTGAGCGCAAACTCAAGCAGTATTACGGGGCCGACCTCTTGGTGGTCGATGGTCTGTGCAGCGACTTTACTGCGCTTACCCCGTACAACCAGCGCAGCTTCAATGATTTGCTGCGCCACCGTTCTGAGCATGGTTTGCCGCTCATTGTGACCACGCCGCTGCGCATGGAGGCGCTGCATCGTGCGGTAGGGGATGTGGTTTATGAGGGCTTTAAGAGCTTTGAGGTGACTCCGACTGCCTTATTAGGCACCAGTCGCCGGGCTCCTATTTCCTTCAACGGCACTGTACTGCCGTAGCTCTGCTTTTGCTTAAAGTTCAGGTATAAGTCATAGAACAAAATTACTTCACAAGAATGCGTATTTTGCATGTTATAAAGTTGGCAAATGCGGTAAAATCAAGGTGTAGTGACTTGTCCTGCAGAGACAGGCTATGCCCTAGAACCTAGTTTGGAGTTCAATATGAGCCAATCAGAATCACCAGCAGATAAACTCATGGCTACTACAGCAGTGGCCGCTGGTGGCGCATCTTTCACAGTATTGTTAAATATTGGAGATTATCTTGGCAGCAATTTTGAAACTATTATGTTAATTGCATCAAATAAAATTCTGTTTAATGATGTTTATACACCTTAACTTTTCAAATTTAGGCACGTTTGCATCCAAAATTGTATCTAGTTCAAACAAGTAATTTTTGCTGATTTTGCATATTTAAGCTGTTTTAACTCATGACAAATGACATCAAAAATAGTGATATTTAACCTTTCTTGCCTCGAACAAAAGGCACGTGTTGCTAAAGGTTAAATTATGAAGTTTTTGACAGCTACTTTTAACAGCTCAAACGGCTTAAATATCAGCAAAACGCAGAAATTGCTTCATTTGAACTAGTTACAGATTTTGGCTCAGCCGTGCCTAAATTTGAAAAGTTCAGGTATACAGTGAAAGTTTTGGTTGCGTCTGTCTTTTTTATTTTCTGGTTCTTTGTGATTAGTGGTGAAATGCCCCAATTGTGATCAACGCTTGATAGTTAGCTTTTATCAATTTTGCTGT
>CALXOW010000020.1 GCA_944390115.1 uncultured Anaerobiospirillum sp.
TAACAAAAGCCCAGCGCACGTCAAACGCGGGCTGGGCTCTTATTTCATATCTTCCTGAGTTTTGTAAAAACTCAGGGTAAAAAAGCTAAGGGGCGGGCGCTCGGCGCCCGCCCCTTAGGCTCTGATTGCGAAATTTTTTCGCGCTCGCTTATGAGCTAGTTTGCAGCTTGCACTTGCCGCTTACTCATTAGCAGTTGATGTGCAGCTCCTTGAGCTTGCGGGTTAAGGTGTTGCGGCCCCAACCTAAGAGCTTAGCCGACTCTTGCTTATGATTGCTGGTAAAGGCTAAGGCAGCCTCCAACATCACGCGCTCAAACTCTGGGGTGGCCTCAGAGAGAATGTCGTGCTCGCCAGCACGCAGACGGCCGTCAACCCAGTTTCTGAGCTGCTCTTGCCACGAGGTTGGCTCTTTGGAGGTACCGGCAATCGAGGTCGTGACCTTAGCTTGCTGGTTGCGGGCCTGTAAGTACTCGCTTGGCAGGTCGCTCATTTGAATATCGCGGCCGGTGACCATAATGGTCAGGTACTTACACAGGTTCTTGAGCTGACGGACATTGCCCGGCCATGGCTGACGGCATAAGAAGACTAAGACCTCGGAGGTCAGCTTCTTTGGCTCTTGACCAGCCTCAATCGCACTTTGCGTTAAGAAGTGCTTGGCCAGCATTGGGATGTCGTTGTTGCGCTCACGCAGTGGCGGCATGTTGATATGGATGACGTTGATGCGATAGTAGAGCTCTTTGATGAACTTGCCCTGATTGCCTAGTTCCTCTAAGTCCTGTGAGCTCGAGGCAATAATGCGCACATTGGCAGGACGTGGGGTGCTCTGGCCTAATGGCAGGTACTCATTGCGCTGGACCACGGTCAAAAGACGGGTCTGGGCGCTCAATGGCATATCGCTGATTTCATTGATAAATAAGGTACCGCCTTCGGCGCGCTCGATCGCGCAGGTGGCGCCGTCCTCATTGGAGAAGAGCTCGTGCTCAATTAACTCCTGCGGCAGCGAAGAGACGTTGACCGAGACAAACTTGCCTTGATCACGGCGCTCGGAGTGATTGTGCATCGCCAAAGCGACCAGCTCGCGGCCGGTACCACGCTCGCCATAAATGAAGACTGGAACCCCTGCCTTGGCGCCACGGCCGATGTACTTGAAGACCTCCTGCATCGCTGGGCTCTTACCGATAATCTCATCGTTATCGTTCTCAGAGGCTTGCAGCGCAGTCTCGTCCTTCTTCTTGGTCTGGTTGACGCGGTGCACCGCCGCACGGCGGATTACTTGGATCGCCTGCTCAATGTCAAAAGGCTTTGGCAGGTACTCAAAGGTGCCGTGCTCGTAGGAGTCAATCGCCGCCGAAAGGTCGGAGTGGGCCGTGATAATAATAAATGGGATATTAGGATCGACCTCATGAACCTTTTGGATGAGCGACAGACCATCGATACTGCCAGGCATATTGATGTCAGACACGATGACGTCAGGAATCTCAGTCTTTAGGGCCTCAAGTGCCGCATCGCCGCTCTCAAAGGAGCGGTGGTTTATGGAGTTTACATTGAGTGCACGATCAAAGACGAAACGGATGCTGGTGTCGTCGTCGATGACCCAAATAAGAGGATCCATAATATCTAAACCTCAAGCTGAAAGTGTTAGAGGTTTTATCACACGCCATCGGTTCTAAAAACCACACTGTGAGCCGGTGGGCGCTGTCCAACCTCGGAGTCGTTGGGAAATCGAAGTAAGGGCTAACCTTACTGTGGGCGTAAGCCTAAGCACGCTTAAGACTTACACCCGATGGAGAGTTAAGCAGGTACCTTGCTACTTGCTCCCCGCGTTATTGTTGTTCGTGGTGAGGGGCAAGATGAGCTTGAACACGGTGCACCCTGGGGTACTCTCGCACTCAATCGTGCCGTTATGATGCTCGACGATATTCTGGGCGATCGATAAGCCTAAGCCATGGCCCTCGGCGCGCGAGGTCACCATAGGATAGAACAGCATATCCTTGATTTCCTCGGGGATACCTGGACCGTTATCGATAATCGAGACCTCGATCGACATCGGGTACTTCACGCCACCAACCAAGGCGCCCATTAAGGCGCGGGTGCGGATCTTAATGGTTGGGTAGGTGGTGTTGGACTCGGTCAGCGCCTGAATAGCGTTGGAGATAATGTTGATCAAAGCCTGCTGCATCGCGTCTAAGTCGAGCATGATCTCAGGCAGCGATGGGTCGTAATCCTTTTCAAAGCGCAGGCGTCCTTGGGTCGCCATCGACTCTAAGGACAAGACCTTTTCGATCACATAGTGGATATTGGTCATGGTGCGTGGGTTCGCACGCTGTGGCCCTAGGAGGCGATCGACCAAGGCCTTTAAGCGGTCGGCCTGCTCGATAATGACCTTGGTGTACTCCTTAAGCTCGCTGTCGGTGGAGTAGGTCATCTCAAGGAGCTGCGCGGCGCCGCGAATACCGCCTAATGGGTTTTTGATTTCATGGGCCAGATTGCGGATGAGATCGCGGGCCGCCAAGTTTTGGTTGCGGCGCTGCAAATCTTCATTGAGCTTTTGCTGGTAATCGAGGCGGTGAATCTCCACGACCAAGCCACGGGCGCGCCCGGTGTACAAGGAGAGATACATATCGGCATGGAAGTGGACGTGCGGATCAGGACTGAAGGTGATATCAGTGGCGGTAAAGCCCTGGAAGGTTGGCACATTGGAGTGCTGCAAGGTCTCAATCAAATTCTTTTCGCGCGCATCGATGAGGTCGGTCAGCTTGATTCCTTGTAACTTCGAGCGCGACATCGAAAACAACTGCTCTGCAGCGGTGTTGGCAAAGGCAACCTTTAACTGAGAGTCGGTGACCAAGAGGGCCGTCGAAATACTCTCAATAATGGTTTTAGCATCACATTGCATAAAAGCCACTCACAAACATCAATTGACCAAATGCGCTCCACAACCTAGACCGTTTAGGCTCTGCCTCGGACTGTTCCGAACCCTCTGCCCTAGACTTTGGTGTGGACCCAACCTTATGTTCCTAAGTCCCACATGGTGTCTTATGCGGCGCAATCAATGGTGGTGCTACTTTGTTGCAACAAATTACCAATGACTGAGCCCACGCGGCTAAAGCGGCGTGGTGAAGCGCACAAGGTGAAGCCATGAACCAAAAAGGAAGCTTAGTTAAAACCTAAGCTTGGGACCCAATGCTAAAGAAGCAGACTGCTTTAAAGAGGCGCAGCTCTTTACAGCAACGCAGCTTGTTACAGCAACGCAGCTTGTTACAGCAATGAGCGGCCTTAGCACTGACAGCAAGAAAGCTCTGACACGCTCAGGGGCATACGCCCTTGAGGTGAAACTTGAAGTAGTCAGCTGGGACTTCGGCCATTCGTGCGGTAACACTGATGGTGAGTGCGCCTAGCCGTCCTACAAAGGTGCAAGCATCAGAAAAAATCTGTGATCGAGCTTATACCGTTGCTCCATTTTAGAGCGGAAACGGGCTAGGAAAATGAGATTGTTGTGCATGCTTTAATATGGTGCACAAATGCCCGATAAAGGGTCATAAATTAAGGAAACAAGATAGGTAACTAAATTTTGTAAATCCTGTATTTATCAGGATTTAACGCTATGTGCCCCATCTTGTAACATGAAATCCAACTTCAAAAATGGTGCTCAACTCGTACCAGCAGCGCCCGCGCTTGCCCTCAAATTGGCGCTCAAAGGCCTAGCATTGTGCAAAAAACAAAACAGCCCAAGCTCTCAATGAACTTGGGCTGTGAGGCGAGCGCTGATGCCCGCATGTTGCAAGTTGCTCTGTAGCGCTACCGGCGTACCACGCCTGCGGCGCACAATTGGGGGGCCGCACCGTAAGGCCGATCTTAGGGCAGCAGGTGGTGCGGCGTAAAAGGCTTATTCCTTGCCGGCCTTGCCACCCTTAGCGCGGAAGTCGCGGATACGCTCCATCTCCGACAAGAACTTCTTGCGGATACGGATCGACTTCGGGGTGACCTCGACTAACTCGTCTTCGTTGATGAACTCTAAGGCCTGCTCTAAGCTCATGTGGACGGCTGGGGTTAAGATGATGTTGTCATCAGAACCGGCGGCACGGACGTTGGTTAACTTCTTGGTCTTGAGGCAGTTAACCGTCAGGTCGTTGGAGCGCACGTGCAGACCAATGATTTGGCCCTCATAGACCTCTTCACCGGCATCAACAAAGAGACGACCACGCTCTTGTAAGAACCATAAGGCGTAAGGTACAGCCTTACCCGTGTCGTTGGAGATTAAGACACCGTTGGTACGCTCACCGATATTGCCGCCGACAAACTCGTCGTAGCTATCAAAGGTGTGGTACATCAGGCCGGTACCCGAGGTTAAGGTCAGGTAGAGGCTTTGGAAGCCGATTAAGCCACGGGCTGGGATACGGTAGTCTAAACGGACCCGACCCTTGCCATCAGGGTTCATATTCTTAAGCTCACCCTTGCGGCGGCCTAATTCCTCCATGACGGCACCCTGGTTGCCCTCGTCTAAGTCTAAGGTCAGAACCTCATATGGCTCTAAGGTCTTGCCATTGGCATCCTTGTGCAAGATAACCTCAGGACGCGACACGCCCAGCTCATAGCCCTCACGGCGCATCTGCTCGATTAAGACCGATAAGTGGAGCTCACCACGGCCCGAGACGCGGAACTTGTCAGCGTCCTCGGTGTTCTCAACGCGTAAGGCCACGTTGTGCACGAGCTCGGTACGCAGACGCTCTTCGATATTGCGCGAGGTGATGAACTTACCCTCACGACCGGCAAAGGGCGAGGTGTTAACGCAGAAGGTCATGGATACAGTTGGCTCATCCACAGTTAAAGGAGGCAGGGCCTCAACCTTTTGTGGGGAGCAGATCGTATCCGAAATCTTGAGCTCGCCTAAACCGGTAACGGCAATGATGTCACCAGCGCTGGCCTCAGGGACCTCAGAGCGGTGCAGGCCTAAATAGCCTAAGACCTGGCCAATCTTGCCTGTGCGGGTAGAACCATCAGCGCCGACAATGGTAACTGGCTGGTTGGTCTTAGCCGTACCACGGGTGACACGACCGACGCCGATAACACCAACATACGAGGTGAAATCAAGCGAGGAGATCTGCATCTGGAATGGGCCTTCGAGATCGGCCTGTGGTGGGCTGACCTTCTCAATAATGGTGTTGAATAAAGGCTCCATCGTATCGCCGTGATTGTCCGGATCCTCAGAGGCCCAACCGGCTAAAGCCGAGGCGTAGATGATTGGGAAATCAAGCTGCTCGTCGGTAGCGCCTAAGTTATCAAAGAGGTCGAAGACTTGGTCGATAACCCAATCAGGACGGGCACCTGGACGGTCGCACTTATTGATAACGACGATTGGACGTAAGCCACGGGCAAAGGCCTTTTGGGTGACAAAGCGGGTCTGTGGCATTGGGCCGTCGACGGCGTCGACTAATAACAGCACCGAGTCCACCATCGACATGACACGCTCAACCTCACCACCGAAGTCGGCGTGGCCTGGGGTGTCCACGATGTTGATGCGGTAATCTTTCCAGTTGATGGCGGTGTTCTTGGATAAGATAGTGATGCCGCGCTCTTTTTCGATGGCATTAGAGTCCATGACGCGCTCTTGACCTAATTCGTTGCGATCAAGAGTGCCCGATTGGCGCAATAACTTGTCAACTAAAGTCGTCTTGCCATGGTCGACGTGTGCGATGATGGCAATATTACGGATCTTTTGAACATCCATCGAAAAATTACCTAAGAAAACAGCAGCAAGCCTCTTCACCCCAGGGCATCTTGCCCCGGAAAAGCCTGCACCCAGTGATCGTGCTGACTTTTCCCACACCACACTAGGCTTGCGCGGGGCTTATCTCCTGCCGGATGGGCTAAGTGCAAGTCACTTAGCTGCGGGCATAAGCTTGAGAACACAAAAAATTTTGGGATCGCAGTCGTGCTTTGCACGCTTGTCCCTTGCAAAAAAAGTGACGCTATTTTATCGCAAATTGTGAAAGTTGCGCGGCTTGTCCAGATTTTGCTGCATCCGGCCTAAAATAGGGGGCAAGGCCATAATTTGGTGGCACAGCCATAAATAGGTGGCACAGCCATAAATAGGTGGTAAGGCCATAAATAGGTGGCACGGCCAGCAGGAAAGAAGAGGGAGAGGGGCGATGAAGGAACTGATTCAATATTTCGTGCACCGCATCAAGCGCGATGAAATCGCCATTGAGGCGGGCGCTCTGGCCTACACCACGGTCTTAGCCTTAGTTCCTGCCATCACGGTAGTGCTCTCGATCTTTGCCATGATCCCGGCCTTCACGCCGATCAAAGAAGCCATGATGGACTTTGCGGCGCAAAACTTCATGCCGGTCTTCACCGAAGCGGTAGGTAATTCCTTGACCACCTTCGTGTCGCATGCGACCTCGATGACGGTGACCGGCTCCTTAATGCTCTTTGTGGTCAGCCTGATGTTGATTCGCTCGGTAGATAAGACTCTCAACCGTATTTGGCACGGGGGCAAGCGCCGGGTCACGATGACCTTTGCCATTTACTGGACTGTTTTGACCGTTGGCCCACTCAGCTTTGGCATTGTGGTCTGGGCGACCACCAAGCTGATTGCCTCGAACATCTTCGCCTCGATGGAGCTGGCGCTGGCAGCCGAGACCTTTTTCTACTTGCTGCCGTTTTTTATTGAGACCGGCATGATCTTCGTTTTGTACACGGTGATGCCGGTGACCGAGGTCAAAGCGCGCGACGCCTTGGTCGGCGCTCTCTGTGTCGCCATTGCTTTTGAGCTGTTAAAGCGCCTGTTCTCGGCCTTTATTCTCAACTTCTCCGACTACGAGGCGATCTATGGCGCCTTAGCGGCGGCGCCGGTGCTGATGATTTGGATTTACCTCAACTGGTGGCTGGTGTTGATCGGCGCGGAGATCACCGCCGTCTTAACGCAGGCGCGCAATGGCGCCCAAGACGTGCCTAAGGTCATTGTGGGTCTCATCAACCTCACCGGGAAAAAGCGCGTTAATGGCGCGATCATCAAGGCCGCCACCACTTACCAGCACGAGCGCTTAACCGACCAGCAGAGCGCCTTAAATCAAGAGAGCTCGATTAAGGTCCACATTGTGCCGCACCATCAAGAGAGCGACCCAACGGAGACCACCAAAGAAGACAGCACCAAGGCCTAGAAGATCATTTCCTCTTCGGGGTTATAAGGCTTTTCCTCAGCGGCCTTACGCGCGGCCGCGTCCTTTTGGGCGGCCGCCCGCGCCGCCTCCTCTTCAGCGGCCGTGCCATGCTCATGCTGGATAAAGCTATCGATAAAGACGTCCTTTAACAGCTCAAACTCGGTTTGATCCGCTTGCGCCTGGGCCGCAGCATCTGGCAATTCTTCAGGGGCTTGCGCCGTAGCGTCCGCACCAGCTGCCTCACCTGCACCCGTGCCCTCATCGGCCTTTGGCTCAGCGTCCGTGCTGGCACTGAACTCAGCGGTCGGCTCTGCGCCCTGAGCTACCTCAGCGGCATCATTCTCAGCGGCCGCAGTCGCGGTAGCGTCTTCAGCTGGAACTTCGTCCTCATCAGCCTTTGGCTCAGCAGTGGTGCTGCTTTCAGCGGCAGGCTTTGTGCCCTGAGCTACCTCAGTGGTGTCAGACTCAGCGGCCGAGGTCGCGGCTGCGTCTTCAGCTGGAGCTGTGGTCTCATCATCCTTTGGCTCAGTGTCCGTGCTGGCCTCAGTCTCGGAGGCTGATTCCTCGCCCTGAGCTGTTTCAGTGGCGTCAGTCTCAGTGGCGTCTTCAGCTGGAGCTGTGGCCTCATCAGCCTTTGGCTCAGCGTCCGTGCTGGCACTGGACTCAGCGGCTGGCTCTGCGCTCTGCGCTACCTCAGCGGCGTCAGACTCAGCAGCCGAAGTCGCGGTGGCATCTTCAGCTGGAGCAGTGGTCTCATCAGCCTTTGGCTCTGCGTCCGTGCTGGCATTGCTCTCAGCGGCAGGCTCTGCGTCTTGATTTACCTCAGCGGCGTCAGTCTCAGGGGCTGAAGTCTCGGCTGCGTCTTCAGCTGGAGCTGTGGTCTCATCAGCCTTTGGCTCAGCGTCCGTGCGGGCACTGCTCTCAACGGCAGACTCTGTGCCCTGAGCTACCTCAGTGGCCGAAGTCTCGGCTGCGTCTTCAGATGGAGTTGTGGTCTCATCAGCCTTTGGCTCAGCGTCCGTGCTGGCATTGCTCTCAGCAGCCGACTCTGCGCCCTGAGCTACTTCAGCGGCGTCAGTCTCAGGGGCTGAAGTCTCGGCTGCGTCTTCAGCTGGAGCTGTGGTCTCATCAGCCTTTGGCTCAGCGTCCGTGCTGGCAGTGTCCTCAGCGGCAGGCTCTGCGCCCTGAGCTACTTCAGTGGCGTTAGCCTCAGCGGTTGTGGTACCGTCTTTAGTCTCTGCTGGTTCTGCGCCAGGGGCAGCTTGCTCGTCTGAAGGTGTGGCTTCAGGTTGATCTGGGGTGGTGGTTGCGTCACTGATTGGGGTATCGCTGACTTGCTCTGGGGCATCACTTTCCGCTGCGCTTTGGGCGATGGCGCTGGTGGCGTCCGCTACTTCTACGGTGCCGTTTAAGACGCCCTTGGCGTCAGTTTGCTCCTTGGCCTGAGCGGTGGCGTCGTATTGTGGCAGGTACAGGCCAGGGCGCTGCGCGCCACGGCTTAAGGCGCGAATGGCAAAGCTAGGTTCTGCGGTGGTGCCGCCAAAAGATACTGTGGTCGTGCTGTCGCGCGCGGTGCTTACCATAAAGGCATTGCCCGAGAAATCGCGGTTTAACAAGTCAATGTTGACGCTAAAGCTGGCGTTGGCGGTGGCCAGGCCGATGCGCCCTTGCGTGCTGAGCTTGCCTGCTTGGAAGGTGGTGTCGGCCTCTAAGGTGTTGATGCCCGCGACCGAGCCTTGCAGCGCCGCTAAGAGCTCGGTGCCACTTAAGGTGTAATCCTGCTGCTTACCGCCATTGATGAGGTCTAAGCCGAAGTCTGAAATTAACAAGCCCGCTGAGTCTAAGTGGATCCGGCCACTTAAGTTTTGGAGCAGCGCGTCCTTGAGCCCCAGGTCCTGCCAATTGGTGAAACTGGAGGTCAGCTGGGCGTTGAGGTTGACCTTACCCGTGAGCATATGGCCAATAAGATTGGAGTTTAAGTCGGCACTTTCAAAGTCGCTGGCCTCTAAGGCAAAGGTGCTCATACCCGTGTCGCTCAGGCTTAAGGTGCCGCTAGCGCTCAAGCTTGCTTCCTGGAACTTGACCTGTGGTAAGTTAACTTGCAGCTGCTTGGGGGTTAAAGCGGCCTCCAGCTCAATGTTACTAAAGAGCAAGTTGGAGTAAAGCAGGTTGTGTAGGTTCAGCTTGAGCTCGCCGTGATCGCTGGTCTTAAGCTGCCCTAAGAGCGTAGCTGGGGTGAGCTCGGTCTTAGCGGTCAGCTCGGTCTTGGTGGCCTGTTCAGGCTGGGTACCAGCGGTAGTCTTGGGCTTGGTATCAGCGGTAGTTTCAGGTTGCGCCGCTGCGGTCATCTCAGACGGCGTGCCAGGGCCCCACTGTAAGTTAGTGGCGCTGCCACTGATGCTTTGGATCGAAAGTGGGAGCTGGTTTAAGAACGAGAGAAACTCGAGGTTCTCAAAACTGCCCTGAGCGAGCTTAATGGTGTAGGCGTTGTCGTGCTGGAGAAAATCAAGGCGCGGTGGGTTTAAAGCCAGCTTGCTCTTTTCCAGCTTGATTTCGTCTAAGCTCAGTTCCTGGTGCTCACGGTCGAGCGTGCCCTTTAAGCTGTAGCTGCCCTCGTAGAGGCTGCCCTTAAAGTCAAAGGTGATCTGGTCGTCTTGGAGTTTAGCTGTACCCTTATTGTGCTCAAAGCTGGTCTGTAAGTTCGGAAAGGAGAGGGCGTCGATCGTGCCATCAAAGCGGGCGCTGAAGTGCTCGTGCCCGAGCTCTAAATCGTGGAGCTTACCGGAAATGCCCTGCATCACCATAGAGTGATAGTCGCTGTGCGTGCCTGCCTTGGGCGCTGCTTGGTTGGTGCGATCCTGCTTATTAGGGGCGCTTAAGGCCTGCTGGTCATTGGTGTAAATGACCTCGCTTAAGTTAACGGTGCGGGCGCTTAGATTGAGACCGACCTGAGGTCGACCTAATTCATGCAAAATGACTTTGGAAAGGTTGAGCTCGTCGAAGATGAGGTCGGCGTTGCCGCTTTGGCTAAAGCCCTCGGCGCTGCTAAAGCCGGTGTTATTGCCAGAGCTGGAGGCGCTGGCCTGGGGCAGGTAACGGCCTTGGCCTGAGACCATGCCGCCTAACATGGCGGCGGTGAAATTCTCAATGTTAAGGCCGGCTTGGTCGTGGGCAAATTGTAAGGAGAGGTCCTTGACCGGGCTCTCCAGGAGCTCAGCTTCGGGGGCGGCAATGGCACCCGATCTAAAGGTCAGGCCTTCTTCGGGATTGAAGCCCACGTTATTTAAGCGGATGGTGGCGTCCTTGGTGTGCAGAAATTGGGTCTTCACTGGGGTGTGGTGAAAGCGCACTAAGGTCGCGTAAATGCTGTGGTAGCCTAAGCGGTTTGCGGTGAGAGCTTGTAAGTCCTCAGGGGTAATGGTGACGCCATTTAAGTACAGGTCGTTGATCTCAAGGCGCTCCTCACTTAAGGCGCTGCGCAGGTCATACTCAAGGTACAGCTCACCGAGCTTGGAGCTGCCAAAGCTTACGTCGTAGAGCTTGATGACATCAGGGTAAAGCGGCGAGAACTCAGCGTCGCCAATCGTGACCTCAAAACCGGTCTTGGCGCTTAAGTAGGTGCCCAGAGGCTTTTTGATTTGGCTGCCATTGAAGAAGAGCACAATGAGCACAAAGCCAATCACGACCATCAGGCCGAGCGTCATCAGGGCCTTGGTCAGAAAGCCTAAAACTTTGCTATGCGAGCGTTGGGCTCGTCTTTTGTGGTAAAGACCAACCATGAACTAAAGCACCGCCGATAAAAGCCAAGAGCAAGCTTTTGCTTGCTGTCCCCACCTCACTTATGGGAATCTGTGCCCACAAGCTCCCTTAGTATAGCCGAAATGTAGGCCATGCTTGGCGTTAATGCCGGACGTTGGCTGCGCTGCCATGGGCGCACGCTACTGCCGGATAGTGCGCACTAAGTTGCGCGCTCAGTGCGTGATGAGGTGCACGCGGCTCTTGGTCGCGTGAACGGGCGGATTAAGTGGCGTGAGTGGACGCACTGAGTGGTGGCATTGTTCCACTTGATGGCGCCCTTATTTGGTGCCTTGCTTAGCCTGAGTGGCGTGTCGTTAGCCCGGCGTATGCCCTTAGCCCGGTGGCGTGCTCTTAGCCCGCCAGATGGCTGGAGACTTGGCCGTTCTCTGGGCTTAAGACCTCTGGGAACCAGCGCAAAATGAGATTACGCGTGCACTGAGGGTCATGCTCAAAGATGGCGTGGGCCGCCCGCTGGGCATTGGTCATCAGGTCGTAGTCGCGGTGCATATCGGCAAAACGGAAGTTTTCCTTGCCTGTTTGCTGAGCGCCAAAGAACTCGCCCGCGCCGCGCATCAAGAGGTCTTGGTTGGCGATCTCAAAGCCGTTGGTGGTGCTGCGCATTACCTCGAGGCGCTGGCGCGCGCGCTCCTTGCGCTCTAAGACGCTCGGATCATCGCTTTCGATCTCTTGGTACATCAAGAGGCAGAACGAAGGCTTGGTGCCACGGCCGACACGTCCGCGCAGCTGGTGCAGCTGTGCCAGTCCCAGGCGGTCGGAGTTTTCAATCACGATCACTGTGGCATTAGGCACATCCACGCCCACCTCCACGATGGTGGTAGCGACCAAGATTTGGAGCTCATTGCGCACAAATTGCTCCATGACCTCGTTCTTGGCCTTTTCGCTCATTTGGGAGTGCAACAGGCCGACCTTGAGGTTAGGCAGCTTGGCTTGCAGCTCACTAAAGCGCTTCTTGGCTGAGCCCGTTTCGATCATTTCCGTGTCTTCAATCAAAGGGCAGACCCAATAAGCTTGGTTGCCTTGGCTGCAGTGAGCGTGGAGGTGCTCCATGACCTCGTTGATTTTGCTGTTGGCAATCACGGAGGTGGAGATCGGGGTGCGGCCTTTCGGCAGCATATCGATGGTCGAAACGTCGCAATCGTCGGTGAGCGCCAGCTGCAAGGAGCGCGGAATGGGGGTTGCGGTCATAAGCAATTCGTGGGCGCTGTGCTCGGCCGGGGCCTTGTTGAGCAGGGCCTCACGTTGGTCCACGCCAAAGCGGTGCTGCTCATCGACGATGACCAAGCTTAAGTTTTGGTAGGTGAGCGCTTGCTGGAACAGGGCGTGGGTGCCGACAAAGACTTTGATCGAGCCGTCGGCGGCTTGGGCCATGATATCAGTGCGCTCTTTTTTCTTGAGGCTGCCAATGACCAGCCCGACCTCAATGCCGAGCGGCGCAAATAACTCTTGGAGCTTCTTGTGGTGCTGCTTGGCCAAAAGCTCGGTCGGCGCCAGCATGGCCGCTTGCAGGCCATTTTGGGCAAATTGCAAGATTGCCATCGCCGCCACCAAGGTCTTACCTGAGCCCACGTCACCGTGGACCAAGCGGTTCATAGCCTTAGGCTTGGTGCAATCGCTCATGATTTCGCCAAAGACTCTAAGCTGGGCCGGGGTCGGGGTAAAGGGGAGGCTCGCGATGAGACGCTGCTGCGCGGCCTCATCGATTTTGAGGGCGGGCGCGGCCTTGACGCTTTGGCGTGCCTTGAGCTCTAAGATCGAGAGCTTATAAGCGACCAGCTCCTCAAAGCAAATGCGCTGGAAACTGCGCAGCGCCTCTAAGGGCACAATGCTGTGGTTGGGATCAGGCTCAGGGTTATGGGTCTCGATTAAGGCCTGGGTGATATCGCTGTCGTAAGGATTTAAGGTGACCGGCAGGTACTCCTCGAGCGGATGGCGCGCCAGGGTATCAAGCGCGAGCTGCTCGATTTGCCGCATCTGATTTTGGCTTAAACCGGAGGTTAAGTGATAGACCGGGGACAGGCGCGACGGCATCTCAATTTCATTGCTGTTAATGAATTGCACCTCAGGGTGCATGATTGAGACTTGCAGATGAGGTCCGTAGTAAGACTTGTTGACCATGCCCCACGCGAGCACCGTGGTGCCGACCTCAAAGCGCTTTAAATAGCTCTCGGAAGTATGGAAAAAGAGCAGCTTGATGCGCGTGCCTTCATGGTCTTGGGCGGCAATCTCGGTGACTTTGGCCTTGATGCGGGGCGCGCCGGTGATCGTGAGCAGTAAGGCACAAGGCACATTCTCCTCGGGATTACTGGCGACCGAGCGGATATAGGTGCGATCTTCAAAGCGGAAGGGCAGATTTAAGATCAAATCGTAGAGGTTGTGCAGCCCGAGGCGCCCGAGCTTGGCGAGCGTCTGTTCACCTACCCCCTTAATGGTCGACAAGGGGGTCGCAATAAATTGGGCATCTTGTCCTGGCATGGCACTATCCTCCCGCATGCTTACTAATTTAAGTATAGCCTAAAAACTAAGCGCCATGTCAACTCTTATAGCAAATTCTAGGGCTTTGCCGCAGAATCAGGTTGCTCCTGGGTGGGCTCAGGCTGAGTATGGGTTTGTTGCCCGTCCCCTGCTGTGATCTGGGAGGCGCTTGTTTCCTGGAAGGTGGTTGTTTCCTGGGAGGCGCTTGTTGTCTGGGGCTCGGGTGCGTCGTGCGGGGTTGGGGCGACTAAGGCCGTGAGTAGGCCAGAGAGCTGCGCGCGCTTGAGCGCCCGATAGCGCCAGATGAAGTAGGGGCTCAGAGTCAGCAGCAAGATTCCTGAAACCAAGAATTGGTTGGCGATGGCAAAGCGATGCGCGATGGCGGCACCGGCAAATGGGCCCAACATGCTGCCAAATTGGCGAGCCATGGTGCTTGCTTGTGAAATTTTATTTTTGTCCGCACAGAAAAAAGCCCATGAAGCCAGACGGCGCATGGGCAGTAGTGGCGCAGGGCGGTGCGCCGTAGCAGCGGCGCTGGCTGTAGCCGGAGCGCGGCTTGGCCTAGAGCAGGCGCTTTAAGATTACCAAGGCCCGTAATCTTCGTACCTGCTTTAAGATCTTGCGTACGTGCTCAGGATAATCGTCGATCGTCTGCAAGTCCTCAGGCTTTAACACCTGGGTGGTGTCGCGCAGAATGTACTGCTTTTCGTGCATGAACTTCTCTTGGAGCAGATGATTAGGGTCATGGACAATCATGCCATTTTCCAAATCTAGGCCCCAGGCGCGCGGATTTAAGTTGTTGCCCGTGATCACCGCGATCGTGCGATCGACAAAGAAGCCCTTTAAGTGGTAGGTGTTATTGTCCTTACGCCACAGGTGCACCTTGAGCTGACCTGAGTCAATCTGCGCTTGAAAGCGTGCCACAAAGTCACGCAGGTTCTGCTCATAGACGTAGGGGATGGCACCGATGGTGGAAAAGGGCTCATCTTCGGGGATATAGAAGTCATTGGCGACCTTATCGCCCACCACCAAGGTGATCTTGATATCGCGCTTTAAGGCTAGCTCGATATGCTCTAACACTTCCTTGGGCGGATTGAAGTAAGGCGTGCACATGAACAAGCTTTCCCGTGCCGCATCAATCGCCCAGATGAGGGAGCGGTTGAGCAAATTGTTCTTGCCCAGGCCCACTAATGGGGTAATGCCCACCTCGTCATCATGCAGCTTGCGCGTGCCCTTAAACTCGTACTGGCTTTGGGTGAGATTGCGCTGGAGCGCCTTGATCTCGTTTTTGATTTCCTTGGCTGGCTTGACCGGACCTTGCGAGAAGTCTTGCACCGCATAGTTTTGGTGGAACACTTCATTGCAGTAACGGCATAGGGTGTCCGCTAGCTCCTTGGAGTGGATCTCGTGATAGCGATCGAGGCGGTAACGGGCTCGGTTGTAGTTTAAGTACACATTGTTGATACTCGCGCCCGAGTAGAGCACGGTGTCATCAAAGACCAAGCCCTTTAAGTGCATCACGCCAAAGATTTCACGGCGCTTGACCGGCACGCCGTAGATCGCCGGGACCACTTCCTTGCCCTTGGCCCAATCGGCGTACATCTGAGCGTTGGTGCGGCCCCCGGCCTCGCCAATGCGGCCGCGTTGGGCGCGATGGAAATCGACGTAGATGCGAATGTACAACTGCGGATTGCGTGCTTGGGCCTCATAGAGGGCTTGCATGATCTCTTGGCCCGCCTCGTCGTCTTGCAGATAGAGCAAGGTCATCATAATGCGCTCTTGAGCCTTGGCGATAAGCTCTAAGATGCGCTGATGAAACAGCGAAGGGCGCTCGAGCACGCTATAGTCGTTGGCCTTGACTGCAATTTGCGGGGTGCGTTGCAGCCGAGTTTGGCTATAGAGCGTGGTCGGAGAATTATTTTTTAACAAGCCGAACATGCCAATGTTAATCCTTGAGAGCCCGCCTTTACGTGCGGGGCGCAGTCACACATCCTGAATGGAGTAAAAGCCCATAATAACAAAGCTTGGTGCCATTTTTAGCAAGTTTCTGGCGGGAACCAGATGCGGTAGCCCCCTTAACGGGGCTACCCTCAGGCACCTGTAACAAGGCGCCTGCTAAAAAGGCGGGGCGGCCTTAAATCGGGGCCGTGGCCTCCTTTAAGTAGGCCTGTTCCGCCTCACTTAAGTCCGCAGCGTTTTCAATGATGCTGTGTACGTTTTGGTGGTAGTCGTTGAGCCAAGTGCGCTCAGCTACAGTCAGCATCTCGCGGATGATGAGGCGCACGTCAAAAGGCACTAAGGTCAACGGCTCAAAGCACAGCATATTTTGGCAGCCTGGCTGAGTGCATGGGCAGACCTTGTAGAGGTTCTCAAGGCGGATGCCGTACTCCCCATCCTCGTAATAGCCCGGCTCAATCGAGGTGACCATGCCGACATCTAACGCTACCGTGCTGGAGCGTACCGAGATGTTTTGCGGGCCTTCGTGGACTGCCAGGACATGGCCCACACCGTGGCCCGTGCCATGCTCATAGTCGCAGCCATGCTCCCACATTGGACGACGAGCGATGGCATCAAGCTGCATACCGGAGGTGCCACGCGGGAAGATGGTGGAGGCCAACGCAATGTGCGACTTGAGCACTAAGGTGTACATGAGCTGCATTTGCTCAGTGACATTAGGGCCAACCAAGACGGTGCGCGTGATATCGGTGGTGCCTTCGTTAAAGTGAGCGCCCGTGTCGATTAAGTAGAGCGGATCGGCGCCAAACTTACGTGGGGTCGCCACTTCAGCGTGGTTGTAATGGCACATCGCGGCATTCGGGCCTAAGGCCGAAATGGTGGCAAAGGATGGCTGTAAGTACTCGCCTTGCTCCTTGCGCAGCTCTTCGACCTTGTCCGCGAGCACCGCTTCATCAAGCTCAGCGACACGCTCTTGATAGGCAGCAAGACCCGCCTCTGGGCCATTGTCATCAATTTCGATAATCTCAGGCTGGGCGATGTTTTCAAGCCAGGCCAAGAAACGGCATAAGGCGACGCCATCTTTTAAGTGGGCCTTGTGTTCGCCCGCCAGCTCCGTGGCGTTCTTGCAGGCCTTAGGCAGCTCGCATAAGCCCAGGCCCGTCTCAACCTGAGCGCCCTTTTCGTAGAGGGTGTTGAGGATATGGGCGTTGGTGGTGCGGGGGTCAACGTAGATGCTGCACTGCGAGGAGGCGAGGCGATCTAAGACGTCATCAAAGCCTGATTCTGGGAAGATATCGACGTGGCCGATGTGATCTTCCAAATTGGCCTGTACCTCGTCGCTTAAGTGGTCAAAGTTGATGTACCACTCTAAGGCCTCATTGGCATAAGCGACCAAACGGCTGTTGATAATAGGCAGATATTGGCGATCGCGCCCGCGAATATTTAAGAGCCAGCACACCGTCTCAGGCGAGCTGATGATAGTGGCATCTAAGGACTTGTCGCGCAGGGTTTGAGCTAAATTCTTGCGCTTTTGCAGGCTCGGGCAGCCGTTAAACTCGTCAGGGAAAATTTCCACCGGCGAGCACACTGGGGCCGGACGCTCTTCCCAGACTAAATCAAAGAGGTTTTGCTCTAACGGCACAATCTCGATGCCCGCCAGCTCCAGCTCTTTTTTGAGTTCTTGGAAGTAGCGATAGCTGACACAGCGTAAATCAAGACCAACCCGACTCTTCTTGGGCAGCAGGGTGCGCAGATAGTCACTAGGGGTGACCTCGGCTAGGTTAAAGCAGTCAAAGACATCTTCGTTGACTTGCTCCTTAACCTGGACCTTATAGCGGCCATCGACAAAGACCGCTTGCTCATGGGCAAGCTCGAGCATAGCCCGGTCTTTGCGATTTGCCACCTCTAAAGGTAAAGCCTCCGCACGGCCGACACTGACGCAGACAAAGCCCGCCGAGCCCGTGAAATGGGTCAAGGTGGCAATGCGCTCGCAGTCAGCGGTGACCTCGCCTGACAGATATTCATCGTCATGCGGCAGCAGCAGCGCATCAAGCTCGTGGCTTAGAAGCTGCTCCTTTAAGGCTGCTAACAGATCTAAAGAGTCGTCTTGATTGAGTTCAGTCATACCTTAAGTAATCCTTGGGCCAACCACAGCTGCCGCCTGTGCTCACAATGGGTGGGCTCAGACGGAGCTTGCGCCTGCCGTCACGAGCTTTAGTCGAAACGGGGCCTGATAAGGCCAATGCGCGTAAGCTCCAGGGACCTGCTGTCCCTGCGCTGGGGTTAGCGTAAGCCAAGCTACTAATAAGACCATGCTTATAAAGCATAAGTTCCAATGGTCTTAAGTGAGCCTTGATGTACCTAGCCCGCACAGAGCAAGCGCGTCCCACTTAGGTTTGACGCGTCCTTATGAGGTTAGGACAAGGGGGCATATTAGCACGAAGTAGTAAAGCATAAGTTAGTGGGCGCATGAGGCTAGGCGCCATGGGCTTTAGGCGCTGCCCCAAAATAATTCACGGCGCTTTTGAGTGGGATCAGCTACAATCGGGGGCAGTTATCAGGGTCAATGAGTTGTGAGGAGAGGTGATGGACGCACAAGCAAACCCACTGTTACAGATGCAAGGCTTACCGCCTTTTTCGCAAATTAAGCCCGAGCATGTCTTAGCGGCGGTGCAAGAAGCCATTGACTACAGCATGAAGGTTATCAAGACTGTGGTCAAAGAGCATGAGAACAATCCAACTTGGGACAATGTGGTCGCACCGATCGAGGAAGCCGACGACAAGCTCTCGCGTATTTGGCAAGTCGTATCGCATTTAAATGGGGTGGTCAACACCGAAGAGCTGCGTGCTGCGCACGATAGCTGCCTGCCTTTGATGGCCCAGTACTCGACCTTTGTCGGCCAATACAAGCCTTTGTGCGACGTCTTAAAGAAGATTGAGCATTCCAATGAGTTCCTGCGCTTAACTGAGGCGCAACGCAAGTCGATTGAAAACTCGCTGCGTGATTTCCGTTTAAGCGGTATCGACTTACCTGCTGACAAGCAGCAGCGTTACGCTGAGATTGCTGCCGAGCTCTCGCAGCTGCAATCTGACTTTGCCAACAATGTCTTAGACGCGACCCAAGGCTACACCTTACAGATTGATAGTGAGGATAAGGTCGCAGGACTGCCACCAGCTCAGCTGCGTCAGGCCAAGAATGAGGCTAAAAAGCGCGGGCTGGAGGGCTTGGTCTTCACCTTAGACATTCCATCCTATCTGCCTTTTATCACCTACGTCGACAATCGCGACTTACGCCGTGAGCTCTATATTGCCTATGTCACCCGCGCCTCAGACCAAGGCCCAGATGCTGGTAAGTGGGACAATCAAGGCAAGATCGAGCAGATCATGGCCCTGCGTCATGAAGAAGCTCAGCTTTTAGGCTTTAACAATTACGCCGAGCTCTCTCTTGCTACCAAGATGGCCTCGACCCCAGCTGAGGTTATGAGCTTCTTAGAGGACTTAGCTCGTAAGTCCAAGCCACAAGGCCAGCGCGAAATGGCTGAGCTCACCGCATTTGCTCATGCCCAAGGCTTGGAGGGCGAGTTAGCTCCATGGGATGTAGCCTACTACTCACAGAAGCTGTGCAAAGAGAAGTACAGTTACGACCCACAAGAGCTGCGCCCATATTTTGGCGTGGAAAAGGTGGTCGCAGGCCTCTTTACCTGCGCTGAGCGCCTCTACAACGTCTCCTTTAAGCCTCGCTTTGGCGTCGATGTCTGGCATCCTGATGTGCGCTGCTACGACATCTGCGATCGCTTTGGCTCACGCATTGGCACCTTCTACCTCGACCTCTATGCTCGTGAGGGCAAGCGTGGTGGCGCCTGGATGGATGAGTGCATGAGCCGTCGCTATCGCTCCGATGGTTCGCTCCAGCTGCCAGTGGCGTACTTAGTGTGCAACTTCACCGCGCCGTTAAACGGCAAGGAGAGCAAGCTCACTCACGATGAGGTGGTCACCTTATTCCATGAGTTTGGCCATGGCTTAAATCAGCTCTTAACCCGTATCGATATTGCCGATGTCTCGGGTATCAACGGCGTACCGTGGGATGCGGTCGAGTTGCCAAGCCAGTTCAACGAAAACTTCGCCTGGCAAAAGGAAGTTTTAAACTTCTTATCGAGCCACGAAACCACGCACGAGCCGCTGCCTGAGGACAAGCTGCACGCCTTGATTGCCGCCAAGAACTTCCAGTCGGCCATGATGATGCTCCGTCAGCTCGAGTTTGCCCTCTTTGACTTCCGCATTCACGCCGAGTACGACCCACAAAAGGGTGCGCGCATCTACGAGATCTTGCGTGAGGTCAAGGACTTAGTAGCGGTCACGCCGCAGTACGAAAATGGGCGCTTCCCAGATAGCTTCACCCACATCTTTGCCGGTGGTTACGCCGCAGGCTATTACAGCTACAAGTGGGCAGAGGTTTTAGCCGCCGACGCCTTTGGGCGCTTTGAGGAAGAAGGCCTGTTTAACGAAAAGGCCGGTGCCGACTTCCGTGACTACATCTTAGCCCGTGGCGGTGCCTGCGACCCGATGAAGGCCTTTATCGCCTTCCGTGGGCGTAAGCCTGAGGTTGATGCCCTGCTCCACCAAAGCGGCATCTCGCTCGAGCCTCAAGAGGCCTAGTTTCTAGTCCCCTCCCATAAAGAAAAGAGGCTCTCGCCATCTGGCGGGAGCCCTTTTTCTTTAGGTGTTGGTCTGCCTCCTTGCAGGCTGCCTTCTTGAAGACAGCGTTTGCCGCCTTTCGGGCAGCGGCTGCCGTCTTCGGGGCGGGCGCTTTTAGGAATAAACCCAGAAATCGACGGTGAGGACGATGAGCCAAGCAAAGTGGTGGATGGCACAGCCGATCAAGGTGTACTTGAGCTCTGGGGCGACTAAGGCGCCGTTGTGCACATTCTTAATCGAGCGCAGGGTCGAGGACGCGAGAGGCACAAGCGAGAGCGCTAAGATGCTGATTTCCCAGCCCTTGTGGTTTAAAAAGCAGGCCAAAAAGGAACAGGCGGCTACGAGAGTAAAGAGCAAGCCGTGGTAGGCGGCAGCCCACTTATAGCCCAGGCGCACGGCTAGGGTGCGCTTGTTGACGGCCTTATCCTCGGCCATATCGCGCATATTGGCGGTGTGCAGCACCATCATGGACGCAGCACCGACGCTTACTGCCAGTAAATAGGTGTCAGGATAGATCTCAAAGCCACTGCCTGAGGCATTGGCAATCATGATCTGCGGGCCAATGACCGCCAGGGCACCAAAGAATAAGAAGACGGAGATGTCACCTAAGCCCCGGTAGCCATAGGCGATGCCCAGGGTGTAGAGGATCGCCGCTAAAATGGCTAAGACGCCTAAGAATAAGAACCAGGCTAAGACGTGGGGTTCGGAGTTTAAGGTCATATAGACCGCGCCAAAGCCCGTGAGCGAAAGCATAATGGTGACAATGGCCATAAAGCGGCGCAGCCCATCCAGGCTGATTGCTCCGGTCATGACCGCACGAATCGGGCCTAAGCGATTGGCGCCGTCGGCGCCCTTGTAGGCATCGCCGTAATCGTTGGAGAGATTGGATAAGATCTGCAGTAGCATGCCCGTGATGACGATCAAAAAGGCGGCTGCAATGTTGTAGGCGTTGACCGCGCCGTAGTAAAAGCCTAAGCCACAGCCCACGGCACAATTCGTGGCGCCCAAGAGCAAGGTCTGAGGCCGAGCTTCCTTAACCCAATCTTTAAGCATAGTGAGATCCCATTAACCGCGCCCCGCCATCACCTGGCGGTGGTAAGTCACCACCAACGGCGGCAAGGCAAAACCACCAGGCGGGGCAAGCCTCCACTGATGGCGGCAAGTCAAAATGCCTTATTTTACCGCGTCCTAACCTTTCGTGCTATGGTGCAATCAGGTTCACTTTTGGTTTTGGCGCCTCATTAGCCTGTATAATCGGGGCCGAATGTTAGACCTGATAGCGGTAGCGTACCTGCCGATTCTAGGAGTTAATTGCAGATGTTGTTTGATGATCCTGCCTTACAAGCCCTCAAGCATGAGTTTGATGCACAAAAGGTTAAAAAGGAAGGTATTGTAAGGGGGACGGAGCGCGGCTTTGGTTTCTTGGAAGTCCAAGGAGAAAAAGGGGAAAAGGAGAGCTTTTTCATTCCTCCTCAGGCGATGAAGTCGGTGATTAACGGCGATTTAGTCGTAGCTGTTATTACCGAAGACAAGGAAAAAGGTAAGAGCCAAGCAACTCCTGAGAGCTTAAAGGAGTCGGCCTTAAATGAGCCGTTTGTAGCGCGCATCAGCTTTATCAACAATAAGATGCACGTGACTCCGGACAATCCGACGATCAAGCAAAGCTTCCCAGCCAACGATCAGCGCCGCGTTAAGAACGGCAAGTTAAACGAGGGCGACTGGGTCTTATGTACCCTCACCAAGCACGCGTTATCCGATGGCTCGTTTAGAGCTGCGATCAATGAGGAGATTATCGCAAGCGGCGATCCAACCACCCCATGGACGGTGAGCCTGCGTGCCTTAAATCTGCCCACCGAGTGCCCAGAGTCCAAGGAGCAATATCCTTTCTTAGAGGATGAGCTGCCTCGTTCTGATTTAACCCATCTTCCTTTTGTCACGATCGACAGTGAGAAAACCGAAGATATGGACGACGCGCTCTACGTCGAGAAAACCGACGATGGCTTTAAACTCTACGTGGCTATTGCCGATCCTACCGGCTACATTGACGAGAACTCCGACTTAGATGCTGAGGCCGCTAAGCGTGCCTTCTCGATCTACTTGCCAGGCCGCAATATCCCAATGCTGCCACGTGAGCTCTCGGACAATCTGTGCTCGCTGCGCGAAAATGAGTTACGTCCAGTCTTAGTCGGTACCGTTCATATCTTAAACGACGGCACGATCGACACTGAGGCCACTCACTTTGAGCTGGCGGTGATCAAGTCGCAAGGCAAGCTGATCTACAACTACGTCTCTGATTACTTAGAGAACGGTGACACCACCAACTTCAATCCATCCGAGCAGGTCAAGGAAGTCTTACAGCACTTAGTTGAGCTCACAAAGGTGCGCGATCACTACCGCACCACGGTCTTAGCCGCCTTTAGAACCCGTCCTGATTACGAGTTCGTCTTAACTGAGGAAGGGGCGTTAGACCACATCGAGGTCAACTATCGCCGTATCGCTAACCAGATCGTCGAAGAGTGCATGATTGCCGCGAATATCGCCTGCGGTGACTTCTTAGCTAAGAACCTCAACACCGGTATCTTCAACAGTCACTCAGGCTTTGTGGTCGAGGAGCTCGAGGATGTGGTTGAGCTGTTAAAGGAAAATGGCTATCAAACCAGCGCCGAGGAGCTGGAGACGATCCCTGGCTTCTGCGCCGCCCGTCGCTATGCCAACAGCTTAGAGAGCACCTATCTTGATAACATGCTGCGCAAGTACCAAGAGTTCTCGCAGATGACGATCAGCCCACAACCGCACTACGCCTTAGGTGTGGAGACTTACGCTACTTGGACCTCGCCAATTCGTAAGTACGGCGACATGATCAACCACCGTCTGGTTAAGTCGGTCATTTGCACCCAAGAGCATCCGCGCATGCCAGATGAGACCTTGCTCTCTGAGATGAACTTGGCTCGTCGCACCAACCGCATGGCCGAGCGCTCGGTCCGTGATTGGCTCTATGCTGATTACTTATTCCCAGAGATCGAGAAGAAGACGGTCTTCACCGCCGAGCTCTTTGACGTGGTCCGTGGCGGTATTCGCGTCTGCTTGCAAGAGAACGGTGCCTTTATCTTCGTGCCGATGTCGCTCTTTAGCGCTCAGCGTGACGATTTAGAGTTTGACAACAGCAAGGGCCGCATCTTCTACAAGGGTGATGTGGTTTACTCCTTAGGCGATACCATGAAGGTACGCATTGTCGACATCAACAAGGAGACCCGCTCGATTGTGGGTGCCCCAGTGGAGCTGCCGCTTGATCTGCCATTGGTCAACGTCGAGGAGATGTTAGATAAGCGCGCCAAAAACCAGCGCCGCCCTAACAACAACCGCTAACTCAAGAACAAAGCGGCTCTCATCTTTATTGCAAGCCCTGGCCCCGTGCCGGGGCTTGCGCGTTTGGGGCGCCCCAAGCCCCGCGCTGTACCGCGCCTCCTTTGCGCGCCGCGCGCGCACTGGGCGCGCAGCAGTCTGCTGGGCGCGCAGCGTATAGCGCTTTGCGCTGGCGCGTAGCGGGCACTGTGCGGGCTCTAGGTGCGCCAGAAGAAGCGGGTCATGAGCAGCAGCACCGGAATGATCTCAAGACGGCCTAAGAGCATGTCAAAGGCAAAGATAAGCTGAATGCCCCAGTGCAGGCCCGCGAAGTTAGCGCTTGGGTTGAGCTCAGGACCAATGGCCGGGCCAACATTTGATAGACAGGTTACGGTCGCCGAAATCGCATCGATGATGTTGAGGCCGCCCATGGTGCAGATAAGGCTGGAGACAATCACCACGATAATGTAGGCCGCAAAGTAGGTGATGATGCTGTGCATGGTGGCGGCATCAACCACGTGGCGATTGAAGTAAGGCTCAATCACGCGGTGCGGGTGCAAGCTTTTAATGAGCTGGGTCTTAAAGAGCGAGGCGGCGACCTGCAATCTAAAGAATTTCATGCCACCGGAGGTCGAGCCCGAGCAGCCGCCTAAAGGCAAGATGAAGAAGAAGATTAAGGTGGCGACCGGATTCCACTGGGTAAAGTCCTCGAGGGCAAAGCCACTGGTCGATAAAATCGAGGTGATGTTGAAGATGGACACGCGCCAGGCGTGCTCTAAATCGTAGCCGTTGTAGAACATCAAGGTGGCGGTGATGACGGCGGACGCGAGCAGGGTAAAGATGAAGTAGCCGCGCATCTGCTGGTCAATCCAGGCCTTGTGGATATTACCGGCGATACCGGCTACCACCACGGCAAAAGGACAGCTGCAGATGAACATGAAAAAGGCGGCACTGTAGTGCACAAAGGGCGAAAAGCCGTTCATTGAGGCGTCAAGCGGCATCATGCCGCCGGTGGCTACCGTGCACATCGAGGCGTTGATCGCCATGAAAAAGTCCATGCCGCCGATGATATAGGCCGCCGTGCACAGGATAAAGACCGCAATGTAATAGCCTAAGATCGCCATCGACATAGTCTTGAGGTGCGGGGTGAACTTATTGCGGTCCTCAAAGGAAGTCGACTCGGTTCTAAAGATGTTCATGCCGCCGGTGGCTGCCTGAGGCAGCACCGCCACCGCGATCACCACGAAGCCGATGCCTCCTAACATCTGCAAGATCGAGCGCCACAGTAGCATAGCCGCAGGCTTGGTCTCCAGCTGGGAAATCGTGGTGGCACCCGTGGTCGATAGGGCCGAGGCGGACTCAAAGACAGCATTGGCGTAATTGAGCTCGGGCAGCATGGTGTTAATCGGGATAGCCGCCAGCAGCGCCACCATCACCCACAGCGAGGTGGTAAATAAAAAGAGCTCGCGAATGCTCAGGCTTTCCTTGGTGCGCTTGGTGCCCACATAGCTTAAGAATTGGCTTAAGACCAAGGTTGCTAAGATCATCACGCCGAAGCTTAAGGCGCCTGAAGTGTCGTTAACCAAGGCGTAGCAAAAAGGAATCATGGCCGCTACGGCCAGGGCTAGCAGCGACGGTCCTAGCATCTTGGCGACCGCATAAATATTGATAAACACTATGGCCCCCTGTTAGCGCCAGTGTGGCACCCAGAATGGACGTGGCTTGAAGAGCTTGACCAAGGCGCGCATTTGAGTGCGATCGGTCAAATAGACCACGACGTGATCGCCTGGGGTGAAGACGTAGTCTTGGTCGATCTTGATGACCATCTTTTCGCGCAGGGCGATACCAAAGTGTACCCCCGGCGGCAGCGTGAGATCCTCAAGCTTGCGCCCAATCACATAACTGGAGCGCGGATCGCCTTGGACCAAGAGCTCTAAGGCTTCAGCTTGGCCGTGGCGGAAGATGCGCAGCTTGACCAAACCCTCTTGCAAAATAAGCGAGAGTAAGGCCGAAATAATGGCATCGCGCGGGGAAATAATGGTGTCAATCGGGCTGCCGGTGCTGCGTAAGTCCTGGGTTGAGAACTGGCGGATGACCGCGATGGTCCGAATCTTTTGGGTGCGCTGCAACATCAGGGCAGCCATGATGTTGGTTTCATCATTGGCCGAAGCGGCAATGAAGCTGTCCGTCTGATAGAGCTTTTCTTCTTGCACGAAGTTTGGGTCGGTGGCGTCGGCGCAGTAGAGCTCCACCTTGCTGCCGCGCAAGCGCTCGGCTAAGCGCTTGGCGCGATTAGGATCCGGCTCAATCAGCTTGACATGGTAGCGCTCGGCAAGGCGCATTGCGATGCTATCGGCGATATGGGTACCGCCTTGAACCACGACGTCCATGCCGCTCGGGCGCAGCGGCATCAGGGCGCCGACCAAGTTTAAGGCGCGCGCGCGCTCAACACAGAGAATGACCTCATCGCCTGCGGCCAGCTTGAAGTGATCGAGTTTAGTGAGGGCGTTACCTTTGCGGTACACGGCCATCACCTTGCACTTAGGCTCGTAGTTCTCAAGCTCAACAATCGGCTGGCCGATCAGCTTGCCCCCTTCCTTGCAGGTGACTGAGGTCATGATGAGGCGGTCGCGGGCAAAGGACTGAATGGCATTGACCCCAGGGATCTCCATCAGATCGCTCACCGCATCGGCCATCAGTTGCTCCGGCGAGATGATGTGGTCGATCGGAATGGCTTGCGGGCCAAAGAGCTTATCGGCCTCATCAAAGAAGTCAGGTGCGCGCAGGCGCGCGATTTTGCGCGGGATATTGAACAGATAGGTGGCGATGCAGCAGGTAGTGATGTTGACCTCATCGCTGGCGGAGGTGGCAACCAAGAGCTCGGTATTACGTGCTCCGGCCTCACGCAAGACCGAAGGCCAGGTGGGATCGCCTTGAATGACGCGCAAATCGAGGCGATTGGCAATTTGGGTGAGCTCATCTGAGGGCAGATCGATCAAGGTGACCGCATGCCCGGTCTGCACCAGATACTCGGCCAGCTCAGTTCCGACCAAGGTCGCACCAACAATGATGATCTTCATCCCATTTAAGGCGCGCCAACCCCCAAAGCTACTTGGCAGTGGCGCACGGCCTCCCTAAAAAATTAATTTGATTTTATTGAGCTACGCTCAGGCAGCTTATTGGGCTGAGCCCGACCCGGCCCCACCGGACGCTGGCCTTGAGGCTGACCCTGACGTTGAGCCCCCGTCTGACCCCCAGGTCTACCCTGACGGCGCTGCCACGGCTGGCCTTGGCTCTGTCCCGGCTTACCATAGTTACCTGGCTTGCCCTGGTGCTGCCCGGACTTGGCTGGGTGGCGTTGCCCCGGCTTGCCCTGGTTCTGACCGGACTTACCTTGGTGCTGCCCTGTTTGAGCGGCACTCTGCTTGTTCTTACGTGGTACGCAGGGTACGGGCTCAAGCTGCGGCTCAGTGTCGCCCTCTGCGGTCGGAGCGACGCGCAACCCCTTGTAGTGGTAGCCGGGATCGTCGCTGGGGGCAATCGGTCTTCTGATTTCGCCTGAGGCTATGGTCAGCTGAATGGTGAAAGGCTTAATGAACTTCACAAAGGCCTTCTTATCATTAAGCAGCTTGCGGGCTTTGACCGGCGTGCAGGGCATCAGCGGCTGCCCACGCATGTTCAGAATGCAAACTTTAACTTTTGCTGGTTCCATGATATCGCCCCCAATTTTAGGATGGCCTGGCTTAAACCGGCTTGACGAAGCGGGCGTAGAAGAAGCCATCGCCGTGGTCATCGCCCGGCAGGCGCTGGAGCGTGGTGTAACTCTGCGTGCCTAGGGTAAAGGCCTTGAGGCTCGCCTCGGGGTGCCGGGCTAAAAAGGCTTGTACCTGCGCGTCGTTTTCCTCCGGCAGAATCGAGCAGGTGGTGTACACCAACAGGCCCCCTGGGCTTAGCTTGTCGTAGGCCGCATCCAAGATCGCGGCTTGTACCTGAGCTAAGGCACTAATGTCCTTAGCGCGGCGCAACCACTTGATATCAGGGTGACGGCGAATAACGCCGGTGCCGGAGCACGGGGCATCGACCAAGATGCGCTCAAAGGTGCCCTCAAGCTCTGCTAACTTGGTCGCGTCAAGCGCCTGAAGCGTGACATTGGTGCGCCCTAAGCGCGTTAAGGTGTCTTGGGTCGACTTGAGGCGGTTGTGGTCCACATCAAAGGCCGTGAGGTTAACCTCAGGGTTTAAGTCCAAGATGTGGGCGCTCTTACCGCCAGGGGCGCAGCAGCAATCAAGCACACGGCTGCCAGCAGGTAAGGACTCTAAGTCCATGAGCGGGGCCGCGAGTTGTGCACTTAAATCCTGCACCGTGCAGCGGCCCTGGGCAAAGCCTGGGATGTGCTCAACATTGAGCGCTGACTCAAGCTCGATCGCACCTGAATAGAGGGCACAGGCCTGAGCGTTGATGCCAGCGGCAGCAAGCTCAGCTAACTGCGCCTCGCGCGTGGTCTTAGACTGCTCTACGCGCAAGAAGAGCGGTGCCTTCTCATTGCTATGCTGCAAGATATCGCGGCAGCGCTCAGGGTAGCTCTCCTTGAGCTTTGTGTAGAGCCAATCTGGGAAGGAGTAGTCGACCGCCTCATTGTCGCTGTGAAGCAGCTGTCCGCCCTCACGCAGGAAGCGGCGCAAGATCGCGTTGACCAGCGAGGTAAAGCCCTTACGCTCGATATCAGCGCAGGCACTGACGGTGGCTGCGACCACAGCGTGGACTGGCACGCGCATGAAGGTGAGCTGGTACAGGGCCACTAAGAGCAGGGCCTGGACAATGCGATGGCGCTCGGTGATCTTGTAATTAAAGAGCGGCTTTAAGGTATTAAGGAGCAAGCGGCGCTGACGCAGCGTGCCGTACACCATTTCCTTGATAAAGGAAACGTCGCGCTCATCAAAGCCTTGCAGATGGCGTGGAAAGGCTTCGCTCAATGACACGCCGTCACTGACCGCATCGACGATGAGAGCCGCAGCTGCACGCGAGCGGGCACCGGCTGCCAGTCCAGCGCTGTTCTTGACCATCTTGCTGTGGCTCTTGGGGCTCAAGGCAATGACCTTACCCTCAGCTGCTTCCAAGGAGCGTGCTGGGGCGCGCTCAGAGGCGCGTTCAGCGCGGCGCTCTTCCTGAGTGGAGCTGACGTTCTTGACCTTGCCGTCAGCGGCTACTTCTTTTCTAAAGAAGTTGTGCTTCGGGCCAAGCTCATTAGCGTGGGCCCATGGGCTCTTAGGGTGCGGCTTGCCGTCGTGCGTCTTATTGCCTTGAGGCAGACCGACGTGGGCCTTGCCTTGGGCCTTACCTTGAGGCTTTGCCCCAGGAGCGCGGCGGGCCGAAGCTGCGTTGCCCGAAGCTGTGCTGCCCTGGGCCTTAGGGTGGGCGCCATTAGAGGTAGTGTGGCCTGCGGCCGGGCGCGGGCGCAAAGTGAGCTTAGGCAAAGCGGTTTCCTCGAGCAAAGAGATCTTTCTTGGAGCAAGCTAAGTCGCAGGCGGCAACCTTGCCCTTACCTGGAGCCTGAATCGTCACTAAGGTCAAGGCGCTGTTCTGGCCACAGGCGACCACGATACCTTCGTGGTTGACCTCTAAAATGGTGCCTGGCTCAGCCTGGTCAGCGGTCTGCCCATCTTTTGCGGCAAAGACCTTGTAGGTGACATCGGCAAGCTTACAGGTGGCGACCGGCCATGGATTTAAGCCGCGTACTTGTAAGGACAATTGCGCCGCGCTCTGAGTGAAATCAAGCGGGCACTCGTCCTTGGTCAGTTTTTGGGCGTAGGTGACCTGGGCCTCGTCTTGCGGCTCCGGGCTAATCTTTTGCTCCAAGATCGCAGGTAGGCTGTCCACTAAGGCGCTGGCACCTAAGGTTGCCAGGCGCTCAAAGAGGGTGCCTGAGGTGTCCTCTGGGGCGATGGTGAGCTCGCGCTTGACTAGCATGGCACCGGCATCTAAGGCTTTGACAATCTGCATGATCGTCACGCCCGTGATCGGGTCGCCGCTTAATAAGGCGCGCTGAATCGGCGCGGCACCGCGCCACTTAGGCAGCAAGGAGCCGTGGACGTTGATGCAGCCTAAGCGCGGGGCGTTTAACACGCGCTTAGGGAGGATTAAACCGTAGGCCACTACGATCGCAAGATCGGCCTGATGGCTTTCCCAGGCGGCGATATCGGCTTCATCCTTGAAGTTGACCGGGGTAAAGACCGGTAAGTTATGTTCTAAGGCCAAGGACTTTACTGGGCTCGGCGTCAGTTTGTGGCCGCGTCCTGCCGGACGGTCTGGTTGGGTGTACACCGCGACGATCTCAAAGTTAGCCTCAAGTAAGGCCTTAAGATGCACGGCAGCAAAATCAGGGGTGCCAGCAAAGATGATGCGTTGGGACATGCAAACCTCAAGGATGGTGGTGCTTAGTGCTTCAGGTGCTCTTTTTTGAACTTGATGAGGCGCTTCTTGATGCGCTCGCGCTGGAAAGTGCCTAAGTAATCGATAAAGAGGTGACCCTCTAAGTGGTCGAGCTCATGCTGTATGCAGATAGCGAGCAGGCCCTCAGCTTCCTCAATGTGCTCTTGACCTTGCAGGTCAAAGTACTTGATCTTGATGCGCTCGGCGCGGTGCACTACCTCGTAGATTTCAGGTACCGACAGGCAGCCCTCTTGGGACTCAACCTCGCCGTACTTCTCTAAAATCTCCGGGTTCACCAAGGTCATAGGGTGGCGCATGGTCACATTGCCTTGCTCATCGGTATCGGCAACGTCGATAACCACTAAGCGCTTGCTCACGCCAATCTGAGGGGCAGCCAGACCAATGCCCTCATAGAAGTACATGGTCTCGAACATATCGGCAACTAAGGTCGCAAGCTCCTCATCGAACTTGGTGACCTCGGTGGTCTTAGCTCTTAAGCGATCATCTGGGAAAATGACCATCTCGCGTACAGCCATAGCGTAACCTTTAAATTTCTTAGCACAATTAAGACAAAGCCGCATTTTACCACGTCCGTCAAGGGCGCTGCGGGCCCAGCGCTCAGGCCGTTGACCGCTTAGACAACGCGCTTTTGCCCTCAGGTCTTTGCACCTGTCAGACCACCTGAGGCTAGATTGAGTGGGACTTGAGGCGTCTTGGCTTGATTTATAGGGCCAAGGCGCTATGATGCGCGAGACTTTTGTTCTTGCGCTGGTTCTTGGCTATGAAAAAATCTTCCTTTTGGGTTATTGCTTGGAGTATCGCCCTGTCCGTGGTGATGGGCTACTTCATGTTTAAGTTCTCAGGACGTGATTTGGCCCCAGATTGGGTTCGCCCATCCTTGGCGGTCATGTTCGCTCTGATTGCGGTGATGATCTTAATTAGGCTGGGGCGCACCCGCATTGCTGCCTTTATGCACTTTGTGGTCGGCTACGGTACCAGCCTCTTTATCACCTTGATGTACCTGTACTATCGCTCGATCGATGCGGTCTTCACCGGTGATGACGTGGTCGCTATCGCCCAATCAAACCCGGAGGAAGTGTGGGACTTCTTAAGCCATTACATCCTCAATACCACGAGCTTAGTGAGCACCTTAGTGCTCTTGGTAATCTATTACCTGCTCTTTAAGGTCTATCTCAAGCTGTGGCGCCCGGACAATCAGGCCGCGCTCTTTGCCCCATATTCACGCCGTGCCTTAGGCTTATTGCGCATCAAGTCGATGGTCTTAGTGGCCTTAAGCGCGATCTTGCTTTTAGGTTCGATCGGCGTCACCTCCCAGACCCGTCCTTTAAAGTACTACACCATCATGGTCCAAGAGTTAAAGGGGCGCCTTGATACCTTCCATGATTTGGTGGCAAAGCTTGAGAGTGATGACTCCTTCCAAGCGACCAAGGAGGGTAAGGGCGAGCTTTACGTCTTAATCATCGGTGAGTCCTTAAGCCGCGATAGCATGGGCGTGTACAACCACAGTGTCGACAACACCCCATTCTTATCACAGCTGGTGTTATCAGGTCAGGCCCAGATCTTCCCTAACGCCTATGCCTCCTTTGTTAACACCGTGCCTTCGATTACGGCTTCCTTCTCGCAAGGCAATCTGGCCACCGGTTTGACCTTCCCATATGGTGCGAACCTGGTGACCGTTGCCAAGAAGGCGGGCTTTAAGACCCATTGGATCTCCAACCAAGTTAAGAATGGCTCGGCTGATACCCCAATTGGTGCGATTTCGTCTTTAACCGACTACAGCTTCTTTACCACCAACTTCGTTTTTGATGGTTCCTACTCGCAGCATCCGGACATGATCTTAATTCCGGAGATTAAGCGCACCTTAGAGAGCCTCGACCCGAGTGAAAACAATCTGCTCATCATCCACGTGATGGGCAATCATTCCCCTTACTACAATCGCTTCCCGGCTGACTACCCTAAGGTGGTTTTAAATCAAGCCGCTCAGATTGGTGGCCTTATCACCAAGCCACCGTTTAACGAGAGCTTGATTGGCGCGAGCGACTACGAAAATTATTTAACGGCGATCAAGTACAACGACATGGTGTTAAGCGAGATTGGCAAGCTCACCATGGACCGTGAGGACTTTGAGGCCCTGGTCTATTACTCTGATCACGGTGAGGCCCTGATCTATCAGTCCTTTAACGATATCGCCCCAGAGAATGCCAAGGAGCCTGCTGGGCGCCATAATGTAGCGCAATTCTCCTTTGCCATGACCCGCATTCCGCTGATCGTGGCACTCTCCGAGGATTTCAAGGCTAAGTACCCGCAAACGGTCCAGGCTTTAAACGAGCATCGTCAGGACATCTTTACCAACGACACACTCTACGACTTTATCCTCGACCTGCTGCAGATCAAGTCGCCTGCCATCAACTACCAGCTGGCCTTAGGTAACCCGAGCTACCAACGTGGTACTCCCGATGAGATTGAGCTGTTACAGCACAAGATTGTCGGTCACGACCCTGATTACTTAGCCTTTGCCCACGCCCACGAGCCTGAGGGGGCCAATCTTACGGTCAAGAGCGCAAACTCGACCTTTAAGGCCAATTCCAGCCTGGCTAAGGGCTATCATAAGCTTCAGATCAACACCCAATTTGAGTCAGGTGAGCTCTATGTGCGCGTCTTAAAGGACTTTAAGCGTGACTTCTACACCTTAGAGCAGTTCCTTGCCGTGCTCAAGAACCAAGATGGCTCAAGCTGGCTTGAGCCTGACCATCAAGGCCAGAGCGTTGACTTGTTGCTGACCGTCGATAATGAGGCGGCCTTAAGCGCCGAGCACAAGGAGCAGCTCACCGCCAAGCTGGTGGCCTTAGCCCCTGAGGTTAAGGAACACCTCTACCTTGCACTCACCGACCAAGGCTTGCGCTCCCAGCTACAGGCTCAAGGTTTAAAGCCATTGGCCTTACTGACCAGTGAGAATGCCAGCAGCGAGCACGCCGTCGGTGTCGCCTTAAGCGCCGATCTCTTAGCCAATGAGAATGTTCTGGGTCAAGTGGCCGCAGTACATGAGTCCGCAGGCTTAGTCGCGCTCTTTGACCCAAGCTTGAGTGTGCAAGACGCTGACTTCAGAACTCACCGTCAGGCGCTTTTAGAACGTTTAGGCTTTACCCCTGACTTCTTGGTGGTCAATTACTACAACGCTTTTGACTCCAACTTCTAACTAAAACCCAGGGCGGCCTTAAGCCGCCTCGCCCAGCCACTTCGAGGGATGAAATCCCTGGGGTGACAGGGCTTTGTTTTGCCTAATATGACTGAACTCGATTCTCTTATCTCTAACCTCACCACGCCTGAGGGCAACAGCATTGTGCTGCAATCCTTAGAGCACATGCCGGAGAGCACTGAGCCCGCGCCTCGGCGCAAGCGCCGTAAAGCGCAGGTCACACCTGAGCCGCAGCTGGCCGCCGAGGTCTTAGCCGATGAAGTGCTGCCTGACGCCACGGCCACTGGGGTGCTTGAGCAGGCCGTACCAGAGCTAGCCGCAGCTGCCACGCCAGAGCTCGCCGTAACCGAGGCGCATCCTGATGGAGCTAATTCTGCCTTGCCTGAGCCTGAGGCCAGCTTACGCGCGCAAAGCATCTTGCAGCAGCTCATTTCGGCGGTGCAAAGCCAAGAGGCAGTGGTGGCAACGCAGGCCGATAAGCAGGTAGCAATGCAGGCCGCTCAGCCAGTAGCAGCGTCGGTGGCTGAGCCTGCGCTCACGGTATCAGAGCATCATGCGTCGGCCCCAGAGCTTGAGGAAGGGCCTGAGCTCAGTGCAGCGGAGCTGGAACGCTATAACCGCATGCTGCTGAAGGTGGGCGATCCGTGCCCGGCCTGTGGCCACGGCACCTTGGTGCTGCGCCAAAGCGGCAAGGTGGCCTTTTTAGGCTGCTCGTGCTTTCCGCGCTGCAAGCTGCGCTATTTCACGCGTACCGTCAGCCCGGTTCACACCTTAAAGCTGCTTGCGAGCTTGTGTCCGCAATGTGGCGCCCCCTTGGCGGTCAAGAAAGGCCGCTATGGCCTGTTCATTGGCTGTTCTGATTACCCTAATTGCACCTACAGCCCCAAAGAGGCGGCCGAAGAAAACGCCGTGGAGTGCCCCCAGTGCCATCAGGGCGTATTGCGCCAGCGCCGTAGTAGCTCCGGCAAGATCTTCTATGGCTGTGAGTGCTACCCGCAGTGCGATTTCAAGCTGATGGGCGCACCCTACGTCAAGACCTGCCCTGAGTGTGGCTTTCCGCTGCGCTTTAAAAAGAAGGTCAAGGCGGGCATTGCCTTGGTGTGCGGCAATCCCAAGTGCCCGACGCGCAAAAGCCGCAAGTACGACTTGCTCCAAGACTAGAGGGCTAAGCCTGGCTCACTGAAGCTGGGCTGACCGTGCCCAGGCTCACTGGAGCCGGGCTGACTGTGCCCTGGCTAACTTGGGGGCAAAAGCCTGATTTTTCGGGCTTTCGTGCTATACTTGGCGCGCACTCAAGCCCATTTTAGTGGGCCTAACTTAGGAGATTTTTTTATGGCAGAGCAATTTGCTGTCGTCATCATGGGCTCGGATTCGGACTTACCTTTGGTTAAGAACACCTTAGACGTCTTAAAGGGCTTTGATATTAAGTACGAGGTGCGCGTCGCTTCGGCCCACCGTACTCCTGATGTGGTCGCAAACTATGTCACTGACGCCGAGCAACGTGGCGCTGCCGTCTTTATCTGCGCTGCTGGTTTAGCTGCGCACTTAGCTGGTGCCGTTGCTGCCCGTACCACCCGCCCAGTAATCGGTATTCCGGTTGATGGCGGTCCATTAAACGGTGTTGATGCCCTGTACTCCACCGTCATGATGCCAGGCGGCATCCCAGTTGCCACTGTTGCCGTGGGCAAGGCTGGTGCTAAGAACGCCGGTTACTTAGCCGCCCAAATTATGGCGATCGCTGATAAGGCCTTAGACGAGAAGGTTAAGGCCAACCGCGCCGCTGCTTCCCAAGAGGTGATGGCTAAGGATCGCGCCCTCCAAGAGAAGCTCAAGGAGCTCTAAAGCGCTCTCAAAGCTTGAGAACAGCTCTCAGCTTAATGCACACAAAAAGGGGCCCCGTGCCCCTTTTTGTTTGCGGGTTAGAAAAAAAATGGCAGGAGGCCGGGCGTGGCATTAACAGAGGTTCAATGGCATAAGGTCAAAGAGGCGGCTCTCACTTTGCGCGAGGGCGGGGTCATTATCTGCCCAACCGAGGGGGTGTATGGCATTTCGGCGCGCGTTAGCAATATCAAAGGCATTGAGCGCATCATCTCAATCAAGCACCGTGCTTTTAATAAGGGACTTATCATCGTCAGTTCTAGTGTGGCCCAGCTTGAATCGGTGGTGAACTTTGGGGCGTTAAGCGCCGATAGTATGCGCTTGATCCACAATAAGTGGCCGGGGCACAATACCTTTATCGTGCCTGCTAAGTCCGGCGTTTCTCCGGTGTTAACCGGGGGCCGCACCACGATGGCGGCGCGCGTGACCGATTTTGAGTTGCTAGCAGCGCTGTGTGATGAGGTGGGTGAGCCCATTGTCTCCACCAGCGCCAATATCTCAGGTTCAGAGCCCCTCACGACTTTGCCTGAGCTGCAAGCGACCTTTGCTACGAGCGTCGATTACATCTTGGATGAGCCGTGCATGGGCCGTAATAAGCCTAGCACCATTTATGATGCGCTCACCGGTGCGGTGCTGCGTGCCTAATCAACAGATTTAAGGAGCTCTTGTGTCTCAACCCCTCAAGTTAACGGTGTTTGGCAACCCGATTGCCCATTCCATTTCGCCACTGGTACACAGCGTCTTTGCCGCCCAGACCGGTATTGCGGTCGACTACGGGCGCATTAAGGTCGAAGGCTCCTTTAAGGACGCCGCTACCGCCTTCTTTGAGGCAGGCGGCGTGGGCTGCAATGTGACCGTACCGTGCAAGCCGGACGCCTTTGCCTTAGTCGATCACTGCACCAAGAGCGCGGAAATTGCCCAGGTGGTCAACACGATTAAGCTTGAGGTGGCAGCAGATGGCACCCGAACTTTGTTAGGTGATAACACCGATGGCCGGGGCCTTTTTACCGACTTAGTACGGCTTCAGGCACCACTTGCCGGGGCCCATGTCCTCATTATCGGTGCCGGTGGTGCCACGCGCGGTATCGTGCCACCGCTCTTAGACCCTGAGGTCGGCATTGCTCGCATCACCATCGTCAATCGCACCGTGAGCAAGGCTCAAGACATCATCGCCGACATGCAGGCCTTAAAGCTCGGTTCTAAAGTAGAGCTCAATGCTTGTTCCTTTGCTGAGCTTAAGCCTGAGGCTTACAGCGTAATCATCAACGCCACTTCGCTCTCGCTTAAAGGCGAGCTACCTGAGCTTGCCCCCGAGCTCTACCGTCAGGCACGCTTTGCTTATGACCTGTTCTATACCCCGCAGGGCACTACCGTCTTCACCGAGCACTGCAAGGCCTTAGGCGTACCAGCGGTTTATGACGGTCTGGGCATGCTGGTGGGGCAAGCCGCCTTATCCTTTGCCTTATGGACCGGTGTCATGCCTGATGTGGGCGCGGCTTTAGCGCAAGTGCGCGCCCAGCTGGGTTAGCTCATGCGCACCTTGTACTACTATTGCGCCCCAGAGGTTGAGACCGCACGCCGCGACGAGTTTGCGCAGCTCATCGCCGCCGCTCAAGCCGCTGCCCAAGCTTCAGCCCTGGACATTGCTCAAGCCACATCTGAAGCAGGTACCTGGCAGCTTGTGGCGGTCAGCGACTATGACGCCTTGATCAAGGCCACGACCTTACGCGCCAAGGGCAAGGCGGTGACGGGGCTAGCCTTGGAGCCTGAAGATGTGCTCTTAGAGCTCACGCCAAAAATGGCGGGAGTCGGGCTGCGTTTAGGATCCTTGGCCAACTTCAAGCCTTTAGTCATCGACTTTGAGCAGGTGGCAGTGCGCCAGCGTTTGCTTCGGGGCGGGCGCCAAAAGGAAGCGGTTGCACGTGCGGTTATGGCAGGTCTGCCCGATGGCGCGCTGGTCTTTGATGCGACCGCCGGCCTGGGGCGTGAGTCTATGATTTTGGCGCACGCCGGAGCGCAGGTCTTGTCCTTTGAGCGCCAGCTGCCAATCTGGTGCATTTTGCACGATGGCTTGCTGCGCGCAGGCCGCTCCCGCTTTTACCCGTTTACGGTGCCCACGCTCCACCCTTTAGGCACGATTAAGGACTATCGTGGCGCCGCGCGCCCCGAGGTCATTTACTACGACCCGATGTTCCCAGAGCGCTCAGGTAGTGCTCAAGTCAAAAAGGATATGCACATCTTCCAAGAAGTGATCGGAGCTGACACTGACAACGAAGACTTCTTGCGCGCGGCGCTCACGCTGGCTACCCGGCGTGTGGTGGTCAAGCGCCCGGACTACGCTCCACCGCTTTCTTACCCTGGAATTGAGCTTGCCTACAGCGTCGATGGCGGCCAATGCCGTTTTGACTGTTACCAAGCTGATTCATTTCAGGAATAGGTTCGCTCACTGCTAGAGCAAAGCTAACGGTGCCTTGATTTTGCCAGTTATTTTTATGATAGATTTGAATTTTTAGGCTATAATCTAAATTGTTATAAATTTAAAGACATCAGGCAAATTGCTGGTCAACATAAGGAGTTGTGAATGAAGGCAAAGCTTGCGGCGTTAGTTTTAGCTGGTTCGTTGTTAGGTGGTGCCTCTACAGCCTCAGCAGGCCTCTTGGGCTTGTTTGGTTCATCGCCGATTGACGTCGTTCAGGAGGGCGTGCTGCCTGATTATTCTAAGACCAAGAAGGTAGGCCCGGCCTTGGAGAGCTACTACGACTGCCAAAAAGGTTCGGCAGAGTGGGACACCTTTGAGACGGAAAAGGGCGAAACGATTGTACAGTTCAAATGCGCACTGGGCGATGAGCATTTGACCTATATGGACAAGATGAGCCGCATTAACTCAAAGGAATTGGGTCAGTTTGATCGAACCAGCATTAAGGTTGATATCGCCATCGCCATGATTAACATCAGGCAAGTACTCGATGGAGCGCAAATGAGCGCATTCCAAGATTGGCAAAAGGTCAACTTGAACGTGCAATTTGCGATGAGCCAAGTCGAAGAGGACGCCTTCGAGATTTCCTATGTGGGCCTTGAGCCAACCTATGTCAACGGTGAGCAAGGTGCGATTCCTTTGACCTTTGGCACCCTGCAAGGCGTGTTTGAGGACGCAAATCTCTTCGAGGCTGATTTCGTTCAATACTCCAGCATCGAGAATGGCGTCGCCGATTTTATCGGAGATGCGATCGATAACTTCTGCTCGCTCGAGTACATCTAGCGCCAGCGCGGGCTTAAGGCCCGCGTTGCGTGGGCTAAGGCTCTTCGGGGGCGAGAGGAGCAAAGCCGTAGTGGTTCAAAATGGCTTGAACTTTGGCATCGTGTCTGAGGCTGCGCATCAGCTCTTGGGCTTCGACTTTGTCTTTGCTTTGCTCCATCAAGAGCACATAGTATTGGATATCGGCGTGCACCCGGCGCGGAATGGTGAGATAGGAGCCACGCACCGTGCTGGGGTGGGCGCTCTCTACGACCAGGGGCTTGGTGACCAAACCGCATTGCACTGCACCGGAGCGTACCTGCTCATAAATTTGGTACTCGTGCTCGTAGCGGTAGCGCTTGCTCGGCAGCAGCGCCTTGATTTTGCGCGAGTCGGTCATGACTTGGCGCGCGGCATAGCCCACCGGCGTTAAGTGCGCGTCGGCGTAGGCTAGGGAGCTGAGCTTGACTTGCTTGAGCGCTTGGTAGAGCTCTTCATTGGTATCGGAGTGCGCAGCGCTCAGCAAAATCGTATTGACGTAGCGATCCCACTCGGCTTGAGTCATGCTCTCAGGTGACTTGGTGGTGGTAGGTGCGGGCTCGTCCCACGGGTCAGGGGCATGCTGCGGACGTTCAGCGAGTATGTCCTCAGGCATAGCGCAGGTGGTATCAACTGGAGCGTCGCTCGTGGGCTTGGAGCCTAAAGGATTACCGGCAAAGAGCGCGGGATCGGCCGACCACAGCACCAGCGGGGCGCGGGTAAAGGGCAGCATGGCACTGCCTAAACCTTTTTTAGCGCGAATTAAGGTGATGGGCAGGCGCTCATCACTTGAGAGCAGCAAATCGCATTCGCTGGTGGTGTCGGCTGCGGCCATGAGGCGCTCAGTAAGCGCGTTCGGGGTATCATAGCGGGCCGTAAAGTCATGCGGGAGCACCCCGTGTAAGTGCTCTAAGGCCAAATAAAGCTGGGGCACCGCGCAGACCTTAAGTTCAGCGGCGTGGCCGCACATTGTAAGAGCGCCCCATAATGTCAGGGCGGAGCCGAGGGCCTTGAAAGCCTTAGACAGCATGTGATCTCTTTAGGCCAAATGGCCGCTTATGACTTTTTGGTGGGGGCTTATGGTTAGCCCATGAGCTCAGGCAAGGTATCACGCTCATGCGCGATCGCATCAGCCACCTGCTTTACCTTTTCAGGATCCTTCTTCGGGGCTAAGAGCAGGTCGATAAGCTGAGCGTAGCTGCCATCGGGGTCTTTACTTGTTAACTTGCTCTTTAAGAAAGAGATAGCTTCCTCCCGCGACAGCTGGCGTGGAGTACCGCCTTCTTGTTGCAGCAACTCTGCTTGTAAGTCTTGGGCAAAAGTACGGGCTAAGTTCATGGTGCTGGTGTAGTGCAGCACTTGTGGCATGACCTCTTCATCTTCAAGCAGGGTGTCGTGCTTGGATCCGATCATGAATAAGAGATGGGAGACGATGGCGTGCATGCTTTGCTCTTTCAGCGGTACCTCGCTGTCCATGATGTTATTCATCTTCATTGCAGCTGGTTGCGTCGTGCCCGGTTTATTTTGCATAGCCATGATTCCCTCTTGAGCCCTCGCGATTATTAGCCTCATTCGGGGCCTATCTTAGCCGATTTGGGCGCTGAACGCACGATGACGGCGCTGGTACGCGTGCCCTTAAATCCTTTGGTGGAGGCGGAGCCTTAAGGTGCGTGGAGCTTAGTGCATGATGTGGGGCCTTAACGCATGATGTGGCGCTCACATTGCACCATGCGCTCAAAGAGCTCGGTAGGGGAGCCTGAAGCGCGCAGCTTGTCCGCAAAGCCCGATTCATTGAGCAGCAAGGACAGGCGGCCTAACAGATTCATATGAGTGTAGCCATCGTCGGGGCTGGCCAAGAGAAAAATGAGGTCGCAGTCTCTATTATCTAAAGCACCTAAGTCGATCGGGTGATCTAAGGTCGCGACCAACACCGTGGCACGTCGTACCGCTGAGGACTTGGCGTGCGGCAGGGCAATGCCTTCGGCGATGCCGCAAGGGCCCAGCGCCAGGCGCGCGCGCAAGTCAGACATAAAGTCATGCTCTGAGGTGACGGCCTGCACTTCACTTAGCTTTTGCACCATAGCCTTTAAGATGTCGTCGACGTTATTGGCGTTGAGCTTGATCAGCATCGTGCTCTCATCTAAGGCGTAGCGCAGCATAAACTTGTTGGCATTGAGGTCGGCCAGGGTTGGGCTCGCCACATTTTGGTTTTGGCGCAAGTACTGTAAGTTGTTGAGTACATTGCGGTAGAAGGCGCCGTTGAGCTTGTAGAATTTGACGTACAAGAGCAGGGTCACAACGAGCAAGATGAGCACGATCAAGACCGTACCACTGATTTCGCCGGGCATATCGGCGTCATCATTAGCTCCTAAGATATAGCCAATGGTGAGCGCGCCGCCGTAGAAGAAAAAGGAAATGGTCTTGCCTAAGTTATGGGCCATCGCGCGCAGCGAGAAAATAAGGCCGTCAGTGCGCACCGAGAGCTTAAACTCGCCGTAGTCGACCGTGTCGATGGTCATAGAGGTCAGCGCGACCTTGCACAGGCCCACACCTAAATTGGTCAAGAAGATCGAGGCGGCCAAAACCGGTAAGGTGTAGCCTTGGCTGTACTCGGCCCAGAACATCAGGGCAAATCCCGCCATGCTCATATAGAGCGCGAGCCTAAAGATAAAGGTGCGCGAGGTGTGGCGCACTAAGGCCTCAAAGGAAGTCATAGCAAAAAGCTGCAATAGGCCCGCCCCAAGTAAGATGAGGTACAAGGTCGGGTTTAAGAGCAGCTGATGCTCAATGAAAAACGAGATATAGGCGCCTAAAATCAGACCAAAGGCGGTGTACAGGAGCACGGTGCTCAAAAAGATCACCATGAGCTGGTCGTTTTTAAAGAGCACCTGGGCCATGGTGTAGAGGCGCTCCTTGAGGCTTACGTGAGCAGGGGCGGACGCATGATAGACCGGGGGCTCACTTAATTGGCCTTCAGCGATGCTATTTAAGGCTGCGACCAAACTATGTTCGGTGCTAACGGCCCCAAAGGTCGGCGTGGCGTAATCATAGGTGTTGGCCCCAAGCTCAGCTGAGCTTTCTTCTTCCTCTTCTTCTTGCTTTAAAGGATCGGCCGTAGCCTGGGCTGAACTAGCCGTAGCTGGGGCGGGCGCTGCCTCAGGCTGGGCGGGGGTAGGCTTTGTCGGGGTGGCAAGGCTCGGGCTTGGTTGGCGCGGGGCACCATGGAAAGCGTTGTTCTTGAGCAAGAACAAGAAGATGCTCTGGCTTATCAGCATGATGTAGAAAGCGACCAAGGCTCCTAACGGATAGCTGATGGTCTCAAAGATGGCGCTGGCGTGCTGCATGAAAGGCAGAGCGCAGATTACGAGCAGCTGTGTGCCTAAATGATTGGTGATGCACGGCACGGTGGCCATCGCATCGCGCGTGGTATTGGAGGTGTTAAAGGCGCTTAAAATCGACCAAGAAGGCAGGTCGATCATAAAGAAGCTCAGCGACCATAACAGGTAAACGATGGTAATGGTCAGCTCGACATTGCAAGAAGTGAGCTGGGGCAGGTAGTAAAAGCCCATCAGGGTGGCGCAATTTAAGATCAGCCCCAAGAAGGTTAAGATTTTGTACTTACCAAAGCGGCAATTGAGGTTATCAAGCAAAATGCCCAAGAGGGGCGCGGTAATAATGCCTAAGAGGTTATGAGATAGGTACAGTACGCCTAAGAAAGGGATATCGAGCTCAAGAACTTGGATGCAGTATAAGAAGACGTAACAGCTGATTAAACCATGTGCGACTTCTTTGCCTAGAGAGCCTGTGCTGTAGGCAAACTTATCGCGAAAGGCTAGGGTTGCAGTTAAATCTTTCATGACACATGACACAAGATCAAATGCTTGCCAGAGACACTATGTGCCACTGGTGGGGCAAGGGAAAATAAGCGCAGCCTACGGGCGCTGCCTTGCAGCAGCGGCGTGCGACGCCTTACGGTATCAACGCACGACACCGTGCAGCAGTCGCGATGCGACGCCTACGGTTAGTTCGACCAAGGGTCACTCCCAAGTGGGATGAAACCTAAGGTAGGTCATGACCCTAAGTTAGCCCCATCCTAAGTGTCCACGTGCACGTAACTACGTTCACGTCCTGGAGCCAAGTCTCCAGCACTTAGGTGGCACATCCATGCGCCACAGCTGCTAACGCTCATCCTTGCCGATTCAGTCAGTCTCAAAAGGTCGAAGGAAAAGAATAAAGTCAATCTATGCCATTTGATGCTCAGACCACTTGCGGCGCACTGGCCCTAAATTGCCGCTGGACCAGGTACTTGCTAGGTTATGTTTTGCGGTGGCCATGCTCAAGTCACACCACTGCCTAAACCGCTCACCTATCGCGGTTTGAACTTCAAACAACCTTTCCATTTTAGCAAAGAAATGTGAGCTAGAGCATGCATTTGCGCAACATGGAGCGCGAACCGCACTATGTTATTTTTAACATTGATCCATTATGGGGCACGATAGCGTGGCGGGGCCTGCCCTGAAAACTTCCGCCATGTTCTTGAGAGCTCAAATCTAGAGCTGGTCAGACAACAAAGCCCCAAGTCCAGAGGGACTTGGGGCTTTGAGCCGAAAAAGCTTGAGCTTGATTGGGCTTAGGCCTGATTGGGCTTAGGCCTGACTTTAGGCTTTCTGCTTACTAGGCCTTCAGCTTGATTAGGCCTTCGGCTTCTTGGTTGGGCGCTCGTAGTCAGCGATCGCGCGCAGTGGGGCGCGGGTGACCACTAAGCTCTTAGCCTTAACCGTGCGAGTGACCGTGGTGCCCGCACCGATGGTGGCGCCGTCCTCAACGGTGACTGGAGCTACCAGCTGGGTGTCAGAGCCGACAAAGACATCCTTGCCGATCGTGGTGCGGTGCTTGTTCGCACCGTCGTAATTGCAGGTGATGGTACCGGCACCGATATTGGTGTTCGCGCCGATATCGCTGTCACCTAAGTAGGTGAGGTGACCGGCCTTAGTACCGTATTCGATGTGGCTGTTCTTAACCTCAACGAAGTTGCCGATGTGGACCTCGTCCTCTAAGACATTGCCTGGACGTAAGCGCGCAAATGGGCCGATTGTGGTGTGCATCTTAAGCTCAGAGCGCTCCATAATGGTGTAAGGTGAGATCACCGAATTATCACCAATTGAGACGTCCTTTAAGACGCAGCCTGCGCCGATAACCACGTTATTACCTAGGGTGACCTTGCCCTCGATAATCACATTAATGTCGATAAAGCAGTCTTGGCCAAAGTAGAGCTCACCGCGTAAGTCAAAACGCTTCGGGTCTGCTAAGGTCAGGCCGTCCATTAATAGCTGATTGGCGGCGCGCTCTTGGTACAGGCGCTCCACGAAAGCCTGCTGTTGCTTGTTGTTGATGCCCGAGAGCAGGTCGATATTCTCTGGGGCGGCCTTGATGCCGTCCACTTGCTTGCCCGCCTGAACTAAGAGCCCCGCTAAGTCGGTCAGGTAGTACTCGCCTTGGGCGTTGTTATTGCCAATTTGTGGCAGGTACTCATTAAGCAGGGCGCCCGTGGTGGCAATCATGCCGGTGTTGATCTCACGAATTGCCTTTTGCTCAGGGCTGGCGTCCTTGTCCTCGACAATGCCCTGTAAAGCACCGCTGGCGCTGCGGACAATGCGGCCGTAGCCTGCTGGATTGTTAAGCTCAGCTGTCAGTAAGGACAGTGCGGCGCCCTCGTTTAAGGCGGCAAGTAAGCGCTCTAACTCAACCTTCGGGGTGAGCGGGGTATCACCGTAGAGTACGATGACTTGGCTGGCCGCATCGACCTGCGGCAGAGCTTGTGCTACCGCATGGGCGGTGCCTAATTGCTCCTTTTGATAGCAGACCTTGACCAGAGCTTGCAGCTCCGGGCTCAGCTGCTGGAGCGCGGCCTCAACCTTATCGCCGCCATGGCCTAAGACGACATGGATCGCCTGAGGACCTAAGGTTGCTGCCGTCTTGATGACATGAAACAGCATCGGTTGTGCAGCCACGGCATGGAGCACCTTAGGCAGGCTAGAATGCATTCTCTTGCCCATACCTGCTGCCAAGACGATCACTTCAAGAGCCATATCCTCTCCTCAAACATATATCCGTTTCGGCCCATCGGCCCCTTTTTTCGTGAGCATAGCACCAAGCATGAGGCTTAGCGCGCCTTTCCCCAAATTATGGCTTACGCTTTACTGCGCCCGGCTTTTGCTCTTTGGCCTCACCTGGGGTGGCGCTAGTCTTGTGCTCAGTTGCTGGTGCGGTGCTCACGCGCCCTACGCTTGAGGCGCGGCGCTTGCGGTCGTACCAGGTGACAAAGATCATTAAAGCCAGGGAGCCTAAGATAAATGGGATCGAGAGCAGCTGGCCCACATTGAGCGCAATGCCGGTGCTGTAGTCTGCTTGCTCTTCTTTGAACGGCTCGATGAAGAAGCGTGCGGTGTAGATTAAAAAGAGCAGGAGCGCCAGTAAGAAACCCTCGGGGCGACGGTGCCATTTGAGGTAGAGCACGCCCAAGATAATGAAGATGATAAAGTAGGCGGCCGCCTCAAAGAGCATGGCTGGATAGCGCGCAAAGTCCTCGCCTAAGCGCGCAAAGACGATACCGAGAGCACTGTCAGTCGGCTTGCCGAGGATCTCTGAGTTCATGAAATTGCCGATGCGAATAAAGGTGCACACTAAGGCAATCGGCACTGCGAGCATGTCCGCGATATCAAAGAAGCGATAGCGGCGGCTGAAGCGGATAAAGAGGTAGAAGGCTAGCACCACGCCCACGGTACCGCCGTGGCTAGCGAGGCCGCCCTGCCAGATTTTGAGGATCTCAATTGGGTGCGCTAAGAAGTAATCTGGCTCGTAGATTAAGCAGTGGCCTAAGCGCGCACCGATAATGGTTCCGGCAAAGATGTATAGCAAGAGGCGGTCTAAATCTTCGGTGCGATAGTTGGCGCGTTTGAACATCGCCACCATGATGAAATAGCCTAAGACAAAGCCTCCGGCAAAGAGAAGTCCGTACCAGCGCAGTACTACTGGACCAATGCTCAAGGCAATGGGATCGCCCGCCCACACCAACATAGTTAACCCCCACAAAGAAGAATATTGCCAGGAGCTGTTATAAATTAACTTTGATGCCTCTTAATGATGCAGTTACTACTCGAAGAGCAGAACCACGCTTTACACCAATAAGTGAATCACATTATAAACTATAATTAGATAAATCTAATTATATTTTATAATGTAACATTAAGGTATTTACAGAAACTCACACCTTAATCATCTTTAGATTAAGGCCAGCTTGCGCTTTATGCATCAATCTAGCCCGCTTCACGGAGGTCTATGTTTCTCTATAGATTACAGCTCATTGCCCCCAGCAAGATACTGTCCAAACCATAGTTACAACGTCAGGAACTCATACCTTATAACTAGGCATTAAGCGTTATGCTTTCATGTCTTGGGTAAGACAAACGCTATAAGATAAAGTTAGCCTTAAAACATTAAGACATCACACTGAAATCGTAACCTCGTTGGCTCAAGCTCTTGTTTTCTTTATTTGCAACCAAGCTCGCATGCCCCAACGCCAATCATGGTCCTTGAGGTCATGCTTGCTTGGACGCAAAGTCTCTTTGACCAAATCAGGGCAAAGTCCCTTATCCCGCAGATGTTTCATGGTGTAGTAGTAGGCCTTCATAAATGCCGCCCAATCGGCCCGGCAGGTGGCCACATCCACATCATTGAGCACCTTACTTTTAGACTTACCGCTCTTGCGTTCCTTGGTCTTGCCTTTATCAGGGATGAGTTTTTCATTATAAACAGCATGCATTAAAGTAAATGCTGCCATAAAGTCACGTTGAACCCATACCTTAATATCATGGTCAAGACCATTGACCGCACTAGGCACCAGCACTTGCTTATAACGCTGCGAGAGCCCACCTTCAAGCTTGTTAAAAGCTTGCGGCGTAGCTTCTAGCAGTGGATTGCGTTGAGTGGCTTTAAGCAGCTGGGTCGGAGCTTCAACCAAAATTCCACCCTGCTTGGCTAGTATGGTCTTATAAGTCTGGATAAAGGAGGCAGGTGCAGCACGACCAATCGCAGCCCCAAAACGAGACCGCTTTTGGGCCGGCATACGCTCTGCTTTGCTCTGATTAGTCTTATTTGATTGGACAGGAGCACCGGATGTACGGCGCTGTGCCCGGTTTAATGTAGCGGCCGTTGCCTTGGACTTGACCGAAGCACTCTTTGCGGAAGCTTTATCTCTTGCTGACTCTTGATTTTTTGCATATGTACCTGTGACACGGTGAGAACTAGTGCCTGAGGTGGCGCTCTGGGCGCTCTTATTACTTCTATGGTGAGTCTGAAGCGATAAATCCTCTTGATCAAATTGTACTTGATGCATTTCCCGCTGCATCGCCGCCGAATTTCTTTCTCCTCCGTTTTGTAATGGGTTGATTCTCGCACATTCGGCGAGACTGTGATAATTCATTTGCTCTGTGATTACAATACCACCCAAAGGTAAAAGTTTGTAAATAAGCTTCAAGTGCGCATCGTGACGGAATTGTGCGATTTTACGATTATCTTCGCGTAAAACATTTAATAGGCGTAACGCCTTATTATCGTACCACTCCTTAATATAGCCAAATTTGGCATAAACCTCAGCGTCGCTGAGACGACGGCCGTGAGCGTCGTAAAATCTCGGGTTAATCTTGGCCATGTACTTGTTATAAGCACGCTGGTCCTGTTGCGTCTTGCGTAGCAGACTCTTCCACTGTTGCACTCTTCTCTTAGTGTTGAGCTGCAGAAAGTCCTCGTATAACAGAGTGAACTTTTTTCCATCAAATGACAGCACAGCAACGGTCTGGAGGCTCAGATCAAGCGCCACCACTCGCTTGAGCCATGCTTCCTTACCGGCATTTTTGTTATTGCCCTTGGCTTTATCTTTGTTGCTCTCAACGCCATTGACTTTATTGTTTTTACGTTTAACGCCATTGGCTTTGTTATTTAAGACTTCAAAGATCTGCTCCACCTTGTTGGACAGATTTTCAGGCTGACCAGGAATGCAACTATACACCGCAAGGCGCTTGCACAAGCGGCCATTATTAGTGTGCAAGGTTTGATAGACAATTTTGATATTTTGGAGATTAATTTCTCCATTCTTATCTTTTAATTTCTGCCAAACCAGGTCAGGATGCTTTTTATTGCCAAAGTCAAGTTCACAGCTTATATTGTGAAATAAGCCATCAGCCCCGAGTACTTTACCGTGGAAGGTTCCTTGGATTATTTCCTCTGCCGTTGTTGGTAAGGTGAATTTAAGGCACGAGCCAGCTCTATTAAATTGGCTGGTAAAGACGCAGCAGTTCTTAGGGTTACGGTACTCGGTGGTGTATGAGGCATAGTTGAGGCGGTCAGACGATGGAGCGCGCGAGACGAGCTTGCGCGTGCTAACTGCTTGCTTTGCCGCACTATTGTCCTTGGTTGGAGTCGGGTCAGCCGGAACCTCCACGATGAGGTGATGCTTTTGGCGATACTTATCTCTCAGTTGGGCAAATTCAACTGGGTTCCACCGTGCTTT